>NZ_BAAASM010000036.1:0-328776 GCF_039532885.1 Streptomyces nogalater | reverse complement strand
AGCGTCGCGACAAGTGCGGGACCGTGCGATTCCCCCGCGGTCAGCCAACGCAGCCTGCTCAACGATGCTCCTCAGTGCTCGCGCCCGGTACTGCCCGGCGTACGCGTCCTCGCGCACGGCGACGGCGTCACCGGGTGCGCGACCCCGGCACGCCACCTCCGATCCTCCCACGTCCGCGGGGTCGTGCGGCCGCCGGTCCAGCAGACGGACGCCCCGCGGGAGCGTCAGCGGCCGGCGAGTGCCTTCTCCCCGGCCTGCCGCATGGCGTCCAGCGGGCCCGGGGTCTGCCCGGTCATCTGCTCGAACTGGAGCACGGCCTGGTGCACCAGCAGGTCGAGGCCGCCGACCACGGCGCCGCCGAACATGGACCAGCGGGCCGCCAGTTCGGTGGGCCAGGGGTCGTAGAGTACGTCGAAGAGGACGGCGGGGCGTTCGGGTACGGCGGTGGCGAGGGCGTCGGTCGTCCCGGCGGGCGTGGTGGCGATCACCAGCGGGGCGCTCAGCGCCTGGGCGGCGTCGGCCCAGTCCGCCGTGCGGACGTCCATGCCGAGCCGTTCGCCCCACTGCCGCATCTCGGCGGCGCGGGCCTCGCTGCGGACGTAGGCGACGACCTCCCCGGTGCAGATCCGGGCCAGCGCGGCGAGCGCGGAGGAGGCGGTGGCACCGGCGCCCAGGATCGCGGCGGAGCCGACCTCCTCGATGCCGTGCTCGCCCAGGGCGGCCACCATGCCCGGGATGTCGGTGTTGTCGCCGACCCGGCGTCCGTCCTCGGTGAAGACCAGCGTGTTGACCGCGTCGACCGAGGCCGCGGTGTCACTGACCTCGTCCAGCAGCCCGATGACGGCCCGCTTCAGCGGCATGGTCAGCGACAGCCCGGCCCACTCGGGCCCGAGCCGGTCCAGGAAGCCGGGCAGCGCGGCCTCGTCGACGTCGAAACTGTCGTACGACCAGCCGGTGAGCCCGGCCGCTTCGTACGCCGCCCGGTGCAGCACCGGGGAGAGGGAGTGGGCGATCGGAGAGCCGAGCACGGCGGCGCGGCGGCCGTCAGTTGCCCGTGTTGGCATTGAACTTGTCCTTGAGCTCTAGGAATTCCGCGTACGTCTTGGCGAACTCGGTGTTGCTCATGCCGTCGGTCGCCACGAAGTAGACCCAGCCGTCGTGCGTCGGGTTCAGCATCGCCTTCAGCGCGTCCTCGCCGGGGTTGCCGATCGGGCCGGGCGGAAGCCCCGGGTGCTTGTACGTGTTGTACGGGCTCGGGTTGCTGTTGATCTCCTCCTCGGAGATGTGGATGTTGCTCTTGCCGAGGAGGTAGTTGTACGTCGAGTCGAACTGCAGCTTGCGGTTGGTCTCGGTGTTGTCGGGCTTGAGGCGGTTGTAGACCACCTCGGCCATCTTGCGGAAGTCGTCGTGGGTCTTGCCCTCGGCCTGGACCAGGCTCGCGACCGTGACCAGCTCGTACGCGCTGCCCAGGTCGAATTCCCTGGCCTTCTCGTTCAGGCCGTAGGCGGCGTACTTCTGCTTGGCCTGGCTGACCATCTGCTGCAGGATGGCCTCCGGCTTCATGCCCTTGGCGGCCGGATAGGTGCCGGGGAAGAGGAAGCCCTCCAGCGGGTCCTTGACGTCGGCGTGGTTCTGCGCCCACGCCGGCAGGCCGAAGTCCTTGTACTGCTTCTCGGCGACCTTCTTGGTCGTGCCCGAGGACAGTTCCAGCTTCTTGTCGATGGCCGCGTAGACGCCCGAGTTGCGCTCACCGGGGGTGACGACCACGTTGTTCTGGCTGCGCGGGTCCAGCATCAGCCGGACGGCGCTGGCGGCGGACATCTCCTTCTTCAGGAGATAGGCACCGGCCTGGATGCCGTCGGCGCCCGGGGTGTTGGTCTGGGCGTGGACGAACGCCTCGGCGCTCTTGACCACCCCGGCCTCCTTCAGGCGGCGGCCGATCTCCCAGCCGCCCGCGCCCTTGGGGATCTCGACGGTGACCGTCTCGCCGCTGCCGTCGCCCGCGTAGTCCGGAGCCGTGCCGAAACGATTTTGGTAGAACTGGTACCCGAAATACCCGACTCCGCCGAGGCCGCCGCCGAACACCAGGACGACGACCATGCAGGCGCAGCCGGTGCGCCGCTTCTTGCTCTTGGCCGGTCCCCGGCCCTTGCCGCGCCGCTCCCGCCGGCTCGGGAGCCCGTGCTCCCCGTCGTCGCCCGCGCCGCCGCCGGCCACCGCCGGGGCGTGCTCCTCGTCGTCGGCCGCCTCCGCTTCCGGGCCGGGCTCGGGGCGTCTGCGGCCGGGCGGCTCCGGCGGCGGGTAGGCGTCCTCGGTGCCGTAGAGGTCGGGCTGCTCCCCGCCGTAGGCCACGGGCTGCTGACCGTAGGGATCGCCGGGGTCGGCGGCGTAGGGCACCTGGCCGTGGGTGCCGGTCGCGTCCCAGCCGCCCTGGTGGAACTGGTGCTGAGTGTGGCCGGCGAGCTGCTGGTCGTACGGCCGGCCGTCGTGGTGCGGGTGCTGCTGTCCCTCGTGTCCGGGCTGCTGCGGCTCCTGGCTCCAGTCGCCGTACTGCGGCGCCTGCGGATGGTGCTGCGGCCGGCCGCCGTACGGCGACTGCGAGCCCTCCTGGGCCTGCTGTCCGCCCCATCCGCCGTCCCCGTACAACGGGTCCTCCGGATTCCACGGTTCGGAGCCTTGGCCCCGGCCATACTCAGTCATCGATCCCCTAGAGCCGCGAGGCCTACGGTCCCGCGGCCCGTCGGCCGGATCCCGTTCCGCCTCTTGCTGTGCCCCGGCTGTTCGAACACCGGCGCATCGCGCGGAACGTTACCGTATCGCGATCAGATGACCACCTCGACGCCCTCACCGGGTGGTTTACCTGACACCCGTTCGGATTCCAGGGCCTGCTGCAGGATGATGACGGCCGCCGCCTGGTCGATGACCGAACGGCCCTTCTTGGACTTCACGCCGGAGGCGCGCAGTCCCTGGCCGGCCGTCACGGTCGTCATCCGCTCGTCCAGCAGGCGCACCGGCACCGGCTGGATCCCCCTGGCCAGTTCCTGCGCGAAGGCGCGGACCTTGACCGCGGCCGGGCCCTCGCCCCCCTTGAGGGAGCGAGGGAGGCCGACGACGACCTCGATCGGTTCGTACTCCTCCACCAGTTGACCAAGGCGGCGGTGGGCGGCGGGGACGTCCCGGCCGGGGACGGTCTCCACCGGGGTGGCGAGGATCCCGTCGGGGTCGCACGAGGCGACCCCGATCCGGGCGTCCCCGACGTCGATCGCGAGCCGACGTCCTCTGCGCATCTGCTTCGACCGTTCCCTACTTGGCGGTCTCGGCGACGAGCCGCTCGACGGCCTCGACGGCCTCGCCGACGGCGGCCGGGTTCTGACCGCCGCCCTGGGCCACGTCCGGCTTGCCGCCACCGCCGCCGCCGAGGGTCTTGGCGGCCGTACGGACCAGGTCACCGGCCTTGAGGCCGCGGTCGCGGGCGGCGTCGTTGGTGGCGATGACCGTCAGCGGCTTGCCGTTGTTGACGGTGAACAGCGCCACCACGGCGGCCCGGCCGCCCTGGATGCGGCCACGCACGTCCAGGACCAGCTTGCGCAGGTCGTCGGGCGTCGTGCCGTCCGGCACCTGACCGGTGACCACGGCGACACCGCGCACGTCCTTGGCGGACTCGGCGAGGCCGGCGGCGGCCTGGAGGACCTTCTCGGCGCGGAACCGCTCGATCTCCTTCTCGGCGTCCTTCAGCTTGCCGAGCATGGCGGAGACCTTCTCGGGCAGCTCCTCCGCGCGGCCCTTGAGCAGCTCGGTCAGCTGGTTGACGACCGTGTGCTCACGGGCGAGGAAGGTGTAGGCGTCCACGCCCACCAGGGCCTCGATACGGCGCACACCGGAGCCGATGGAGGACTCGCCGAGCAGCTTCACCAGGCCCAGCTGGGCGGTGTTGTGCACGTGCGTGCCGCCGCACAGCTCCTTGGAGAAGTCGCCGATGGTCACGACGCGCACCCGCTCGCCGTACTTCTCGCCGAACTCGGCGATGGCGCCCTGCTTCTTGGCCTCGTCGATGGCCATGACCTCGGCGTGCACGTCCAGGTCGCGGGCGAGCACCTCGTTGATCTTCTGCTCGACGTCGGTCATCACGGCCGTCGGAACGGCGGACGGGGACCCGAAGTCGAAGCGGAAGCGGCCGGGCTGGTTCTCCGAACCGGCCTGGGCGGCCGTCGGGCCGAGAGCGTCGCGCAGGGCCTGGTGGGTCAGGTGGGTGGCCGAGTGGGCGCGGGCGATGGCCTTGCGGCGGCGGACGTCGATCGAGGCGTGGGCCTTGGCGCCGACGGTCACCTCACCGACCTGGACGACGCCCTTGTGGACGTACACGCCCGGGACCGGCTTCTGGCAGTCGCGGACCTCGATGACGGCACCGGAGTCCACCTTGATGCGGCCGGTGTCGCCGATCTGGCCGCCGCCCTCGGCGTAGAACGGGGTGCGGTCCAGGACGATCTCGACCTCGTCGCCCTCGGTGGCGGCCGGGGAGGAGGCGCCGTCGACCAGGATGCCGACGATCGTGGACTCGCCCTCGGTGTCGGTGTAGCCGATGAAGTCGGTCTCGCCGGCGCTGTCGGCGATCTCGCGGTAGGCGCCCAGGTCGGCGTGGCCGGTCTTCTTGGCCTGGGCGTCGGCCTTGGCGCGCTCCCGCTGCTCCTTCATCAGGCGGCGGAAGCCCTCCTCGTCCACGGTCAGGCCCTGCTCGGCGGCCATCTCCAGGGTGAGGTCGATCGGGAAGCCCCAGGTGTCGTGGAGCAGGAACGCCTTGTCGCCGGAGAGGACGGTGCCGCCGGAGGCCTTGGTCTCGGTGACGGCGGTGTCCAGGATGTTGGTGCCGGCCTTCAGCGTCTTGAGGAAGGCGTTCTCCTCGGCGAGGGCGACCTTCTCGATGCGCTCGCGGTCGGTGATCAGCTCCGGGTACTGCTGCCCCATCATGCCGATCACGGTGTCGATCAGGTCCTTGACGACCGGACCGGTGGCGCCGAGCAGCCGCATGTTGCGGATGGCGCGGCGCATGATGCGGCGCAGGACGTAGCCGCGGCCCTCGTTGCCGGGGGTGACGCCGTCGCCGATGAGCATGGTGGCGGTGCGCATGTGGTCGGTGACCACGCGCAGGGACACGTCCGAGTCGTGGGCGTCGCCGTAGCGCACGCCGGTCAGCTCGGTGGCCTTGTCGATGACGGCCATGGAGGTGTCGATCTCGTACATGTTCTGCACGCCCTGCAGAATCATGGCGAGCCGCTCCAGGCCGAGGCCCGTGTCGATGTTCTTGCTCGGCAGGTCCCCGAGGATCTCGAAGTTGTCCTTGCCGATGCCCTCGCCCCGCTCGTACTGCATGAAGACGAGGTTCCAGATCTCCACGTACCGCTCGTCGTTGACGGCGGGGCCGCCCTCGACGCCGAACTCGGGGCCGCGGTCGTAGTTGATCTCGGAGCAGGGGCCGCACGGGCCGGGCACGCCCATGGACCAGAAGTTGTCCTTCATGCCCAGGCGCTGGATGCGCTCCTTGGGCACGCCGACGACCTCGTGCCAGATCCGCTCCGCCTCGTCGTCGTCCTGGTAGACGGTGATCCACAGGCGCTCGGGGTCGAGGCCGTAACCGCCCTTGTCCCGGGGCGAGGTCAGCAGCTCCCAGGCGAGCTTGATGGCGCCTTCCTTGAAGTAGTCGCCGAAGGAGAAGTTGCCGCACATCTGGAAGAACGTGCCGTGCCGCGTGGTCTTGCCGACCTCTTCGATGTCGGGCGTGCGCACGCACTTCTGCACGCTGGTGGCGCGCGGGAACGGCGGCTTGACCTCACCCAGGAAGTAGGGCTTGAAGGGCACCATGCCGGCGGGGACGAGGAGCAGAGTCGGGTCGTCCGCGATGAGCGACGCCGAAGGGACGACGGTGTGCCCGCGCTCCTCGAAGAAGCTCAGCCAGCGGCGGCGAATCTCGGCCGACTCCATCAGTGGTCCTCATTCCGGTTGTACGAGTACATCGGGGCTTCGATGTACTTCGGTGTGCTGCGGTTGTCGCTGTGGTCGTTCTCGATGGCGGTGTACCGCCGGGGCGCGGGGAGCTCGGGGTCCTCGTGGATGCCGAGGGCCTCCTCCAGCTCGGCCTCCCGCCGGGCCATGTTGTCGCGGACGTCGAACGCGAAGCCGACCGCGCGGTCCTTCAGGCGCTGACCGGTCTCCAGGGCCTTGTTCGCCGCGGTGGCGGCCAGGCTCTCCGGGGTCAGCTGCCTGATCTTGCGGTTGACCTTGGTGGTGGCCCACACACCGGCGGCGACACCGGTGGAGAACCAGAACGTACGGCGGAACATCGCTCGGTCTCAGTCCTTACTTCCGCTTGCGTCGTGCGGCGGGGACCGTCCGGCCCACGATCACGGTACGCCGGGCCGACTTGGCGGGCACGTCCTCCCCCTTGCGGCCGCCCAGCGCCCGGCGGACGCCGTAGCCGAAGGCCGCGACCTTGACCAGCGGGCCGCCGAAGGTGGAGGCGACGGTGGTCGACAGCGCGGAGGCGTTGGAGGTGACCTCCTGGACGTCGGAGGCGATCGCGTCGACCCGGTCGATCTGGGTCTGCGCGGAGCGCACCGCCTGGGAGGCGTCGGCGAGCAGCGGGACGGCCTGGTCGGTCACGTCCGCGACGAGCTTGGTGGTCGCCTTGAGCGTCTGGGCCAGCCTCGCCAGCGCGACCGCGAGGAAGGAGACCAGGATCGCCCAGAAGACGGCCACCAGGATCCCGGCCACCTCTGTACCGGACACTGTGCGCACCCGCTCCCTGAAACGTGCCTGAGCATCGGAAAAGTCGTGCCCCGAGCCTATCGCGCCGGGGCCGCGGCTCCGTACCGGATTCCCCGGTGGGACGGGCGCACTCGCGCCGGGTGATTGTACGCAGTGAACACGGTTCAGTACGCTCCGTGTCCCATGCGAGATCCTCATGGTCCCGGCCCCTGGGCGGGTGGCGCCCCGCCCCTCGAACTCACCGCTTTCGTCGGGCGCTCGGCGGAGCTGGCCGAGCTGACGGCGGCCCTCGGCCGCGCCCGGCTGGTGACCCTCACCGGGATGGGCGGGGTCGGCAAGTCCCGGCTGGCGGTGCGGGCGGCGGCGCGGTGGGCGGCCGGTGAGCCGGCGGGCGGTGCGGGCTGGGGCCGGGCGGAGCTGGCCGAGGTGCGCGATCCGCAGTTCGTGGAGTACGCGGTGGTGGAGGCGCTGGGGCTGACCGACCACACCACCCGGTTGCCCCGACAGGCGCTGCTGGAGCAGTTGGCGGGCCGGCGGACGCTGCTGGTGCTGGACGGGTTCGAGCATCTGACGGCGTCCTGCGCGCACCTGGTCGCCCGGCTGCTGCGCGGGCTGCCGGAGCTGCGGGTGCTGGCCGTGGGCCGGCGCCCTCTGGGTCTGGCGGGCGAGCGGCTGTTCCCGCTGGCGCCGCTCGGAGCCGAGGAGGCGGTGGAGCTGTTCACCGACCGGGCCCGGGCGCACGGGGTGCCGGTGGCCGACGGCCCCGAGGTCCGGGAGCTGTGCCGCCGGCTGGAGGGGATCCCACTGGCGCTGGAGCTCGCCGCCGGCCGACTGCGCGCGCTGTCCCCGGCGCAGTTGCTGCAACGTCTCGGCGACCGGTTCCGGCTGCTGACCGGCGGTGCCCGCGACGCCCTGCCCCGGCACCGGACGCTGCGCACCGCGATCGGCTGGAGTCACGAGCTGTGCACCCCGGCCGAACGGCTGCTGTGGGCGCGGCTGTCGGTGTTCGCGGGGTCCTTCGACCTGGAGGCGGCCGAGTACGTGTGCGGCGGGGCGGGGCTGCCCGCCGAGGACGTGCTGGACGTGCTGTCGGAGCTGCTGGCCCAGTCGGTCGTAGCCCGCGAGGTGACCCCGGTGGGCCCGCGCTACCGGATGCTGGACACCGTCCGGGAGTACGGCGCCGAGTGGCTGGCGGCGGCCGGGGACGCGGACCGGCTGCGCAGACGGCACCGGGACTGGTACCTGGGCCTGGCCGCCTGGTGCGAGCTGGAGTGGTTCACGCCCCGGCAGCGGGAGGTGGCCGCGCGCGTGGACGTGGAGCTGCCGAATCTGCGGGCCGCGCTGGAGTGCTGTCTGACCGGGCCGGGCGAGGCGCACCTCGGCCAGCAGCTGGCGGGTTCGCTGTGGTTCTGCTGGGTGGGGTGCGGGCGGCTGTCGGAGGGGCGGCGCTGGCTGGAGCGCAGCCTGGAGCCGGAGTCGGGGTACGAGCGGGCCCGGCTGAAGGCGCTGTGGGTGCTGGGCTACGTGGCGGTCCTCCAGGGCGACACCGAGCCGGCGCTGCGCGTGCTGCGGACGTGCCGCGCGCGGGCGGAGCGGGCGGGCGATCCGGTGGCGGTGGCGTACGCCGAGCACCGCATGGGCTGTCTGGCGCTGGTCACGGACGACATGGCCGGTGCGGAAACGCTGCTGCGCTCGGCGCTGGAGCGCTACCAGACGGCCGGCGAGCTGAACAGCAACGTCCTGATGGGCCGGGTCGAGCTGGCGATGGCCCGGGCGTTCCGGGGCGACCTGCCGGACGCGGTGCGGCTGTGCGAGGAGGTGCGCCGGCTCTGCGAGGACCACGGGGAGCGATGGGCGCGCTCGTACGCGCTGTATGTGCTGGCGTACGCGGCCTGGGCCGACGGGGACCCGGCGGGCTCGCGGGAGCTGCTGGCCCGCGCGCTGGCCGACGCGCACGCGTTCCGGGATCTGCTGGGCTCGGTGCTCGTCATCGAGTTGCTGGCGCTGGTGACGGTGGCGCAGGGCGATCCGGTGGAGGCGGCGGTGCTCCAGGGCGCCGCCGGGCGGCTGTGGCCCTCGGTGGGGCTGCCGCTGTTCGGTTCGGCGTACTACAACGCGCCGCACGAGCGGTGCGAGGCCGCCGCGCGGCGGGCGCTCGGCGACGCGCGGTACGCCGAGTGCGTGCGGGAGGGCGCCGGGCTGGACCGGGAGGCGGCGGTGGCCCGGGCGCTGCGGCAGCGGGAGCCGGGGGCGCTGGACGCCCTGCCGGCGCCGCGCGGTCCGCTCCCGGACACCGGCCCCGGACAGCGCGAACCCGCCGCCTCACCCACCCGGAAGGGCGGGGAGACGGCGGGCTGAGGACTGGGCCGCGACCGGGGTCAGCGGGCGTAGTACTCGACGACGAGCTGCTCGTCGCAGATCACCGGGATCTCCTTGCGGTTCGGCTCGCGGTCCAGGCGGAACGCCAGGGCCCTGAGGTTCACCTGGAGGTAGCGCGGGGTCTCGCCGTCGGGGGCGAAGCCACCCTCACGGGCGATCTGGAACAGCGTCTTGTCCTTGGAGCGGTCGCGGACCTGCACGACGTCGTCCGGACGGACACGGAAGGACGGCTTGTCGACCTTCTGGCCGTTGACCTGGATGTGGCCGTGGACGACCATCTGGCGGGCCTGGTAGATCGTGCGGGCGATGCCCGAACGCAGGACCAGCGCGTCGAGGCGGCGCTCCAGCTCCACGATCAGGGCCTCACCGGTCTTGCCCTGGACCTTGGAGGCACGCTCGTAGGCGCGCACCAGCTGGCGCTCGGAGATGTCGTACTGAGCGCGCAGGCGCTGCTTCTCCAGCAGACGGACCTTGTAGTCCGAGTTCTGCTTGCGGCCGCGGCCGTGCTCACCCGGCGGGTAGGGGCGGGCCTCGAAGTACTTGACGGCCTTCGGGGTCAGCGCGATGCCGAGGGCACGCGACTTCTTGACCTTGGGGCGGGACTGGTTCGCCACAGTTATCTCATTTCCTAGATTCCGGCTCGTCAGGATTAGGGAGGTCGCATCCGCAGCCGGGAAAACCCGTCGGGTCCGCGCGGGACCTGCCGGGCAGCCGCTTCCCTGGTCTGGGCACATACGTGCAGCACGCGAGTGGCCCACCGACCGTCCCGGGACTGCACGGGAGGTGGTGGGCTGCCCGCGACACCGTTCGACGGTGCGCGACGCTCCTGGAGCCGGTCCACGGGGAACCGGGTCTCCGGCCGGGTGTCCCGCTCTGACAGCACGGGACTCGGCACTTCGCAGCAGTCTACAGGCTGCTCAGGACCGCTTGCGACCGAGGTGTCTGCGGGTCCACTCGACGGCGTCCGCGTATCTGGCCTCGGCGCCGTGCCGGCCCGGGGTGTAGTACTCGCGGTCCTTCAGGGCGTCCGGGGCGTACTGCTGCTCGGCGATGCCCTCCGGCAGGTCGTGCGGGTAGACGTACCCCTGGGCGTGGCCGAGCTTGGCGGCGCCCTTGTAGTGCCCGTCGCGCAGGTGCGGGGGCACCGGGCCGGACAGGCCCTTGCGCACGTCGTCGAGGGCGGCGCCGATCGCGGTGGTCGCCGAGTTGGACTTGGGGGCGAGGGCCAGGGCGATGGTGGCGTGGCTGAGGGTGAGGGCGGCCTCCGGGAAGCCGATCATGGCGACGGCCTGGGCGGCGGCGACCGCGGTCGGCAGCGCGGTGGGGTCGGCGAGGCCGATGTCCTCGCTGGCGGAGATCATCAGCCGGCGGGCGATGAACCGGGGGTCCTCGCCGGCCTCGATCATGCGGGCCAGGTAGTGCAGGGCGGCGTCGACGTCGGAGCCGCGGATGGACTTGATGAGGGCGCTGGCGACGTCGTAGTGCTGGTCGCCGTCGCGGTCGTACTTCACCGCGGCGCGGTCGACGGTCTGCTCCAGCGTCCGCAGGCCGATCTCGCTCTCGCCCTGGTCCAGGGCGGCGCCGGCGGCGGCCTCCAGGGCGGTCAGGGCGCGCCGGGCGTCGCCGCCGGCGATGCGCAGCAGGTGCTCCTCGGTCTCCGCCGGGAGCGTGACGGCGTTCTTCAGGCCGCGTTCGTCGGCGAGGGCCCGCCGCAGCAGGCCGCGGATGTCGTCGTCGGTGAGGGGTTCGAGGGTGAGCAGCAGGGAGCGGGAGAGCAGCGGGGAGATCACCGAGAAGTAGGGGTTCTCCGTGGTGGCCGCGATCAGGGTCACCCAGCGGTTCTCCACGGCCGGCAGCAGGGAGTCCTGCTGGGCCTTGCTGAAGCGGTGGATCTCGTCCAGGAAGAGGACGGTCTCCTTGCCGTAGCCCCCGGTGGCGCGGCGGGCGCCGTCGATGACCGCGCGGACCTCCTTGACGCCCGCGGTGATCGCGGACAGTTCCACGAACCGCTTGTCGGTCGCCTTGGACACCACGTACGCCAGGGTGGTCTTGCCGGTGCCGGGCGGGCCCCAGAGGATCACCGAGGACGGCCCGGCGGGCCCGCCGGAGCCCTCGCCGACCAGGCGGCGCAGGGGTGAGCCGGGCGCCAGCAGATGCTGCTGGCCCACGACCTCGTCGAGCGAGCGCGGGCGCATGCGCACCGCCAGGGGGCTGCCCGCCGGATCCTTCTCCTGGCGTTCTTCTGCTGCGGCGGTGAACAGGTCGGGTTCCACGCTGAAACCCTAGAACACCGCACCGACAATCCCGTCGGGGCCGTCAGCTGGTCCAGAACTCCCACCAGCGGGTCAGCACCAGCATGCCGACGATGCCGATGTGCGCGACCGGCAGGACCCAGGTGAACTCGCCGAAGAAGGACCGCAGCAGGCGCGGGGCCGGCAGGAAGGCGTTGCGGATGTTGAACGAGGTGACGTACCAGAACATGGTGATCGTGGCGACCCAGGCCAGCGAGCACCACAGGCACAGCGCGTTGATCCGGTACAGGGACTGGAACTGCAGCCAGGTGCAGAAGCCCACACCGAACAGGGTGCCGAAGTTGAACGTGAGCCAGTACCAGCGCGGGAACCGGGCGCGGGCCAGCAGGCTCATGCCGACGCAGACGACGATGCCGTAGGCGACCAGCCCGAGCATCGGGTTGGGGAAGCCGAAGGCGGCGGCCTGCTTGCTCTCCATGACGCTGCCACAGGAGACCACCGGGTTGAGGCTGCATCCGGGGGTGAAGGTCGTGCCCGCGACCTTGGCTTCGAGGATCTTGAACTTGTCGATCGTGATGACCCACGAGGCCAGCAGTCCGGCCGCGCCGGTGATCACCAGCAGGATGGCGAGGGCGCGGCCGGCGCCGGCCGCGCGCGGGGCGTCGGCGGCGCGCTTGGGACCGGGCATTGCGGAGACGTCGTTCACTGTCGTCTTGCTCATCACGCCGATTCCGTCAGTCGAGAGGCGGACCATCTTCGGGCAGGGTCATTGTGCCGCACGTGCCTGGGTGCGCACCGTTCGCTGCGCATAAGGATCTACGTACGACCGGTGCCCCCGCCGGGTTCCGGTCAGCCGGCCGCCCCTTTCGCGGCAAGGCGCCGAACGCCCCTCGTGGAGCGTCCGGCGCCTACGCGCGCGTGCGGCTAGCCGAGCCGGGACTCCAGTTCCGCCACGATCTCGTTGACGCCGATCGCGGTCTGCTCGCCGGACTCCATGTCCTTGAGCTGGACGAGGCCCTCGGCGAGGTCGCGCTCGCCGGCGACGATCGCGTAGCGGGCGCCGGAGCGGTTGGCGTTCTTCATGGCGCCCTTCAGCCCCTTGCCGCCGTAGGCGAAGTCGGCCGCGATGCCCACCTTGCGCAACTCGGTGACCTTGCCGAACAGCACCCGGCGGGCCTCCTCGCCGAGCGGGACGGCGTACACGGACGTCGCGGTCGGCAGGTCCAGCGTCACGCCCTCGGCCTGGAGCGCGAGGACCGTGCGGTCGACGCCCAGGGCCCAGCCGACGGACGGCAGCGCGGGGCCGCCGATCATCTCGGACAGGCCGTCGTACCGGCCGCCGCCGCCCACCGCGGACTGCGAGCCCAGACCGTCGTGCACGAACTCGAAGGTGGTGCGGGTGTAGTAGTCCAGGCCGCGCACCAGCCGGGGGTCGTCCTCGAAGGAGACGCCCGCGGCGGTGATCAGCTCGCGGACCTCCTCGTGGTACGCCTTGCAGGCGTCGCACAGATAGTCCCGCAGCAGCGGGGCGCCGTCGAGCTGCTTGCGGACGGAGTCGCGCTTGTCGTCCAGGACCCGCAGCGGGTTGATGTCGACGCGCCGGCGGGTGTCCTCGTCCAGGTCCAGGCCGCGCAGGAAGTCCTGCAGCGCGGTCCGGTACACCGGGCGGCACTCCTTGTCGCCCAGGCTGTTCAGCAGGATGCGGAAGTTCCTCAGGCCCAGCGAGCGGTACGCCTGGTCGGCCAGGATGATCAGTTCGGCGTCCAGCGCCGGGTCCTCGGCGCCGATCGCCTCGGCGCCCACCTGGGAGAAGTGGCGGTAACGGCCCTTCTGGGGGCGCTCGTAGCGGTAGTAGGAGCCGGAGTACCAGAGCTTGACCGGGAGGTTGCCCGTCTTGTGCAGGTTGGCCTCCAGGGCCGCCCGCAGCACGGACGCGGTGCCCTCGGGGCGCAGGGCGAGCCGGTCGCCGCCCTTGGTCTCGAAGGCGTACATCTCCTTGGTGACGATGTCGGTGGACTCGCCGACACCGCGCGCGAACAGTTCGACGTTCTCGAAGCCGGGGGTCTCGATGTAGCCGTAGCCGGAGTTGCGCAGCGGGGCGGCGATGGCCTCGCGGACCGCCAGGTAGGCGGCCGAGTCCGGCGGGATCAGGTCGTAGGTGCCCTTGGGGGCCTGAAAAGTGCTCAACGTAGGTCTCTCGTCACATTCCTCGTCGGGGAGCGTCCACGCTTCCCGGGCCGGCGGCCACCTGCCGCAGATAGGGGTTGGTGGCGCGCTCCCGGCCGATGGTCGTCTGGGGGCCGTGGCCGGACAGCACCACGGTGGAGTCGTCGAGCGGCAGGCACACGCGGGCCAGCGACTGGAGCATGTCCGCCATGGATCCGCCCGGCAGGTCGGTGCGTCCGATGGAGCCGGCGAACAGCAGATCCCCGGAGAAGAACACCGACGGGACGTCGGCGCTCTCGGGCATCCGGAAGGTCACCGACCCCTTGGTATGGCCCGGCGCGTGCGCGACGGAGAACGTGAGACCGGCCAGCTCCAGGGCCGTGCCGTCCGTCAGCTCCCTGACGTCGTCCGGCTCGCCCACGGTCAGCTCGCCCATCAGCGGCATGCCGATGGAACGGCCGAGCGCCTTCTCCGGGTCGCTCATCATGTACCGGTCGTCGGGGTGGATCCAGGCCGGTACCTCGTGCGCGCCGCAGACGGGGACGACCGAGGCCACGTGGTCGATGTGGCCGTGGGTGAGGACGACGGCGACGGGCTTGAGCCGATGCTTCTTCAGCGTTTCCTCGACGCCTTCGGCGGCCTGGTGGCCGGGGTCGATGATCACGCACTCCTCACCGGCGGCGGGGGCGACGAGGTAGCAGTTCGTCCCCCAGGCCCCGGCGGGGAACCCGGCAATGAGCACGATCGTCCTTCGTTGTGTCGGTTACAGGCGGCTTCAGCTGCTCCCAGAGCCTACCGGCGCTGCCGTTTCCTCAGCGAACCCATATACGGTACGGGGCTACACGCAGCCGTCGGAGCACGAGGACGCACGCGTACCGCCCGACACACGACAGGCATGAGGAGAGAACCCGGTGGTCAGCCAGGAGCAGCGGCGGCGTCAGCTCGCCCGGGAGAAGTTCTTGCGGCAGCAGCAGCGGCGCACCGAGGCGCGGCGCAAGGCCCGCCTGCGCAACTCCGTGATCGCGTCGGTCCTGGGCGTGGTCGTGATCGGCAGTGTCGCCCTGTACACGACCGATGTGCTCAAGGGCGACGACGACAAGAAGACGAACGCGGGCGGCGAGGTCAGCCCGAGCGCCGCGCCGACCAGCAAGGCGTCGGACCCCTGCGCGAAGCCGGCGGCCGGCTCGGTGAAGAAGCTCAGCTGGAAGAAGGAGCCGGCGATGGCCATCGACACGTCGGCGAAGTACACGATGAAGCTGGCGACGACGTGCGGTGACATCGACATCGCGCTGAAGGCGTCGGCGGCGCCGCACACGGTCAACTCGTTCGACTTCCTGGCGGGCAAGGGGTTCTTCGACCACACCAAGTGCCACCGCCTGGTCACCAGCGGGATCTACGTGCTCCAGTGCGGCGACCCGACGGGCACCGGGACGGGCGGGCCGGGCTACACCATCCCGGACGAGAACCTGAAGGACAAGAGCCTGAAGGGCGACACGTATCCGGCGGGGACCGTGGCGATGGCCAACCAGTACAACGCGCAGACCAAGCAGGGCCGCAACAGCGGCAGCAGCCAGTTCTTCCTGGTGTACCAGGACAGCCCGCTGCCGCCCGACTACACGCCGTTCGGTACCGTCTCGGAGGCGGGGATGAAGGTGCTGAAGAAGATCGCCGCCGCCGGTGCGCAGCCGATGGACCCGGCCACGGGCAACACCGCACCGAACGCGACCGTGGTGATCGACAAGGCGACGGTGACGAAGTCCTGACGCCGGCCCGGGGTCCGCGGCGGCCGACCTCGCAATTTCGGTCGTGCTGGATGCGGACAGGCCACCCGCCGGTCGCCTATGTTGGCCGTGACGAAACTGTGGACGATGCCCGGGGGTGCTGCGGCCCCCCGCAGGCATCATGTGGAGGAGGCGCTGTGAGCAGCGACCCGTGGGGCCGCGTCGACGAGACGGGGACCGTGTACGTGCGTACGGCCGACGGCGAGAAGGTCGTCGGTTCCTGGCAGGCCGGCTCCCCCGAGGAGGCGCTGGCCTACTTCGAACGCAAGTACGAGGGCCTGGTTGTCGAGATCGGCCTCCTCGAAAAGCGCGTGCGGACCACCGACCTGTCGGCGAAGGACGCCCAGGCCGCCATCGACCACCTGCGCGAACAGGTGGACGCGCACCACGCGGTCGGCGATCTGGACGCCTTGCGCAAGCGGCTGGACAAGCTCGTCGCGACCGTCGATGCGCGCCGCGAGGAGCGCAAGGCGCAGCGGGCCAGGCAGTCCGACGAGGCCCGCAAGGCCAAGGAGGACCTGGTCGCCGAGGCCGAGCAGCTGGCGCAGTCCGACCAGTGGCGGGCCGCCGGTGAGCGGCTGCGGGCGCTGGTGGACACCTGGAAGGGGCTGCCGCGGCTGGACCGCAAGTCCGACGACGAGCTGTGGCACCGCTTCTCGCACGCCCGGTCGGCGTTCTCCAAGCGCCGCAAGGCGCACTTCGCGCAGCTGGACGCGCAGCGCGAGGAGGCTCGGCGGGTCAAGGAGCGGCTGGTCGCCGAGGCGGAGGCGCTGTCCGGTTCGACGGACTGGGGTCCGACGGCCGCCCGGTACCGCGAGCTGATGGCGGAGTGGAAGGCCGCGGGCCGCGCCCAGCGCGAGCACGAGGACGACCTGTGGAACCGCTTCCGCGGCGCCCAGGACGTGTTCTTCGCCGCCCGCAGCTCGGTGTTCGCCGAGCGGGACGCCGAGCAGTCGGAGAACCTGAAGCTGAAGGAGGAGCTGGCCGAGGAGGCCGAGAAGCTCCTGCCGATCACCGACCTGAAGACCGCGCGGGCCGCCTTCCGCTCGATCAACGAGCGCTGGGAGGCCATCGGGCACGTCCCGCGGGACGCCCGGCCGAGGGTCGAGGGCCGGATGCACACCGTGGAGCGGGCGATCCAGGAGGCCGAGGAGGCCGAGTGGCGCCGCACGAACCCGGAGGCACGCGCGCGTGCCGAGGGCCTGACCGGTCAGCTCCAGGCCGCCGTGGACAAGCTGCGGGCGCAGATCGACCAGGCGCGCGCCCAGGGCAACAACGCCAAGGCGGACAAGCTGCAGAGGGAGCTGGAGGGCCGTCAGGCGCTCCTGGAGCAGGCGCTGAAGGGCCTCCAGGAGTTCGGCGGCTGAGCAGCCTCACCGAAGACACTGTGGTGCCGGCCCCGGTCCGTTCGGACCGGGGCCGGTTCGCGTGCGGTCACCCCGCACACGCCCCGGGACGCGAAGTTGATCAAGAAGCGACTCGCCCTTTAGGGTCGGTGCAGCGGCTTTGACCAGGCCGCGCCGAACAGCACCGGCCATCGAGCCGGGCTGCATAAAGAAATAGGGGAACATGCATATCCGCAGGGGTATAACCGCCGCCGCACTGGCCGCCGTCACCGCCACCAGTGGAGTCGTCCTCACGGCTCCGGCCGCATACGCCGCGAACACGACGAGCAGCAAGCTCTACAAGTTTTATCCCGGGGGTGGTTACAAGTCGACCCGGACCGGAGAAATCGACTTCGTGGTCACCACCGTGCGCGACCGCAAGGGCAACCTCGTCAGCGCGTCGGGAACTTTGTCCGGCCACAACAACGTGCAGGGACAGGCCCTCGGCATCAACATGGCCTTCACCCAGCCGTACGCGAACGGAAACGGGGCCGGCTACACCCTGACCGGCAAGGTCGTACTGCAGTCCTGCATCGCCAAGAAGCTCCCCGTCTGCGGCCCGAGCGGTACGATCACCTTCACCAACAGGGTGGTCAAGTACGGTCCGCAGACCCCTGCCACGGCCAAGTCCAGCAATCCGAAGCTGTGGCCCGTCTTCAGCACTCCGTAAAGAGAACCGACCGGAGGAGAGTCGCCGTGAAGTCTCTCTGGGCTAATTTCTCGGGCCTCGCCCTGGGTATCCTGCTGGCTCTGGCCGGCATCGGATATCTCTCTTCGGAGCCGGGGAAATCGGGATGGATCATCGCCTTGGGGGCGCTGCTCATCGGGTCCGGTCTTTTCCTGGCCGTCACCTACACGGTACGCCTTCGGCGAATGCGCTGAACGCGCGCGCAGCCGCACACGCGAAACGCTCGGCCGGATATCCCGGCCGAGCGTTTTCCTTGGGAATCGCCGTGCACCCCGCCGGGGCGCGGCTAGGAGCGGCTGCGTCCCGAGGTCACCCGGTACACGTCGTACACGCCCTCCACGCCCCGGACCGCCTTCAGGACGTGGCCGAGGTGCTTGGGGTCGCCCATCTCGAAGGTGAAGCGTGAGGTGGCCACCCGGTCCCGGGAGGTCTGCACGGCCGCCGACAGGATGTTGACGTGCTGGTCGGACAGCACCCGGGTGACGTCCGACAGCAGCCGGGACCGGTCCAGCGCCTCCACCTGGATGGCGACCAGGAAGACCGAGGACTGGGTCGGCGCCCACTCGACGTCGAGGATGCGCTCCGGCTCCCGGGACAGCGAATCGACGTTGACGCAGTCGCTGCGGTGAACCGATACGCCACTGCCCCGGGTGACGAAGCCGATGATCGGGTCTCCCGGCACCGGCGTACAGCAGCGGGCCAGCTTGACCCACACGTCCTCGACGCCCTTGACGACGACGCCGGGGTCGGCGCTGGAGCGCCGCTTGCGCCCGCGCCCGCGGGACGGCGGGACCGTCTCGTCGATCTCCTCGGTGGCGGCCTCCTCGCCGCCGAGCGCCTGGACGAGCTTCTGCACGATGTTCTGCGCGGAGACATGGCCCTCGCCGATCGCCGCGTACAGCGCGGAGATGTCCGAATAGCGCATCTCGTGCGCGAGGGTGACCAGCGAGTCGCCGGTGAGGATCCGCTGGATCGGCAGGTTCTGCTTGCGCATGGCCCGCACGATGGCGTCCTTGCCCTGCTCGATCGCCTCGTCCCGGCGCTCCTTGGAGAACCAGGCGCGGATCTTGTTGCGGGCCCGCGGCGACTTGACGAAGCCGAGCCAGTCCCGGGACGGGCCGGCGCCGGGTGCCTTGGAGGTGAACACCTCGACCAGGTCGCCGTTGTCCAGGGTGGATTCCAGCGGGACCAGCCGCCCGTTGACCCGCGCCCCTATGGTGCGGTGGCCGACCTCGGTGTGCACGGCGTACGCGAAGTCCACCGGGGTGGCGCCGGCCGGCAGCGCGATGACATCGCCCTTGGGCGTGAAGACGAAGACCTCGTTGCGGGACAGGTCGAAGCGCAGGGACTCCAGGAACTCGCCCGGGTCCTCGGTCTCCTTCTGCCAGTCCAGCAGCTGCCGCAGCCACGCCATGTCGTTGATGGCGTCCTTGTCCTTCGCCGACGTCTTCGGCGCGTCGGTGCGGACCTTGGAGGCGCCGGCGACGGCCTCCTGCTTGTACTTCCAGTGCGCGGCGATGCCGTACTCGGCGCGGCGGTGCATGTCGAACGTGCGGATCTGGAGTTCGACCGGCTTGCCGTTGGGGCCGATGACCGTCGTGTGCAGCGACTGGTACATGTTGAACTTGGGCATCGCGATGTAGTCCTTGAACCGGCCGGGGACCGGGTTCCATCGCGCGTGCACCGTGCCGAGGGCGGCGTAGCAGTCGCGGACCGTGTCGACGAGGACGCGGATGCCCACCAGGTCGTAGATCTCGGCGAAGTCGCGGCCGCGCACGATCATCTTCTGGTAGACGCTGTAGTAGTGCTTGGGGCGGCCGGTGACCGTGGCCTTGATCCGGGCGGCGCGCAGGTCGGACTGGACCTCGTCGGTCACTATGGCCAGGTACTCGTCGCGCTTCGGCGCCCGCTCGGCCACCAGCCGTACGATCTCGTCGTACATCTTGGGGTAGAGGATCGCGAACGCGAGGTCCTCCAGCTCCCACTTGATGGTGTTCATGCCGAGGCGGTGGGCGAGCGGAGCGTAGATCTCCAGCGTCTCGCGCGCCTTCTTCTCCTGCTTCTCGCGCTTGAGGTAGCGCATGGTGCGCATGTTGTGCAGCCGGTCGGCGAGCTTGATGACCAGGACCCGCGGGTCCTTCGCCATGGCCACGACCATCTTGCGCACGGTCTCGGCCTGCGCGGCCTCGCCGAACTTGACCTTGTCCAGCTTGGTGACGCCGTCGACGAGCAGGGCGACGACATCGCCGAAGTCGCGGCGCAGGTCCTCCAGGCCGTACTCGGTGTCCTCGACGGTGTCGTGCAGCAGCCCCGCCATCAGGGTGGCCGGATCCATGCCCAGCTCGGCGAGGATGGTGGTGACGGCGAGCGGGTGCGTGATGTACGGGTCGCCGCTCTTGCGCTTCTGGCCGCGGTGCCAGCGTTCGGCGACCTGGTAGGCGCGCTCGATCTGGCGCAGCGTGGAGTTCTCGATCTTGGGGTCGTTGCTGCGCACTATCCGCAGCAACGGCTCCAGGACCGGGTTGTAGGGGTTCGCGCGCTGCACGCCGAGGCGGGCGAGGCGGGCCCGGACCCGGTTGGAGGAGGCGGTACGGGTGGGCTGCGCGGCCGGCTGGCGGACCACCGGGGGCTGCGCCGGGCGCTCGGCCGGGGCCTGCTTGGGACGCGCGGACTCGGCGCTCTTCTCCACGGGCGCGGAGTGGGCGTGCTCGACCGCCCCGCGGGTGTCGTTCTTCACCTGGGAAGCGCTCGGGGCGGGCTTCGCCGCGGCGGCCGAGGCGGGCTCGGGCTTGGCGGCGGTCAGTGGCTGGGCCTCGTCTGGCAAGAGGACTCCTCGTGCGCGATCCGGGTCCCCCGGTCAGGCTCCGGAGACCCCATGGTAGCGATCCTGCGCCCGGTCATCGCCTTCAGGCGGCTGTGAGGACCGTCTACCCCTGCAACGCGGAAGGCTGCCACGCGATTCCGGACGGCCGGTCGCGCGGCCCCCGCGCCGTCGCCGACGGCGGGTCGGCGGACCCGGGCGGACCTCGCGAAACGCCGGCCGGGGCATGCGGCGCACCGGCTGCGGATCCGGTGATCCGGTGGAACGCGGACGGCCGCCCCGGCTCGTGTGTGCCGGGGCGGCCGTCTCACGGCGACGCGTTCAGAGGTGTGCAGACGCGTCCAGACGTGTCCAGACGCTTTCAGACCTGGAGCAGCGCCTGGAGCGGAGCCCCGTCCAGCGCGGCCTCCAGCCGGGCCCGGCCGCCCAGGAAGCCCAGTTCCATCAGTACCGCGAGCCCGGACACCCGGGCGCCGGCGCGCTGGATCAGCTGGATCGCCGCCTCGGCCGTACCGCCTGTGGCCAGGACGTCGTCCACGATCAGCACGCGGTCGCCGGCGGCCAGGTCCTCGGCGTGCACCTCGATCTCCGCCGAGCCGTACTCCAGGTCGTAGGCCTGGCGCAGGGTGGCCCCGGGCAGCTTGCCGGCCTTGCGGACCGGGATGAAGCCCAGACCGGCCCGGACGGCGACCGGGGCACCGAGGATGAAGCCCCGGGCCTCCAGGCCGACGACCTTGGTCGCACCGGTGTCGGCGGCGATCCGGGCCAGCGTGTCGGTGAGCGCGGTGAAGGCCGCCGGGTCGGCCAGGAGCGGGGTGATGTCCTTGAACATCACGCCCGGCTCCGGGTAGTCGGCCACATCGCGGATGCGGCTCAGCAGCAGTTCCTGGATGTCGGTCATCGGCGCTTTCCGGAGGTACGGCCGCGGCCCCGGCCGCGTGCGGGCTGGTTGCGCGGGCCCACGACGGCGGGGGCGCCGTCGTCGCCGTCGTCACCGGCGGTGGAGCGGACCTCCGCGAGGTCCTCCCCCGCGGCGGCCTGGGCGCGCTTGGCCAGGACCCGCTTGGTGAGGGTCTTCATCGCCGGCTCGCGCTCCTTGAGGTCGGCGACGAGCGGGGTGGCGATGAAGATCGAGGAGTAGGCACCGGCCGCGAGGCCCACGAACAGCGACAGCGAGATGTCGTTGAGCGTGCCCGCGCCGAGGAAGCCGCCGCCGATGAAGAGCAGACCGGCGACCGGCAGCAGCGCGACGACCGTGGTGTTGATGGAGCGCACCAGCGTGCCGTTGATCGAACGGTTGGCGATCTCGCTGTAGGTGAACCGGGTCTGCTTGGTGAGGTCCTTCGTCTGCTCCTTGAGGCTGTCGAAGACGACGACCGTGTCATAGAGCGAGTAACCGAGGATGGTCAGCAGACCGATGACCGTGCCGGGCGTGACCTCGAAGCCGACCAGGGCGTAGATACCGGTCGTGATGGTGATGTCGTGGATCAGCGCGATCAGCGCGGCCACGGCCATGCGCCACTCGAAGGCGATCGCCAGGTAGATCACCACGAGGACCATGAAGATCGCCAGGCCCTGCCAGGCCTTGTTGGCGATCTGCTCGCCCCAGCTCGGGCCGACCAGGTCGGCGGCCAGCTTCTCGGGGTCGAGCTTCAGGTCCTCGGCCAGCTCCTGCTTGATCCGGTCCGACTGACCGGTGTCGATGCCGGCGATCTGGATGCGCAGGCTGCCGTTGCCCAGCTTCTGCACGATGGCCTGGTGGCCGGAGGCCTTGTTGGCGTAGTCCTCCGCCTGGGCCACCGAGGTGCTCATCTTCGTGGGCGTCGTGAAGACCGCGCCGCCCTCGAACTCGATGCCCATGTTCAGGCCGCGCACCGCCAGGCCGACGATGGCCGTGATGGTGATCAGGATCGAGATGCCGTACCAGATCTTCCGCTTGCCGATGAAGTCGTACGCGATCTCGCCGCGGTGCAGGCGGGCGCCGATGGTGCCGAGTTTCGACATCGCTCAGGCCTCCTTCGGGTCGACGGGGCCGGCGGCGGGACCGGCGGGACGGCGGGTACGGCGCAGCGGGGGCTTGGCACCCAGGCTCTTGGGGTCGAGGCCGGACCACTTGTGGCCGTCCGCGAAGAACCTGCGACGGGCGAGGAGCGTCATCAGCGGCTTGGTGAAGAGGAAGACGACGACCACGTCCAGCAGGGTGGTCAGACCCAGCGTGAAGGCGAAGCCCTGCACCTTGCCGACGGTGACGACGAACAGCACGGCGGCGGCCAGGAACGACACGAAGTCGGAGACCAGGATGGTGCGCCGGGCGCGCGGCCAGGCCCGCTCCACGGCGGGGCGCAGCGTACGGCCCTCGCGGATCTCGTCCCTTATGCGCTCGAAGTACACGATGAACGAGTCCGCGGTGATACCGATGGCGACGATGGCACCGCACACGGCCGGCAGGTTCAGCGCGAAGCCGATGGCCGGGCCGAGCAGCGACATGATCACGTAGGTGAGGATCGCGGAGACCACCAGCGAGGCCATGGCCACGATGGACAGGCCGCGGTAGTACACCACCAGGTAGATCACGACCAGGGCCAGACCGATGGCGCCCGCGAGCAGACCGGCGTGCAGCTGCTCGCCGCCGAGCGCGGCGGTGACGGTGGTGACGGACTGCTCCTGGAAGGAGAGCGGCAGGGCGCCGTACGACAGCATGTTGGCGAGGCCCTGCGCCTCGTCCTGCTGGAAGCTGCCGGAGATCTCCGCCTTGCCGCCGGTGATGGACTGCTGCACATACGGGCTGGAGACGACCTCGCCGTCCAGGACGATGCCGAACTCGTTCTGCGGCTGCGGCTTCTTGGCCAGCTCGCCGGTGATGTCGGCGAACTTCTTGGCCCCGCTGTTGGTGAAGGTCATCTGGACCTGCCAGCCGGCGGCGCCCTGGGTGTCGAAGACGGCCTGCGCCTTCTTCACCTCGGTGCCGTCCACGGCGGCCGGGCCGAGCAGGTACTTGTACCAGGCGTCGTCGATCTGGCCGCAGGCCACGGTGGACTGGCCGGGCTTGGCGTTCTTGCCGGCGTTCGCCCGGTCGGTGGGCTTGGTGCAGTCCAGGGCCGCGTACTGCGCCTGGAGCTTGGCGTCCGAGCCGGAGCCGCTGTCGGCCGGGGCCGACGGCGTGGCCGGGGCCTTGGTGCCGCCGGAGGCGGAGCCGCTCGGGGAGGGGGTGGGGTCGGCCTTCAGGGCGTCGGTGAGCGCGCGGCCCTGGGTCGTGGCCGAGGCCGAGGGGGACGCGGAACCGGTCGCCGTGCCCTCGTCGGAGCCGGATGCCTTGTCCTTGTCCGTGGCCGAGGCGGACGCCGACGGGCTGCCGCCCGGGTTCGGGGAGGAGCCGCCCTTGGAGGAGGCGCTCGGCGAGGGGCTCTTCGTGGCGGGGCCGCTGGGCTCGCTCGCCAGGACCGGCCGGAAGTACAGCTTGGCGGTGGTGCCTACCTGCTCCTGGGCCTCCTCGGAGTTGGTGCCCTTGGGGATGTTGACGATGATGTTGTCGGTCCCCTGGGTCTGCACCTCCGCCTCGGAGACACCCAGGCCGTTGACCCGGCGGTTCATGATGTCGACCGCGGTGTCCATGTTGGCCTTGTTGATCGCGGACCCCTGATCGGCCTTCGCCTTGAGCGTGATGCTCGTACCACCGGCGAGGTCGATGCCGAGACGCGGAGTGGTGTGCCCGGAGGCGAACATCCCTCCGGCGAGCGCCACGATGGCGATCAGGATGAGGGCCAGCGAGCGCCCTGGCTTGCTCGGGGCGCTCGCGCTTCGGCCCCTCTTAGGTGCTGCCACCTTCTCGTACTCCCTCTCGGGCCGCCCCGCGCCCGGTCGGCGCGGTCGGCCATGACATGGTGTCGGGCTCCCGTGCGGGAAACAGACGCGCCCGGGACACGCGGGGCGCCCATCATGCCGCCGCCGCGTATCCCGGGGAGTGACTACTTCGCGTCGGAGTCGCCGTCGGTCTTCTTCGGCTGGTCGTCCGCGCCGGTCTCGGCGGCGTCCTTCTTACCGAGGTCGATCTTGTCGTCCGAGGCGGCGGCAGCGTCGGCGGAACCGTCGGTCTCGTCGGTCTCGGTGAGGGAGGAGGCGTCGTCGGGGACGAGGCCGGTGTCGGACTTCAGGTCGTGCTCGATGCCGTGGACGATGCGGTTGTACTCGTCGTCGGAGAGGACGGCGCCGATGGCGTTCTTGGCGAAGAGGAGGTCGACGCCCGGCCCGGCGTCGAGGAGGACCGTGTCCTCGTTGACCTCCTTGACCGTCGCGTACATCCCCCCGATCGTGCGGACTCCGGATCCGGGCTGCATCTGGTTCCGCATGTCGGCGGCCTGCTGCTGCTTCTTCTTGGCCGAACGCGTCATCAGGAACATGGCCGCGATGAGCACGATGAACGGGAGAAGGGTATAGGCATTCACGGGACGGAATTTCCTTCGCGCGACCGCGCGGGTGAGCGGCCTGTTGGATGGGGGTGTGGTCGGCGCCGCCCGCAAGGGCGGCATCGGCGGAGTCTAAGCGAGTCCGCTCTCATGGAACAACGCTCAGCATGGCACCTGGGTTCCGGCCGGGCCATCGTCCTCGCCGCTCGGCCGCCCTCACGCCCCGAACAAGTCCTGTTGTCCGTTTCCCGTGGCCGGCGCGTGCGGCGGGGTCAGCCCGAGGTGCGCCCAGGCGGCGGGGGTGGCGACCCGGCCGCGCGGGGTACGGGCGAGCAGTCCCTCGCGGACCAGGAACGGCTCGGCGACCTCCTCCACGGTCTCGCGCTCCTCCCCCACCGCGACGGCGAGGGTGGACAGGCCCACCGGTCCGCCGCCGAACAGCTTCAGCAGGGCCTGAAGGACGGCGCGGTCCAGCCGGTCCAGGCCGCGCCCGTCGACCTCGTAGACGGCGAGCGCGGCGGCGGCGATCTCCTGGGTGATCACCCCGTCGGCCTTGACCTGCGCGTAGTCGCGGACGCGACGCAGCAGGCGGTTGGCGATACGGGGCGTGCCCCGGGAACGGCCGGCGATCTCGGCGGCGCCGTCCGCATCGATCCGCACGTTGAGCAGGCTCGCCGAGCGGTGCACCACGCGCTCCAGCTCGTGCGGGGAGTAGAACTCCATGTGCGCGGTGAAGCCGAAGCGGTCGCGCAGGGGCGGCGGCAGCAGGCCCGCCCGCGTGGTGGCGCCGACCAGGGTGAACGGCGGCAGCTCCAGCGGGATCGCGGTGGCGCCGGGGCCCTTGCCCACGATGACGTCGACGCGGAAGTCCTCCATCGCCATGTAGAGCATCTCTTCGGCGGGCCGGGACATGCGGTGGATCTCGTCGAGGAAGAGCACCTCGCCCTCCTGGAGCGAGGACAGGATCGAGGCGAGGTCGCCGGCGTGCTGGATGGCGGGGCCGGAGGTGATGCGGATGGGGGCGCCCATCTCCGCCGCGATGATCATCGACAGGGTGGTCTTGCCGAGGCCGGGCGCCCCGGAGAGCAGCACATGGTCGGCGGTGGCGCCGCGCGCGCGGGCGGCGCGCAGCACCAGGTCGAGCTGTTCGCGGACCTTCTCCTGGCCGATGAACTCGCCGAGGTCCTTGGGGCGCAGGGCGGCCTCGACGGCCTGGTCCTCCCGGTCGGCGGACGCACCGACGAGCCGCTCCTCGGCGGGGGTGGGGGTGGTGTCGTCCCGGTTCACGAAGTTCTCCTAGCGGGGTGGCACAGGTCAGCGGGCGCGGTTCAGGGTCTGCAGGGCGGCCTTCAGCAGCTGCCCCACCTGCGGGGTGCCGTCCGCGGCCTCGGCCTGGGGCGCCACGGCGGCCACCGCCTCGTCGGCCTCCCGGGTGGCGTAGCCGAGACCGATCAGGGCCGCGTGCAGCTGGTCGCGCCAGCCCTGGGTGACGGGCGCGCCGACGGCCGGGGCGCCGACGGGCTCGCCGAGCCGGTCCTTCAGCTCCAACAGCAGCTTCTGGGCGCCCTTCTTGCCGATGCCGGGGACGGCGGTGAGGGCCTTGTCGTCACCGGTGGCGACCGCGCGGCGCAGCGCGTCGGGGGTGTGCACGGCCAGCATGGCCTGGGCGAGGCGCGGGCCGACACCGTTCGCGGTCTGGAGCAGCTCGAAGACCTGGCGTTCGTCGTCGTCCGCGAAGCCGTACAGAGTGAGCGAGTCCTCCCGGACGACCAGGGAGGTGTGCAGCCGGGCGGGCCGGCCGACGCGCAGTGTCGACAGGGTGTTCGGCGTGCACTGGACGGCCATGCCGACGCCCCCGACCTCGACGACCGCGGAGTCCGGGGCGAGCGCGGCGATCGTGCCGCTGACGAAGGCGATCATGCCATGGGGCCTTTCGTTGCGTGGACGGCATGCCGGGCGACGGCCTGCTGGAGCCTGCTTTGGGCGGGGGCCCGCCAGATGTGGCAGATGGCGAGCGCGAGGGCGTCGGCGGCGTCGGCGGGCTTCGGGGGCGCGGCCAGTCGCAGCAGGCGGGTGACCATGGCACCCACCTGGGCCTTCTCGGCGCGTCCGGAGCCGGTGACGGCGGCCTTGACCTCGCTGGGGGTGTGCAGGGCGACCGGGATGCCGCGCCGGGCGGCGCACAGCATGGCCACGGCGCTGGCCTGGGCGGTGCCCATGACCGTCCGCACGTTGTGCTGGCTGAAGACGCGCTCCACGGCGACGAACTCGGGCCGGTGCTCGTCCAGCCACTCCTCGATGCCCTGCTCGACGGCGAGCAGCCGGTGGCTGAGGTCGGCGTCGGCCGGGGTCCGCACGACTCCGACGCCGAGCATGGTCAGCGGGCGGCCCGCGACGCCCTCGACCACACCGATCCCGCACCGGGTCAGGCCGGGGTCCACCCCCAGAACACGCACGCCCGCCTCCCTTCGTCGCCCGTTCGCATGTTCGTGCAGGCTATCGGGTGCCACCGACAACGCCGTACAACGCGACGGGCCGACGGGGGGTGTCCCGTCGGCCCGGTCGTCAGCCGTACGCGTTACGCGTCGACCTTCTCCATGATCTCGTCGCTCACGTCGAAGTTCGCGAAGACGTTCTGCACGTCGTCGCTGTCCTCCAGCGCGTCGATGAGCTTGAAGATCTTCTTGGCGCCCTCCTCGTCCAGCTCGACCTGCATGGTCGGGACGAAGTTGGCCTCGGCGGAGTCGTAGTCGATGCCGGCGTCCTGCAGGGCGGTGCGCACGGCGACCAGGTCGGTGGCCTCGCTGATGACCTCGAAGGTCTCACCGAGGTCGTTGACCTCTTCGGCACCGGCGTCCAGGACGGCACCGAGGACGTCGTCCTCGCTCAGCTCGCCCTTGGGGACGATGACGACGCCCTTGCGGTTGAACAGGTACGACACCGAACCCGGGTCGGCCATGGAGCCGCCGTTGCGGGTCATGGCGACACGGACCTCGGAGGCGGCGCGGTTGCGGTTGTCGGTGAGGCACTCGATGAGCACCGCGACACCGTTCGGGCCGTAACCCTCGTACATGATCGTCTCGTAGTCGGCGCCGCCGGCCTCCAGGCCCGCGCCGCGCTTGACCGCGGAGTCGATGTTCTTGTTCGGGACCGACGACTTCTTCGCCTTCTGGATGGCGTCGTACAGCGTCGGGTTGCCCTCGGGGTCCGCGCCGCCCATGCGCGCCGCGACCTCGATGTTCTTGATCAGCTTCGCGAAGAGCTTGCCGCGCTTGGCGTCGATCACGGCCTTCTTGTGCTTCGTCGTGGCCCATTTAGAGTGGCCGGACATCTGCCTGTCTCCTTCGCGTAACCCATCCTGTACGAACGCCCCTCGGTCGAAAGGCCGGGGGGACCCCCGGAGATCCTACAAGGACTCCGCCGCCCCGTTGGCGCGCACCATGTCGACGAACAGCGCGTGCACGCGGTGGTCGCCGGTCAGCTCCGGGTGGAAGGAGGTGGCGAGCGCGTTGCCCTGGCGGACGGCGACGATGTGGCCGTCGTGCTCGGCGAGCACCTCGGCCCCGGCGCCCACGGACTCCACCCAGGGGGCGCGGATGAAGACGCCCTCCACGGGCTCGCCCGTGATGCCCTTGACGTCGACCGACGCCTCGAACGACTCGTTCTGCCGGCCGAAGGCGTTGCGGCGCACGATCATGTCGATGCCGCCGATGGTCTCCTGGCCCGAGCGCGGGTCGAGGATCTTGTCGGCGAGCATGATCAGGCCGGCGCAGGTGCCGTAGACGGGCATGCCGTCGCGCACGCGCGCGCGGAGGGGCTCCATCACGCCGAAGAGGACGGCCAGCTTGGAGATGGTGGTGGACTCGCCGCCGGGCAGGACGAGGCCGTCCACCTCGGCGAGTTCCTCGGGGCGCCGCACCGGCCTGGCCACGGCGTCGGCCGCGGCCAGGGCGATGAGGTGCTCCCGTACGTCGCCCTGGAGGGCCAGGACGCCTATGACAGGAGTGTTCATGGGGTGCCGTTACCTGTGTGGGTTACCAGCCGCGGTTCGCGTACCGCTCGGTCTCGGGGAGGGTGTCGCAGTTGATGCCGACCATGGCCTCGCCGAGGTTGCGCGACGCGTCCGCGATGATCTTCGGGTCGTCGTAGAAGGTGGTGGCCTTCACGATGGCGGCGGCGCGCTTGGCCGGGTCGCCGGACTTGAAGATGCCGGAGCCGACGAACACGCCCTCGGCGCCGAGCTGGCGCATCAGGGCCGCGTCGGCCGGGGTGGCCACACCGCCGGCGGAGAACAGCACCACCGGGAGCTTGCCCAGCTCGGCGACCTCCTTGACCAGCTCGTACGGGGCGCGCAGCTCCTTGGCGGCGGCGTACAGCTCGTGGTTGTCCAGGCCGCGCAGGCGGGCGATGTCGCCCTTGATCTGGCGCAGGTGGCGGACGGCCTCGACCACGTTACCGGTGCCGGCCTCGCCCTTGGAGCGGATCATCGCGGCGCCCTCGGCGATGCGGCGCAGGGCCTCGCCCAGGTTGGTGGCACCGCACACGAACGGGGTGGTGAAGGACCACTTGTCGGAGTGGTTGACCTCGTCGGCCGGGGTGAGCACCTCGGACTCGTCGATGTAGTCCACGCCGAGGGACTGCAGCACCTGGGCCTCGACGAAGTGGCCGATGCGGGACTTGGCCATCACCGGGATGGAGACCGCGTCGATGATGCCCTCGATCATGTCCGGGTCGGACATACGGGCCACGCCGCCGTCCTTGCGGATGTCGGCCGGGACTCGCTCCAGGGCCATGACGGCGACGGCGCCCGCGTCCTCGGCGATCTTCGCCTGCTCCGGCGTGACGACGTCCATGATCACGCCGCCCTTGAGCTGCTCGGCCATGCCGCGCTTCACACGGGCGGTGCCGGTCTCGGGAGCCTGGTTGTCGGTGGTGGACACGGGTGACCTCACTGATGGGAAAGAGGGTTTCTGCACCCCCGAGGAAACGTGAACGGACCAGGCCACAGCAAGGGCCAATGGCAAGCCGGTGGCTCCTTTTGGTTCACCCGCGCTTCAGGAGACCCGCTCGACCAGGGCCGCCGGCGGCTCGTCGTCCATCTCGAAGGCCAGCGGGAAGGGGGCGTGGCCGGCCAGCCGGAACCAGCGGACCTTGCGGTGCTGGCGGAGTCTGCGGGCGGCCCCCACGGCGTCGTTGTGGAAGCGGCGGGCCATCGGCACCCGGCGGACGGCCTCGGCCAGTTCGCGGGCCGCCGCGTCGCCGCCGGGTGCCTCGCGCACCGCCTCCACCTGGGCCGCGTCCTCGAAGACCGCCCGCAGTGCCTGGCTCAGCTCGCTCTCGGCGACCTCCCGCTGCTCCTCCTCTGCCTGCCGGGCCGCGTGCGCGGCCTCGTAGAGCACGATCGAGGCGGCCGGGTCCAGCACGCCGGAGGTCGCCAGTTCCTGGGCCACCGAGGCGCGCCGCAGCAGCTGGGCGTCCAGCGCGGCCCGGGCGGCGTCCATCCGCACGTGCAGCCGGTCCAGCCGCCCGGCCGTCCAGCTGAGGTACACGCCGATGGCGACGAGCGCGACGAGGATCCAGATGAGGGTTGCGGTCACGCCCGAAGGCTATCGGCCGCCGGAAAGCCCCCTACAGGCCGCTCGCCCCGCCGCCGGGAACCGCCGACACCGCCACCCACGCCACCGGACCCGACCGGATCCGGACCGGTCCGGCAGACCACCGAGCGGCCCCGGACGAACGCCGGGACCGGTTCCCCACGGACCGAACCGGGCCGGGACCGGGCGTGGTCCCGCTCGGGCCCGAACGCGTCCGGGTCAGTCCCGGGCCAGGCCGAAGCGGGCCCACAGTCCCGTCGCGCGTTCGTCCGTGGCGACCGCCGCCGCGCCCGCCGTCACCGTCTCGTAGACGGACAGGATGTCCGCGCCGACCGTCGACCAGTCGAAGCGCCGCACATGGGCGCTGCCCCGCGCGCGCAGCTCGGCCAGGCGGGCCGGATCGCCGAGCAGGCGTACGGCGGCCTCGGACAGCGCGTCGGCGTCCTCGTTGGCGAACACCTCGCCGGCCTCGCCCTGGTCCAGGACCTGTACGAACGCGTCCAGGTCGGAGGCGAGCACGGGCGCGCCCGCCGACATCGCCTCGACCAGGATGATGCCGAAGCTCTCCCCGCCGGTGTTGGGCGCCACGTAGAGGTCGACGCTGCGCAGCAGACGGGCCTTGTCCTCGTCGCTGATCATGCCGAGGAACTCCACGCGCGGGCGCAGCTCCGCGGGCAGGTCGGCGACCGCCGCCTGCTCGTCGCCCCGGCCGGCCACCAGCAGCCGGGTGTCCGGGCGGGCCGCCAGGATCCCCGGCAGCGCCCGCATCAGGACGGGCAGTCCCTTGCGCGGCTCGTCGATCCGGCCGATGAACCCGATGGTCCCGCCCTGCCACTCGGGCCTCGGCTCGGCCTTGGCGAAGAAGTCCACGTCGACGCCGTTGGGGATGACCACCGCGTCCCCGCCGAGATGCTCCACCAGCGTGCGCCGGGCGTACTCGCTGACCGCGATCCGCGCGCTGATCTTCTCCAGCGCGGCCTGGAGGATCGCGTAGGCGGCGATCATCGCGCGCGAGCGCGGGTTGGAGGTGTGGAAGGTAGCCACGATCGGGCCGGACGCCGCCCAGCAGGTCAGCAGGCCCAGCGAGGGCGAGGTCGGCTCGTGGATGTGCACCACGTCGAAGGCGCCCTCGTGCAGCCAGCGCCGTACCCGCGCGGCCGACAGGAAGCCGAAGTTCAGCCGGGCCACCGAGCCGTTGTACGGCACCGGGACCGCGCGGCCGGCGGAGACGACGTACGGCGGCAGCGGGGTGTCGTCGTCGGCCGGGGCGAGGACGGAGACATGGTGGCCGAGGCGGAGGAAGTACTCGGCGAGGTCACGGATGTGGAACTGGACGCCACCGGGCACGTCCCAGGAGTACGGGCAGACGATCCCGATTCTCACGAGGGTCCCTTCGAGGGGTCGAGGTCGGCGAGCCACAGGCGCTGGAGCATGTGCCAGTCCTCCGGATGCTCGGCGATCCCGGTGGCGAAGGCGTCGGCCAGCGCCTGTGTCATGACAGACGTCTTCTCCGCGCGCGTACCCGACCCGGGTACCTCGACCGGCGGATGGACCCGGCCCTTCATGACGGGCGAGTCGTCGTACCACAGGGTGACCGGCAGCAGCAGCGCGCCCGTGTGCTGGGCGAGCAGGGCCGGACCGGCCGGCATGCGGGCCCGCTCCCCGAAGAAGTCGACCTCGACCCCGGAGGCGGACAGATCACGGTCGGCGACCAGGCAGACCAGGCCGCCGTCGCGCAGCCGCCGGGCCAGGGTGCCGAAGGCCGCGCCCCCGCTGTGCGGCAGCACCTCCATGCCCAGACCCTCGCGGTAGGCCACGAAACGGTCGTAGAGCGACTCCGGCTTCAGACGCTCGGCGACCGTAGTGAACGGCGTTTCCAGCTTGGTGGTGACCCACGCCCCGGCCAGGTCCCAGTTGGCCAGGTGCGGCAGGGCGAGCACCACGCCCCGGCCGGCGGCCAGTCCCTCGGTCAGATGGTGCAGGTCCTGCCCGGCGAAGCCGGACTTCACGCGCTCGGCGCTCCAGGCCGGCAGCCGGAAGGACTCCATCCAGTACCGCAGGTACGAGCGCATGCCCGCGCGGGACAGCTCCGCCAACCGCTCCGGGGACGCGTCGGGCACCACGCGCGCGTAGTTCGCCTCAAGGCGCCGTACACCCTTGCCGCGCCGCTTCCAGGCGGCGTCGGCGATGGTCCGGCCGAGGCGCGCGGCGACCGGCTCGGGGAGCTTCTTCACGGTGCTCCAGCCGAGGCCGTACAGCGCGTCGGCGAACCGGTCGGCGACGCTCACCGCGCGGCCCCGCCGGCCTGCGGTCCGGCCGCCGCCTCGGCCTCCGCGGACTCGCGGCGGACGGTGACCACCCGCTGCACCAGGGTGACCAGGCTGCCCGCCGCGACGATCCACAGCGCGATCGGCAGCAGCCACTGGATGCCCGGCACACCGAACTTGTGCAGTCCCGCGAAACCGGCCGCGACCAGCGAGATCACCAGCCGCTCGGCGCGTTCGACGAGCCCGTTGACGGCGACCGGCAGCCCGATCGACTCGCCGCGCGCCTTGGTGTACGACACCACCTGGCCGCTGGCCAGGCAGAAGATCGACACCGCGCACAGCACGTTGTCGTCGCCGCGGCCCGCGTACCACAGCGCGAAACCGCCGAAGATCGCGCCGTCGGCGACCCGGTCCAGGGTGGAGTCCAGGAAGGCGCCCCAGCGGCTGGAGCGGCCCAGCTGGCGGGCCATGTTGCCGTCGACCAGGTCGGAGAAGACGAACAAGGTGATCACGACCGTGCCCCAGAAGAACTCCCCCCTGGGGTAGAAGACCAGCGCCCCCGCGACCACCCCGGCCGTGCCGATGAGGGTCACCGTGTCAGGGCTCACCCCCCGCCGGATGAGAAACGCGGCGAACGGTGTGAGGACACGCGTGAAGAATGCACGCGCGTACTTGTTCAGCATGGCCTTCCCGACGGTCGGTGACGCCGCGGCCCCTGCTGGCCGCCGGCTGGCCCATCGTAGCCACGCGCGCGCGTGGCCGACGGGCGGGCACCCGCCGCCGGAGCCCGCGAGCGGTGCGCACGGCGCCCCACGAGGCGGGCGTGACGGAAACGGACACCGGTGCGCACTCTTCGTAGTCCTTCGTATGGACGCAACGTGACGGGAGTGGAAAGCTCGAATAACCGCGGGCGTCGCCGGAGCCGCCAGAGCACGCGGATCCCGCGTGTCCGCGCCCACAGTGACCTCACCGTGCACGGGAGGCAGGATCATGGGCGACAAGGCACAGACACACCACCCCGGAGCCGCCGGCAGGGCTCTCACGGCCGACCGGCCCGCCTCCGTACGGAACGTGGTGCTGGTCGGCCACACCGGCTCGGGAAAGACGACCCTGGTGGAGGCCCTCGCGCTGACCGCGGGGGCGGTGAACCGGGCGGGCCGCGTGGAGGACGGCGGCACCGTCTCCGACTACGACGACATCGAGCACCGCCAGCAGCGCTCGGTCCAGCTCTCCCTGGTACCGGTCGCATGGGACGGCATCAAGGTCAACCTGCTCGACACCCCCGGGTACGCCGACTTCGTCGGGGAACTGCGGGCCGGGCTGCGCGCCGCGGACGCGGCCCTCTTCGTCGTCTCGGCCTCGGACGGGGTCGACGGCTCCACCCGGATGGTGTGGGAGGAGTGCGCGGCCGTCGGCATGCCCCGCGCGATCGTGATCACCCACCTGGAGGCCGCCCGCGCGGACTTCGAGGAGATGACCCGGATCTGCGCGGAGGCCTTCGGCGGCGACGACCCCGACGCCGTCCTGCCGCTGTACCTGCCGCTGCGCGGACCCGAGGGCCCCGACGGGCACGCACCGGTCACCGGCCTGGTCGGCCTGCTGTCACGGAAGCTGTTCGACTACTCGACCGGGGAGCGCAAGGAGTCCGAGCCCGGCGAGGACCAGCTGCCCGGCATCGAGGACGCCCGCAACCGGCTGATCGAGGGGATCATCGCCGAGAGCGAGGACGAGACCCTCATGGACCGCTACCTGGGCGGCGAGCAGGTCGACGTCAAGACCCTCGTCCAGGACCTGGAGCGGGCCGTGGCGCGCGGCTCCTTCTTCCCCGTGCTGGCCGCCGCCCCCGCCGCCGAGGGCGCCCGGCAGGGCCTCGGCACGGTGGAGCTGCTGGAACTGGTCACCGGCGGCTTCCCCACCCCCTTCGAACACCCCATGCCCCAGGTCACCACCCTCGACGGCAGGCCGCGCGAGCTGAAACCCTGCGACACCGAGGGCCCGCTGGTCGCCGAGGTCGTCAAGACCTCCTCCGACCCCTATGTGGGCCGTCTCTCGCTGGTGCGCGTGTTCTCCGGCACCCTCCGCCCGGACCAGACGGTGCACGTCTCCGGGCACGGCCTCGCCGACCGCGGCCACGAGGACCACGACGTGGACGAGAAGGTCGGCACTTTGTCCATGCCCTTCGGCAAACAGCAGCGCCCCGTCACCCACGCCGTCGCCGGCGACCTGGTGTGCGTGGCCAAGCTGGGCCGCGCCGAGACCGGCGACACCCTCTCCGCCAAGGACGACCCGCTCCTGATGGAGCCCTGGCAGATGCCCGACCCGCTGCTGCCGCTCGCCATCCGGGCGCACAGCAAGGCCGACGAGGACAAGCTCTCCCAGGGCCTGGCCCGGCTGGTCGCCGAGGACCCGACGATGCGCCTGGAGCAGAACCAGGACACCCACCAGGTCGTCCTGTGGTGCCTGGGCGAGGCGCACGCCGACGTCGCCCTGGAACGGCTGCGCAGCCGCTACGGCGTCCAGGTCGACGTCGTCCCGCACAAGGTGTCCCTCCGGGAGACGTTCGCCACCCGGGCCACCGGACGCGGCCGGCACGTCAAGCAGTCCGGCGGGCACGGCCAGTACGCCATCTGCGAGATCGAGGTGGAACCGCTGCCGGGCGGCTCGGGCATCGAGTTCGTGGACAAGGTGGTCGGCGGCGCGGTGCCCCGGCAGTTCATCCCGTCCGTCGAGAAGGGCGTCCGCGCCCAGGCCGCCAAGGGCGTCGCCGCCGGCTACCCCCTCGTCGACGTCCGGGTCACGCTGCTGGACGGCAAGGCCCACTCGGTGGACTCCTCCGACGCCGCCTTCCAGACGGCGGGCGCGCTCGCGCTGCGCGAGGCCGCGGCGGAGGCCAGGATCCATCTGCTGGAGCCGGTCGCCGAGGTGACCGTGCTCGTCGGCGACGCGTACGTGGGCGCCGTGATGAGCGACCTCTCCGGCCGCCGCGGCCGGCTGCTCGGCACCGAACAGGTGGGCTCCGGACGGACCCTGATCCGCGCCGAGGTGCCCGAGTTCGAGATCGGCCGGTACGCCGTCGACCTGCGCTCGCTCTCGCACGGCACCGCCCGCTTCGACCGCGCCTACGCCCGGCACGAACCGATGCCCGCGCAGATCGCCGAACGCCTCCGCGCACAGGCCGGCGACGAGGGGTAGCACGGAAGCACCGGACCGGCGCACGGGCGGGCGGCTTCGGCCGTCCGCCCCCGGCTGTCGGTGCCGGCCGATACGCTGATCACCGGATGACGTCGTGCCGCCGCCGTCCCGGCAGCGGGCCGGCGACCGGTCCAACAGGTGTGCGGAGCAAGGAAGTCGGGAAGGCCGCAGGCACGGCACCGGCGGCGATAGGGGCGGGAATGTCGATAGGAACGGAGTGGGACGGGCCCCAGGTGCCCGTCTCGGTCGGCGAGGGACAGGCGGCGACCGCCGCGCTGGCCTCCGCGGCGTACCGGGACAGCCCGATCGAGGAGATCAAGAAGGCCGACAACGAGTGGCACCAGTCGACCGTCAAGGCCGGCCGGATCAAGATGTTCCGGCCCAATCTGGGTGAGGCGTTCTCCCGGGCCCTCGTGGACCGGATGCTGTCCCCCGGCCGCAAACCGCTGATCCAGTCCTTCGGCACCGAACCGCAGTTCGTGGTCGAACACGCCCTGGCCGCCAACAATATCCGCCGGGAGCGGGACAACCGCCTGACGGTCATCACCGTCGTCTGCGGCCTGGTCTTCCTGCCCGGCATGCTCGGCTGGCTGCTCGTCTTCCTGCTGCGCTCCTTCGTCGCCCGCCGCGACGACAAGCGGGCCGGGACGCTGGCCACCACGCTGCTGCTGGGCTTCGGCCTGCTCGCCGCGCTGTTCCTGGTCAAGATGCCGTTCTCCGGCTTCTGGGCCTGGTACGCCCGCGCGGCCGTCGTCGCCCCCGTGATCGGCTGGTACCTGGCCAAGCAGCTGTGCGAACGCACCGCCAAGGATCTGCGCGCGCGCTGGGACGGCCTGCTCTCCGGGACCAGCGTCGGCGCCAAGATCCCGGAGGCCGTGCCACGCGGCCCCGGCCAGACCGCCGCCGAGGAACTGCGCCAGTCCCTGGCCCGGCTGAGCGCCGAGCAGCAGTCCAACTCGGTCTTCTACGCCGGCCCCAAGGGCATACTCGGCATGGGCACCCGCTGGGGTGCCTGGCAGCTCGCCGAGGACCTGGTGCCCGCCGACCCCGGCCGGGAGATCCACCCCTTCCGCAGCTGGGACGTGATACGCGCGATCCACGACAAACTGACGCTCCTGGAACGTGGCCCGCTGCACACCGGCGGCTTCCCCAAGCCCTCCATACGGCACTGGATCGTCACGCCGATCGGCGAGAAGGCCACGGCGGTGTCCCGGCCCGACGGCGCGGATGTCGAGGCGTTCCAGGTCAAGCCGCACGCCATACAGGAGATCTGCAACAAACAGCAGTTCGGCAGCGGCGACCGGCACTACCTGGGCGTGCAGTGGACCCTGTGGGACGGACAGCTGGTCATCACGATGCTGATCACCGTCACCGTGCTGCACCAGACCCTGCGCATCGAGGTCACCGGGCACGCGCTGGGGCCGGTGAACTCGCTGTTCACCAGCAAGCCCGAGGCGCCGACCAAGGAGGTCGCCAAGTCCCTCAAGCCCTGGGAGAACCGCACGATCAAGCTGCCGCTGGTCACCACCGACGAGGTCGTACGGCTCGCCGTCCGCGCCCCGCTCACCTGGTACCCGCCGCTGCTGAACTGGCTCGGCGGCTCCCTCGGCCTGCCCGAGCCGTTCGGTCTGCGGCACGCCTGGGCCGACCAGCCGTGGCGCCATCGTTTCATGGCCGACGACGCGCTGCGCGCGGCCACGCCGGTGCTGCGAGTGGTGCACTCGGCGGCGATCAAGGTGCTGGAGGAGAACGGTGTGGACACCGAGAAGTTCGGCGCCCGCTCGTCGTTCCTGAGCGGCAACGTCCAGGACCCGATGCCGAGGAAGGCCGATCTCTACGACGCGTGACCGGGTGCCCTCACCGGAGGGCACCCCGCCGTGCGGCCGGCCCTAGGCCGGCCAGGCCTCCGCGAGCATCTTCCGGGTGTCGGCCAGCAACTGCGGCAGCACCCTTGTGTGGCCCACCACCGGCATGAAGTTCGTGTCCCCGCCCCAGCGCGGCACGATGTGCTGGTGCAGATGCGCGGCGATGCCGGCGCCCGCGACCGAGCCCTGGTTCATGCCGATGTTGAAGCCGTGCGCGCCGGACGCGGTACGCAGGGCCGTCATCGCCTGCTTGGTCAGCTCCGCCAGCTCGGCGGTCTCCGGCCCGGTCAGCTCGGTGTAGTCGGCCACATGCCGGTAGGGCACGGTCATCAGATGGCCGCCGTTGTACGGGTACAGGTTGAGCACGGCGTACACCTGCTCACCACGCCGCACGATCAGCCCGTCCTCGTCCGACTTGGCCGGGATCGCGCAGAAGGGGCAGCCGTCGTCCGCTCCCGGACCGGTCGGCTTGTTCTCGCCCTGGATGTAGGCCATCCGGTGGGGCGTCCACAGGCGCTGGAACGCGTCCTGCGTCCCCACTCCGATCTGCTGCTCCGGCTCACTCGTCATGCTAGGCAGCATATGGCGTCACCCCGGCCCACCGTGCGGCCGGGGCGGACTCGGGGCGCTGCCGCGCACGAGCGGGCCCCCGGGACGCCGGGTCCCGGGGGCCTGGAAGCCGGTGCGGATCAGACCTGGGTCCGCTCCTGCACGATGTGCGCGATCTTCGCGATGGCCTCGTCGAACGGGATGCCGTTCTCCTGCGAGCCGTCGCGGTAGCGGAAGGACACCGAGCCGTTGGACATGTCCTCGTCGCCGGCGATGACCATGAACGGCACCTTCTGCTTCTGCGCGTTCCTGATCTTCTTCTGCATGCGGTCCGAGGAGGAGTCCACCTCGACGCGCAGGCCCTTCCTCCTGGCCGCGGTCGCGAACTTCTGGAGGTACTCCACGTGCGCGTCGCCGATCGGGATGCCGATCGCCTGGACCGGGGCCAGCCACGCCGGGAAGGCGCCCGCGTAGTGCTCCAGCAGGACGGCGAAGAACCGCTCGATGGAGCCGAACAGCGCGCGGTGGATCATGACCGGACGCTGCTTTGAACCGTCCGGGCCGGTGTACTCCAGGTTGAACCGCTCGGGCAGGTTGAAGTCGAGCTGGATGGTCGACATCTGCCAGGTCCGGCCGATGGCGTCCTTCGCCTGGACGGAGATCTTCGGACCGTAGAAGGCCGCGCCGCCCGGGTCGGGAACCAGGGGCAGGCCCTGCTTCTCGGCGACCTGGCGCAGGGTCTCGGTCGCTTCCTCCCAGACCTCGTCGGAGCCGACGAACTTCTCGGGATCCTTGGTCGACAGCTCCAGGTAGAAGTCGGTCAGGCCGTAGTCCCGCAGCAGGCCGAGGACGAAGGTGAGCGTCTTGTCCAGCTCCTCGGACATCTGCTCACGGGTGCAGTAGATGTGCGCGTCGTCCTGCGTGAAGCCCCGCGCGCGGGTCAGGCCGTGCACGACGCCCGACTTCTCGTACCGGTACACGGTCCCGAACTCGAACAGGCGCAGCGGCAGCTCGCGGTACGACCGGCCGCGCGCGTCGAAGATCAGGTTGTGCATCGGGCAGTTCATGGGCTTGAGGTAGTAGTCCACGCCCTCGTCGAGCTGCATGGGCGGGTACATGCCCTCGGCGTACCAGTCCAGGTGCCCGGACGTCTCGAAGAGCTTCCCCTTCGTGGCGTGCGGGGTGTAGACGAACTCGTAGCCCTCTTCCTCGTGGCGGCGGCGCGAGTAGTCCTCCATCACCCGGCGGACGATGCCGCCCTTGGGGTGGAAGACGGCCAGGCCGGAGCCGATCTGCTCGGGGATCGAGAACAGGTCCAGCTCGGTGCCGAGCTTGCGGTGGTCGCGCTTCTCGGCCTCGGCGAGGAAGTCCAGGTACGCCTTCAGCTCGTCCTTGGACGGCCAGGCGGTGCCGTAGATGCGCTGGAGCATCGGGTTCTTCTCGCTGCCGCGCCAGTAGGCGGCGGCGTTGCGCATCAGCTTGAACGCCGGGATGAGCCGGGTCGAGGGCAGGTGCGGACCGCGGCACAGGTCCTTCCAGCACAGCTCGCCGGTCTTGGCGTCCAGATTGTCGTAGATCGTCAGCTCGCCGGCGCCGACCTCGACGTCCGCGCCGTCGTCGTGCGACGCCGAGCCCTTGAGACCGATCAGCTCCAGCTTGTACGGCTCGTCCGCCAGCTCCTCGCGGGCCGCCTCGTCGGTGACGACACGGCGGGCGAACTTCTGCCCGCGCTTCTGGATCTCCTGCATCTTCTTCTCGATGGCCTTGAGATCCTCGGGCGTGAACGGCTTCTCGACGTCGAAGTCGTAGTAGAAGCCGTCCTTGACGGGCGGGCCGATGCCCAGCTTGGCCTCGGGGAACAGCTCCTGCACGGCCTGCGCCATGACGTGCGCGGTGGAGTGGCGCAGGATGTTCAGGCCGTCCTCGGACGAGATCTCGACGCCCTCGACCTCGTCGCCGTCGGACAGTTCGTACGCGAGGTCCTTCAGCTCGCCGCCCACGCGTGCGGCGATGATCGAGCGCTCGCCCGCGAAGAGGTCGGCGGCCGTAGTGCCCGTCGTCACCACGCGTTCTTCCCGCTCGGAATCGCGTTGGATGATCACACGGACGTCTGACACCGGTCTCTCCTGACTGAAGGTGGGGTGCGGCGCCATACCAGGAGCGCGCGCACTGGCGATCGTACCGACCCGACGGCACCGACCGCGAAACGGCCACTCTCCGCGCTCGTCCGACTACGCGCCCCCGCGGATCTCCTCAGGAAGGTCGAGGTCCTCCTGGAGGGACTTCGGCAGCCGGCCCCGCAGCGGCGCCAGGACGGAGGGAGTGGTCGTACCGGTGTGCGTGGGGGCGGTTCGTCACGGTCTGCCTCCGGTCCCGACCCGCGTCGATGCCGTTGTGCCATGACCGCGCCCTGCTGTCTGCCGTCACCTGAGTTGTCCCGCTGCGGGCCGCTGAACTGCGCGGACCCGTACTCCCGTTGTCTTCTGGCGGCGTACGGCTCAAACGGTCCGGGTATCACCCAACGGCAGAAGACGGGACGTCAGCTGCCCTGGGTGAGCGAGGAGTTGGGATGACGAGCTGGTACGAGGGGCCGCTGGCCGCCTTCGACACGGAGACGACGGGCGTGGACGTCGAGACCGACCGGATCGTGTCGGCCGCCGTCGTCGTCCAGGACGCGCCGGGCACCCGGCCCCGGGTGTCGCGCTGGCTGGTGCATCCGGGGGTGCCGGTGCCGGCGGAGGCGACGGCGGTGCACGGGCTGACGGAGGAGCACCTCCAGCACAACGGGCGCTGGCCGGCGCCGGTGATGTACGAGATAGCGGAGCAGCTGGCGGAGCACGCGACGCTGGGCCGCCCGCTGGTGGTGATGAACGCGCCGTTCGATCTGACGCTGCTGGACCGGGAGTTGCGCCGGCACCGGGCGTCGTCGCTGGCGCGCTGGTTCGACTCGGTGCCGCTGAAGGTGCTGGATCCGCGGGTGCTCGACCGGCAGCTGGACCGGTATCGCAAGGGCCGCCGCACGCTGGGCGACCTGTGCGCGCACTACGGCGTGACGTTGCAGGGCGCGCACGACGCGGCGACGGACGCGCTGGCCGCGCTGGAGGTCGTACGGGCGCTGGGGCGGCGTTTCGCGACCCGGCTGGAGCGGCTGTCGCCGGCCGAGTTGCACGCGCTCCAGGTGGAGTGGCACGCGGCGCACGCGCGTGGGTTGCAGGCGCGGTTCGCGCGCAGCGGTTCGGAGGAGACGGTGTGCACGGAGTGGCCGCTGCGGCCGGAGGTGCCGGCTGCGGCGTGAGCGGGGCGTCGGCACGGACGCGGCATGACGGGGTGCATGTCGGCGTGCATGAAGAAGGCCGGTCCGCTGAGGCGGACCGGCCTTTCCCGGTGGGCGATACTGGGTTCGAACCAGTGACCTCTTCGGTGTGAACGAAGCGCTCTCCCACTGAGCTAATCGCCCGGGAACGCACTGAACAATACAGGTCCCGGCGCCCTTCGTTCAAACCGCCCGCAGTCGGCGCAGCAGCCCGCGCCGCCCGGCCCGCATCATCAGGCGGTGGTTGAGGCGGAACAGGGGCCGTCCGGGCACGGCGAGCCGTCTGAGCAGGGGCCGGCCCACGCAGACCTCCTGGTCGTAGCGGGCGAGGGTGCCGGGCCCGCCGGCCGTGACCGTCCAGCGGGCCCAGCCCTGGAGGTCTCCGGAGAGGGTGGCCTCCAGGACGCCGGCGGCCGGGTCGCGGCGGGTCTGCCTCAGGGTGGAGGTGAGGGCGAGGGGCAGCGCGGACCGGATGACGATCAGGCCGGTGTGCTCGGCGAGGCGGGTCGCCGAGCGCACCTGGGGCCACCACCGGGGGTAGTCCTCGGCCCGCTCCAGCACCGCGTAGACGGCGGCCGGCGGGGCCGGCAGGGGCCACAGGCTGTGGAAGCGGTAGTGGTAGGGGTCCATGGGGCGAGTGTGACGGGATGGGCGCATAAATCTGAGTACGCGTACTCATGTGCCCCGCCGTGGGCCGGGTCACACTCGGAGGGCGAGCGCCGCCGCCCGTGCCGCGGCGCTCCCCAGTCGGTCCCGGCTAGGCCGGCATCCGGTCCCCGAGGAGGGCGAGGTTCTCGATGGCGGCCAGGCCGTAGAGGGCGGTGTCGTTGGTGGACACCCAGGCCGCCTCCCGGCCCTCGACCAGGGCGGCCGGTCCGGTCAGCTTCTCGGTCGTCCAGGGGGAGGACTCGGTGTAGCCGTCGGAGTGGTAGAACCTGGCCCAGGCGCGCCGGGCGAGGGCCGTGTCGCCGGTCTGTACGGCGGCGTAGGCGTCGAGGCGCGAGTGGCCCTGGAAGAGCAGCAGGTTGCCGAAGTGGGTGCCGTAGCGTGCGGCCTGTTCGGCCTTGGTGGCGTTGAAGTAGCGGCAGTAGTCCAGGTAGGCCTCCTTGAACGCCGGCATGTCGACGAGGTGGATGAGTTCGGCGCACAGTTCGTTGAGTCCGAAGACGGCCGAGAGGTGGGAGACGGAGACGGCCGGCTTGTCGGCGACGGCGAACTCACCGGTGTCGAGGTCGTAGAGCCCGCTGCCCTGGACGAAGCCGTTGGGCTGGGCGGCGATGCCGGCCATCGTGGACAGCACGCGTGCCTTGGCCTTCTCCCACTGGGGACCCTTGCGTTCCCACTCGGTGAGCCAGGCCGACACCAGGCCGCTCCAGTCGGTGCCGAAGCCGATGGACAGGGCGTGCCGGTCGGGGGTGTAGGGGTCGGTGCGGACCTTGCGCTGGGGGTCGAGGACGAGGAAGGTCTCGTCGGAGTCGACGTTGGCGTGCATGAGGTCGCCGACGCGTTCGTCCGCGGTGAGGAAGTAGTAGAAGCGCCGGTAGGTGGTGTTGGCGATGCGCTGCTGTTTGGCGCTGTCGGCGAAGTGCTGGACGCCGTGCCGGGTACCGAGGCCCGCCCATGTGCCGAGGTGGTAGACGTCGACCTCGCCGGTGTGCCGGGTCATGGCCTCGGCGAAGCGGAAGATGTCGGAGCGGCCGCTCCTGAGGTAGGCGTACCAGAGCCACAGGTCGGGTGAGAGTTCGGAGTTGTCCCAGGCATAGCCGCCGATGTCGTAGCGCCATACGTGCCGGGCGGAGTCGTAGGTGTGCATGATGTCGCCGTAGTCCCAGAAGCCGTACCAGCGGCGTGTCTCCACCTGGTCCTTGTAGTAGGTGAAGAGGAAGTCGAGGTGGTCCTCGATCTTCGCCTTGGCGGGGGTGGAGCGGTCGGGCTCGGAGTACAGGCCGGGGCCGAAGACCCTGGCCTTGATGAGCTGCCCGGGCGGGGCGGCGAGCTGGGGCGGGACCCGTACGGCCCGGGCCTGGCGGGCGAGGGTGTCGGCGGTGGGGGTGGAGGCGTTGGCCCAGAAGAAGAGTTCGGAGGTACGGGCGATGCCGTAGGGGGTGCCGAATCCGGGCTCGTAGTCCTCGTAGGTGATGTTGAGGCCTTCGAGCTGTTCGGTGTAGGTGTCCTGGTCCATCCCGTCGTGGTAGAAGCGCAGGTCCATGGGCTGGGCCTCGGGTGACCAGAGCCAGAGGGTGACGGTGGCCTGGTCGGTGTGGGCGTCACGGATGTCGAGCTGGGCGGGGAACTTCTCCCAGAAGTCGCGCAGGCCGAAGGAGAGGCCGCCGCTCGCGCCGCCGACGTAGCCGAAGCCGGAGGCGCGCCGGCCGCCGCCTGCGGTGATCCAGCCGTGGCCCTTCTTGGTGCGCTTGCGGACGGTGAAACCGTCGGCGGAGAGCTGGGCGAGGGTGTAGTCGCCCCAGTGCGGGATGTACCGCAGCCGGGTGGTGACCCGCTGGTCCCAGGTGGCGGGGTCGGGCAGCTTCCTCCCCTCGTACTGGGCGGCCTGGACGGCGGCGCCGGGGTCGCGGCGCAGTCCGGTGACACCCTGGACGGCCTCGCGGAGCAGGCCGGTGCCCTCACCGCCGATGCGGATATGCCGGTCGTAGGCCGCGTCGCGCATCGGCACGGTGAAGCGGACGCCGAGGCCGCGGATGAAGTCGCCGCTCGCCTTGCCGGGCTCCTGCTTCCCGTCGTAGGTGATGGTGTGCACCATGCGGAAGGAGTCGGAGCCGGCGTAGAAGTACAGGCGGAGGGAGAACGGCAGCCACTCCCGGGCGCCCTTGCGGTGCTTGCCTTCGACGCGGACGACGGCCCGGACCGGTCCGTCCTGTTCCACGGTGACGGCCGAGACGGCGCCGTCGAAGCGTTCGGTCCTGACCGTGCCCTGGTCCTCGTCCTCGATCTCGGGCTGGCGGAGGAGGACGAGCCGGCCGTTCCGGGCGATCTCGGTGGAGCCGCGGGTGACGGACTTGATCAGCGTGGAGCCGTGTGTGCCGATCTTCGCGGTGATGACGCCGGTGGAGACGTCGATGGTGCCGCCGCCGCGGTCGACGGTGACCTTCTGCGCGGGCGCGGCGGGGGTGCCCGGGGCGAGGGTGAGCTTGCCGGTGCCGGTGCCGACGGCGTGGGCGGTCCACTTCAGGGAGCCGTCGGGCCAGTAGGCGAGCGGCCAGGTCTGCACGGGGACGGGCCTGCCGTCGGCGTCGGTGATCGCGAAGGACCGGTCCTCCCGGTGGGCGCCCATCGGCCAGGGCACGCCGACGGTGGCCCCGGGCGCGGCACCGAGGCCGCCGTCCTCCAGCCAGTCCAGGGTCACCGGGTCGGCGCCGGCGGCGGCAGCGGGAGCGGCCTCGGCGTCCCGGGTGCCCAGGACCCAGCCGGCCTGGGCGGCCGCTCCGGCGACGGCGGCGGCCTTGAGGAGGGACCTGCGGGGGATGGGGGGCATGAGCGTTCCTTCCATGGGCGGGATGCGGTCAGGGGCATGACAGGAGTGGCTACGGTGTTCAGGGCGCGTGTCCGGGGAAGGGGCGCGGAGGTTTTGCACGGTGCCCGGCTGCCGGGGCCGGGCCGTTCAGTACCGCCCGGGTCAGAAAACCGCCCGTTCAGTGCGGCCCTGCACCCGGCAGACCGCCCGTTCGGCGGAGCGGGTCCGGGGCCGGGGGCTCCAGGGCGTCGGTCTTCGGCGGCCGCTGGTTCCGGCGGCTCCGGAGTGCGGGGGGTTGCCGGTTTCCGGGTGCCGCCACGCCCTGCGGGCCGCCGCCTCCCGGCCCGTCCGGCGCCGGACGGGGCACCGTCGGTCGCAGCAGTGGCCGGCCTCGGCGGTGGCCGGCCTCGGCGGGGCCGGGGGTCAGCGGCGGCGGTAGCGTTCCTCGACGGCGACGGCCGCCGCGGCCACGACGCCCAGCACGGGGACCGCCAGCGGGGCTATGAGCAGGGCGGAAGAGCAGGTCAGGACGGCTCCGCCGACCAGCAGGAAGGAACCCGCGGGGTCCCGTACGGTACGGCGCCCGGCGTCGGCGAGCAGGATCCGCCAGCGCTCCCCCGGCGCCCACACCGCCGTCGCCCGCAGCCCGGCCACCGCGAGCCCGAGCAGCGCGAGCAGTCCCACGGCCCCGGCCAGGGGCCCGCCGGGCAGTCCGGCGTGTACCGCCCGGACGTCCAGCCAGGCGATCCCCAGGGCGGCCCAGCCGGCGGTGCCGACGGCCCATCCCCCGCGCAGCGCCGCGCGGAAGTCGGCCGTGAACTCCCGCCACCCGCCGCCCTGGTGGGCGGTACGCCGGCGCAGGTGCCGGGCGCCGGCGGCGAACGCGGCCGGGTAGGTGACCACACCGAGGCAGGCCACCGCGATCCACACCCCGGTCAGCAGGGACTCGGCGAAGACGCCGTACCGCTCCGCGAACCCGGACTCCCGGCGCGGCCGCACCCGAGCTTGGGACATGGTTCAGCCCTTCAGTCCGGAGGTCGCCATGCCGTCGATCAGATAGCGCTGGAAGGCGAGGAAGAACAGCAGCACCGGCAGCAGCGCGACCAGCGACATGGCGATCATGCCGCCGTAGTTGGCGGCCACGCCGTCGGAATCGCGGAACATCATCAGCCCCAGGGAGACGGTGTACTTGCCGGGCTCGTTGAGGTAGATCAGTGGGCCCATGAAGTCGTTCCAGGCGTTGATGAAGGTGAAGATGGCGCTGGTGATGAGCGCGGGCCGGCACAGCGGCAGCACGATCGACCAGTAGGTGCGCAGGTGTCCGCAGCCGTCGAGGCGGGCGGCCTCGTCCAGTTCCCGGGGCAGGTTCCGCATGAACTGCACCATGAGGAAGACGAAGAAGGCCTCGGTGGCGAGGTACTTGCCGATCAGCAGCGGGACGTAGGTGTTGACCAGCTCCAGCTTCTGGAACATCACGTACTGCGGGATCAGCAGCACGTGATATGGCAGCAGGAGCGTGCCGATCATGAGGGAGAACAGCAGGTTGCGGCCGGCGAACCTGATGCGCGCGAAGGCGTAGGCGGTCAGCGAGCAGGAGACCAGGACGCCGACGACCGCGCCGCCCGCGTAGAGGAGGGAGTTCTGGAAGAACGTCCAGATCCTGATGTCCGCTATGCCGTCGGCGAGGCCCTTGAAGTTGGACAGGATGGGGTGGGACGGGAACAGCGTCAGGCTGTTGATGATGTCCTTGCTGGGTTTGAACGAGGCGCCGATCACCCAGACGACCGGGTAGAGGATGACGGCCAGGATCAGCAGGGCGCCGAGGTGCCAGGCGAGGGAGCCGGCCCGCCGGCGGCCCGGCCCCGCCGTCCTGGTGCCGGCCGCGCGCACCGGGGCCTTGGTGGTGGTGGCGCTCATCGGGCGTCCTCCTCGTAGTGCACCCACTTCTTCTGCGACCAGAAGAGGACGGCCGTCACCAGGGCCACGGCGAGCAGCAGCATCCAGGCCATGGCGGAGGCGAAGCCCATCTGGGCGTTCTTGAAGCCCTGCTGGTAGAGGTAGCAGGTGTAGACGAGCGTGGCGTCGGCCGGTCCGCAGGCGGTGTTGGAGACGACGTAGGCCGAGCCGAAGATCTGGAACGAGTGGATGGTCTCCAGCAGCACGTTGAAGAACAGCACCGGGGAGATCATCGGCAGGGTGATGTTCCAGAACCTGCGGAAGGGTCCGGCGCCGTCCATCTCGGCAGCCTCGTACAGCTCCCTGGGGACCTGCTTGAGCCCGGCCAGGAAGATGACCATGGGCGCCCCGAACTGCCAGACGGTCAGCGCGACCAGGCAGTACATCACCCAGTCGGCGTTGCCGACCCAGCCGCCGACGGGGAAGCCGAGGAAGGTCTGCGCACGGTCCACGATGGCACCGTCCGAGAACAGCGAGCGCCAGACGAAGCCGACCGAGACGCTCGCGCCGATGAGCGAGGGGGCGTAGAAGGCGGCCCGGTAGAAGGCCTGGCCGCGGCGGCTCTGCGCGAGGAGCAGGGCGACCCCGAGGGCGAGCAGCAGCTTGAGCGGGGTGCCGATGACGACGTACTTGGCCGTCACCTCCACCGACTTCTGCCAGCGCGGGTCGTCGAACATCTTGGTGAAGTTGTCGAGACCGACCCACTCAGGGCTGGTGAAGAGGTTGTAGTCGGTGAACGCGAAGTAGAGGGAGGCGATCATCGGGCCTGCGGTCAGCAGCAGGAACCCGGCGATCCACGGGGACATGAACAGATAGCCGGCGAGATTCTCCCGCCGCCGGCCCGGCCGTCCCGTCCTCGCGGTGGCGGCCCGGCGCGCGCCGCGGGTCGCGGGCACGGAGTCCTTGACGAGCGTCACGGCGTTTCCCATCAGGCCTGGAAGGCGGCTTCGGCCTCGGTGAAGAACTGCTTCACCGCGTCGGAGACCTTGGACTTGCCCTGTCCGAGGTCGCCGCCGATGCGCAGGAAGGCGGCCTCGATGGTGTCGGCACCGGAAGGGTGCGGGGTGATCGCGCCGAGGACGCCGGCCTTGGCCGTGTCCTCCTCGTACCGCGCGATCTCCTTGTTGATCACATCGGCCGGCTTGTACGCCGCGTACTGCTCGGTGCTGGTGAGGATGCCGCGGTCGTACCCCATGATCTTGCCGACCCGGGGGTCGTGGACCATGAAGTCGATGAACTGCGCGACCTCCTTGGGGTGCGAGGTGCGGGCGGAGGCGCTGAGCATCAGGGAGGCGAGGTACTGGCCGGTGTGCTTGCCGTCCGTGGTGGGGATGGGCGCGAGGCCGTACTCGCTGTCGCCCTCGGCCGCGTAGCGGACGGTGAAGTTGTCCCAGGTGAACTCCGAGGCGCCGTGGCCGGCGGAGAGGGAGGACTTGGGTTTGTCCTGCTGGACGACCTTGGGGTCGGTGACGGCGCCGGCCTTGACCCGGTTCAGGCCGTCGGTCCACCACTCCGTCAGATCGGTCTGGTCGAACCCCAGTCCGTCGTCGGTGAAGAAGGCCTTGCCGTTCTGGCGCAGGTAGAGGTCGTACAGGTACATGATGGTGAAGTAGCCGGTGTCCCCGGGGACTCGCGTCTTGTCCCGGATGGTCTCCAGGGCCTTGAAGTACTCGTCCCAGGTCCAGCCCGGCCGGGGTTCGACGCCCGCCTTCCGGAAGACCTTCTTGTCGATGACGAGTGACATGGTGTTGGAGCCGACCGGAATTCCGAGCTGCTTGCCGTCGACCTCGCCGACCTTCGTGACGCCCGCGCGAAAGTGATCCAGGCTCAGATGACCGGCCTCCACCTGAGGCCGCAAGTCGAGCAGAATTCCGCGCTTGTCGTACTTCCTGAGGAAAGTGACGGCGCTTTGGAAAACGTCCGGGGGGTTTCCGCCGGCGGCCTGGGTCTGGAACTTCTCCCAAAAAGATTCATACGTCTGGAAGTCGGTTTTTACCTTGATCTTGGGGTATTTCTGCTCGAAGAGGGCGATGGACTGATTGATCTTCTTGGCCCGCTCCTCGGCACCCCACCAGGAGTAACGGATCGTCACCGTGCCGTTGCCGGAGCCGCTTCCACCGCCGCAGCCGGTGGCCGCGGCGAGCCCGAGCGTGGCCGCCGACGCCCCGGCCGCCTTCAGGATCGTACGCCTGTCAAGATTCCTGGTTCCCACAGTCGGGCCTCCCCGCAGCATTTCCGCCCCGCGCATGAATCGTTTCAAGTAAGCGCTTGCTGGCACAAGGTACGAAGGGGTCCGGGGTGCGTCAATGACCCCGACAGGATTTTCTTGCGGCCGACGGGAGTGGCACGGGGGACGGGCGTCCGCCCCCACCGCCGGAAACGGGCCGGCCCGTCGGCCGTTCCCACTGGTGAGGGAGACGCGGCCGACGGGCCGAACGAACCGGAACGGGCCGGACGGGCCGGGCAGGCGGACCGGGCGGGCCGGGCAGGCCGGGCAGGCGGACCGGGCGGGCCGGGCGGGCGGGCGGGCCGGACGGATTGGACGGGTCGGACGGGGAATCAGGCGGGCAGGGAGGCCAGCCAGTCGAGCAGGATCCGGTTCGTCTCCTCCGGGCGCTCCTGCTGGACGAAGTGCCCGCAACCGTCCAGGATGTGCGAGCCGAGAAGGCCGGGCAGGGTCTCGGGGTAAGCCTTGACGGCGTCGGCCAGCCAGGCGAGGGAGGCGTCGCGTTCACCCCCGATGAACAGTGAGGGCCGCGTGATCGGCTGCCCCGCCCAACGGGCCAGGTCGGCCCAGTCGCGGTCCATGTTCCGGTACCGGTTCAGGGCGCCGGTCATCCCCGTCCGCTCGAACTCACCCGCGTAGACGTCGAGGTCCCCCTCCCCCAGCCAGGACGGCAGTACGCCGACGGGGAAACGCTCGCGCAACGTCCCGCCGGCACCGGTGAAGTGCGGGTCGGGGGCGCCGGGGGCGGGCATGGTGTCGGCGGACAGAGCCGCGTAGAAGCCCGCGAGCCAGCCCCGCACATCGGGTTCCATCTCGGCTTCGGCCCGTCCGGGCCGCTGGAAGTAGGAGACGTAGAACTCCTGGGGGCGGGGGCGGTCACCGGCCGCTCCACTTGACTTCTTGCCATCGGGGGCCGTGCCCGCGGGAGCTGTGCTGGCGGATGCCGTGCCGCCGGGTGCCGTGCCGACAGGAGTTGTGCCGCCGGGTGCCGTGCCGACGGGAGCTGTGCCGCTCGGTGCCGCGTTGCCGGGCTCCTCGGCAGGGAGCGCCTCGAAGTCGGGCCCCTCGGCGGCGGGCACCTCGCCGCCGGGTCCTCCGGTGCCGGGCCGCTCGCTGCCAGGCGCGTCACCACCGGATGCCGAGTCGCCGGGTGTCGTGCCGCCGCCGGATGTCGTACCGCCAGGTGTCGCGCCTAGGGACCCCTCGACACCAGGCCGCTCGCCGCCGGGCTCCTCGATGCCAGGCCCCTCGCCGCCGGGCCCCTCGTCTGTGTCGGCTCCGCTCATGCGGGCGAAGACCTCGCTGGGGCGGGGGCCGCCGGGCGGGGTGTACGGCACGCCGAGCAGGCCCACGGCCCGGAACACGTCCGGCCTGGTCAGAGTGGACATCGCGGCGATCGTCGCGCCCCAGTCGTGCCCGACGACCACGGCGGAACGCTCGCCCAGCCCCTCCACCACGGCGACGTTGTCCGCGATCAGGTCGAGCATCCGGTACTCCTCCACGGCCTCCGGTTTGGAGGACCGGCCGTACCCACGGACGTCGATCGCCACCGCGCGGTACCCCGCCGAGGCGAGCGCCGCCAACTGATACCGCCAGGCGTACCAGGACTCCGGGAACCCGTGCAGAAGCAGCACCAAGGGCCCGCTGCCCTGCTCGACCAGGTGGATACGGCCGGCCGGGGAAGGGAGGAGGCGGTGGGTGGGAGTGCTGGAGGGCGCGGCGGAGGCGGCGGGGCTGGAGGCGGTGGTGAGTGGCACGGGGTCTCCTGGGGCTTGTAGGAGCTGGGAGTGGGGGCCGGGGTGGTGTCCTGAAGGTGGGGTGGGGGCTCGTGGGGGTTTAGGGGCGCCGTCAGTCGGCTCTGGGGGGCGGGGGTGGCGCGTCGCTGGGCGGGGGATGGGGTGGGTGACGTGCTGGGAGCAGGGCGAGCCGTAGGCGTGCCGCCGGCCGATTGATTCCGGGCGCGGCCCGACGAAAGGGCCGGTGGGACGGTTCCGGTGTGCTGAAGGCGTGGGCGGGTGTGGGGGCCGTGCTCGGGGCCCTGGACACGATGATCCGGCGGGTGGGCGGGCCCGGACGAGGCTTGTTGCCGGTTCGGCAAAACACGTCTTCCCGGCGGTGAGCCGAACCGGCCACCGTCCGTAGGACCAAGTGACAGAGCGAGTGTCTGGCGCCAGGCCGAGTCGCCGGTCGGGAACGGGTCCGGCGTGCTGGAGGCGTGGGCGGTGCGAGTGTGCGGGTGCCGGAGGCGGTGGGGTGGCGTTGCTTCATCAGGGAGTGTCCCGGACCGTCGCCCCCTTGCGCCGACGCGGTCGGTGGGAGGCTCGGGAAGGCCACGGGTCCTGGAGGGAGGGCGGGGGGCCTCTGAGGGCGGGGGCCAGGCGCGCCAGGGTCCCGTGAGGCCGCTGGGGCGGGCGAGGTACCGAGAGGGCCGGAAAACGTCCAGGAGGCCCGGCTGGGCAGCCTGTCGGGGGCTCTGGAAGTCCCCAAGGGCCGGAGGGACGGCAGAGTCCTTCGGACTCGGGGACTCAGGGGCTCGGAGGCGCAGGGCGCGGCGGTGGGAGGGCACGAAGGCGGGAGGAGACGAAGGTGCGCGGGCGTATGGCGGCTGGAGGGCGCGGCCGGTGATCCGGCACGGTGGTGCACCGGATCACCGCGCCCAGGAGCGGCCGGCGAAGGCTGCGGAACCGTGTGGATACGCCGACGGCCCATCTGCCTGTCGCAGATGGGCCGTCGGTCCGGGTGGGCGATACTGGGTTCGAACCAGTGACCTCTTCGGTGTGAACGAAGCGCTCTCCCACTGAGCTAATCGCCCGGGCGCAGGAAGAACATTACCCCATGTCAGGGGGTGCTTCCGACCAGGGGCCGGGCGACCGACGCGACCGACCCCCGGCGCCGCGTCACTGGTCCTTGATCTTCCAGGGCATGACGAGGCCGAACTTCCACAGGTAGATCCCGACGAGCACGGCGATGATCACCAGCCCGATCACGGTGAGGGTGATGTTGCGGCGGCGCACCCTGGGATCGAGGGCCCGCTGGGCCGCCTCGGTGACCTTGCGCTTGGTCCAGCGGAGCACGAGCTGGGCCCAGACGAACTCGGTCGCCCAGATCGCCATGCCGCCGAAGATCACCACCCAGCCGGGCCCGGGCAGCGGCAGCATGATGATGCCCGCGACGACCACCGCGAGGCCGATCACGAAGACCCCGACCTGCCAGCTCAGATGCAGGAGCCGTCGGGACTTGATGAATTCCGGCGCCCGCGAGCCCAGCCCGCGCTCGGCCTCTTCGCCGGTCGCGGACCGGTCCGTCTCCGCCTTGTTGTCTGCCACGGCGACCTCGCCCGGTTCGTCACTCCCCGTATTCATACAGACAAACCCTACCCGAGTGAAACCAGTCACCGGAATGGTCGTAGATCCGGTACGAGTTCTCGGCCGGAAGAGTTACATAAACACACGCAAAACCCTCAGAGGGGTTTACAACGGCACCGTAGGTGGCATGTCGATTTCGCCGACGTGCGAATCCCCGAGCGCACACTGAGCGAAAGGCCCTGGCGCTTATGAACACCACGGTCAGCTGCGAGCTGCACCTGCGCCTCGTTGTGTCGAGCGAGTCCTCCCTGCCTGTCCCCGCAGGCCTGCGGTACGACACGGCCGACCCCTACGCCGTGCACGCCACCTTCCACACCGGAGCCGAGGAGACCGTCGAGTGGGTGTTCGCCCGCGACCTCCTCGCCGAGGGCCTGCACCGGCCCACCGGCACCGGCGACGTCCGCGTCTGGCCATCCCGCAGCCATGGTCAGGGCGTCGTGTGCATCGCCCTCAGCTCCCCGGAGGGAGAGGCGCTGCTCGAGGCCCCCGCGCGGGCCCTGGAGTCCTTCCTGAAGCGAACCGACGCCGCCGTGCCGCCCGGCACGGAGCACCGGCACTTCGACCTGGATCAGGAGCTTTCGCACATCCTGGCGGAGAGCTAGGCCGCGGCCCTTCCGAGCAGCCCGGCGCCGTCCACTCGGGGAGACGGCTCGGGCCAAGACAACCGCATACGGCAACGGACCGACGCCGCCGCGTGAGGGTTCACGGGCGGCGTCGGTCTGCCGTCGGCCCGCCGTCCACGGTGGGCGATCGGCCGACCGCCGTACGTGTGCGGCGGGGGTCCGCAGGTCCGGCCGCGGTATGCGCGCGGTCGGCCACCGCTCCGCGTTGTCCGGCCGCCCCTCGGCCTTGCCCCGCCCTCATGCCGCGCGGGCGGAGGGGTGTGCCTGGAACCCCGTGCGGCGCGGGGACGTTCTACCGGCAATCGGGGTCCGGGAGGGCGGGTGCGGTCGGCGCGGTTGTCGCTACCATCGGCCAGCATCGGCGGGCGCCCGCCCGTCCCCCAGGCCAGGGAGCGAAATGTGCTGATCACCCACGACACCCGGTGTGCCCTCGACACCGTGGTGGATCTGGTGAACTCCGCGCCCGAGGACGATGCGGCGGCGGACGGTCTGCCCGACGTCCAGGCACTCACCGATTTCGTGCGAAGCCACGAAATCAGCGATGTCGGCGTGCTGTCGGAGCTGGATCTCTCGGCGGTGCGCAGGCTCAGGGGGCGGTTCGCCGCGATCTTCGCGGCCCCGGACGCCCGGTCCGCGGCCTTGCTGATCAACGAGTTGGTCGCCGCCGCGGGCACCACCCCCCGGCTGACCGACCACGACGGCTACGACTGGCATGTGCACTACTTCGCGCCGGGCGCCTCCGTGGCCGACCATCTCGCCGCCGACTGCGGAATGGCGTTGGCCTTCTTCGTGGTGGCCGGGGAGCAGGAGCGGCTGCGGCGCTGCGAGGCACCGGACTGCCGGCGTGCCTTCGTGGATCTCTCCCGCAACCGCTCGCGTCGCTACTGCGACAGCCGTACCTGCGGGAACCGGCTGCATGTCGCCGCCTACCGGGCCCGGCGCAAGGAAGCGGCGGGCTGAGCGGGGGCGGATGGGGACCGGTCACCCACGGTGCCCCGGACAGGGTGCTCCGATGCGACGTCGGTCCCGGCGGGTGGCGCCGGGACGGACGTGTACGGCTCACAGCAGCAGCAGGTCGTGCAGCGCAGCCATGAGCAGCAGACACCCGATCACCGCTAGGAAGATCATCAGCGGTGGCTGGGAAAGGGCGAAGAGGCACCCGCGAGGCTCGTCCTTGGGCGGCACGGCCTCGCTCTGTGTAGTGTCCAGCATCTCGCGGCAGATCATGGCGCACCCGGTGCCCGGTCGCGATCAGCGCTCGGAGATCTTGGGAGTTCGCCGAATACCGTGAGGTCTCGTCCGGCTGGTGAACGATTCCGGCCGTCCGGGGACTCACTGTGTCCCTTCAGCCAGTCATGTGACTGTCATATGCCGTGCTTCTTGAGGATGGCCTCGATGTCGCTGAAGTCCTCCGACGCGCCGGCGGACCGGGGGGTGGGCCGGGAAGCGGAAGGGCGGGCCGAAGCGGGTGGGCCGGCCGTCGTCCCGCCGAGGGGCGGTGCCGTGGCCGCGGGGGCCACCGCCTCCCGCTCCGCCCGTCTTGCCGCCTTGCGCTCGGCACCGGTGGTTCCGCGCCGGCGCTCCACGGCTCGCGTACCGGCGAACAGGAGCCAGGCCGCGCCCAGCACTCCGAAGCCGGCCCAGGCGGTGGGGCTCAGCGCGGTGTCGGCGACCCAGCCGACGGCCCCGGTCATCACCAGGCCGACCGGGACGAGCGAGTAGGCCGCGAGGCGGGCCGCCGTCAGGAAGCGTCTGCGGTAGGCCGTGACCACCGCGATACCCAGGCCCGCCGCGGAAACGGCGGAGCAGACTGTCTCGGCAATCATCCGGTCCTCCTGGCGGGCTCGGTCGTCGCTTCCATCGTGCACCGCCGGATCCCCGCGAGGCCATGGTCCAGCCGGACATCAGGGACATCTCCGGGTCCTCTCCTACTGGGGCCTTGGTGCGCGGCCGGTCCCGGGCGCCGAGGTCCGGTTGGGCCGCCCGGGCCCGGCCTGGAAGACTGGTGGGCATGAGCGACTCCTCCCCTGCCCGCACCGCCGCCCTCGTCCTCGACGTCTGGTGTGAGCTGCAGTGCCCCGACTGCCGTACGGCCCTGGACGACGTACGCGCCCTGCGTGCCCGTTACGGCGACCGGCTGGAGTTGCGGCTGCGGCACTTCCCGCTGGAGAAGCACAAGCACTCCTTCGCCGCCGCGCAGGCCGCCGAGGAGGCGCTGGAGCAGGGCAAGGGCTGGCCGTATGTGGAGGCCGTGTTGGAGCGGGTGGCGGAGCTGGACCGTCAGGGGGAACCCTTCCTGGTCGAGGTGGCGCGGGAACTCGGACTGGACGCGGAGGAATTCGACACCGCGCTGATCGACGGCCGGCACATCCTGGCCGTGGACGCCGACCAGGCCGAGGGCAAGGCCATCGGCGTGACCGGCACGCCGACGTACGTCATCGGCGGCGAGCGTCTGGACGGCGGCAAGAGCCAGGAGGGGCTGCGCGAACGCATCGAGCACATCGCGGACCGCCTGCTGGCCGACCGCGCCTCCGAAGAGGGCTGAGCACCGGCCCGGGCGCCGGACAGGGCCGAGCACCGGCCCTGTCGGCAGCCCAGCCGGCGGACGGTCTGCGTACCGGCCGAGCGGCCGCCGCCGAACGGCCCGCGCACCGCGCCGGGACGATCGGCCCTGGAGTGCCTGGCCGCGGAGGCCGCCCGGCACAGCGCTCGTTCCGGCGCCCGTTCCGGCGGCTCCTCCGGCACGCCGGGCGCTCTGCCGTGAGGGCGCGTCGCGGAGCGGAGGTTGCGCCCGTGGCGCCGTCTACAGCAGGGGCTTGCTCAAGAAGCGGGTCACCGTTTCGTAGCCGAGTGACGTGTACAGGGTCTCGGCGGGGGTGTTTCCCGCGAAGACGTTGAGGCCCAGGACCGGGCGGCCGGAGCCGATCGCCTGGCGTTCGGCCAGGAGCATGAGCGTACGGCCGTGTCCGCGGCCCTGGTGGGCGGGATACGTCCGTACGTCGAACACGAACGCCTTGTCCTCCTGGAGTGCCACCCACAGGATGCCCACCGGGCCGCCGTCGTGCTCCAGCACGCTCAAGAGCATGTCGTCGGTCGCGAGGCCGTGCGGCAGCAGCCGTGCGTGGTCGTCGTGGGACTTGGCACGGGCGGCGGCCTCCGGGATGCCGAGGTCGGTCCACGTGCGCGCGAACCGCTCGTGCTGCGCCTCCAGCCAGGCGTCGAACTCCTCCCCCGTCATGGGCCGCGCACGGCTGCCCGGGGGCAGCGCGGGCGGGGTGGTGTCGAGGCGTTTCTCCATGCCGCGGTTGCGCACGGTGTAACCGAGGGTGCGGAACAGGCGCAGGGCGGCGTCCGCCGCGACGGGCACCGGGACCTCCAGCTGCGCGCAGCCCCAGCCGCGGGCCACCTCCTCCGCGGCCAGCGCCGCCACGGTGCCCCGCCCGCGCCGCCGGTCGGGCTCGGCGATCCGCAGGTCGATGATGCGGGCCACGGAGTCGCCGAGGGTCGGCGAGGTGCCGAGGTGGATCTCGCCGACGGGACGGCTGTTCACGCACACCGCGTAGCGCCGGGAACGGGTCCCGTCGGGGTTCTGCCGGAGCGGCTCGGCCGGCCGCAGGGTCGTCGTCATCACAGAGGTTCTACCCACGCCGACCGGCCGAGTCAGCCGGTTTTCGGCCCCCGCCCACGGCCCGGGCGCCGGGCGGGCCGTGGGTCGCCGTCGCCGGTCCGGTTCCCGGCTCAGGGGTCCTGGTCCTGCCCGGACCGCTCCTCGAAGACGCGCATCGCCTCGGCGGTCACCCGGCCCCCGGTGCCCGGCAGTTCGCGGTCGTCGACGCGGTGCAGGGCCTGTACGTCCCGCAGGGACGAGGTGAGGAAGACCTCGTCGGCGCGCTGGAGGACGTCCAGCGGCAGGTCGGTCTCCCGGGCGCCCGTCCACTCGACGACCAGGGCGCGGGTGATGCCGGGCAGACAGCCGGAGGTGACCGGCGGGGTGTGGATCTCGCCGTCCAGGACGACGAAGACGTTGGTCGCGCTGCCCTCGCAGAGCAGTCCGGCCGTGTTGCCGAACAGCGCCTCCGAGGCGCCGAGTTGGCGGGCGCGGTCGAGGGCGACGAGGTTCTCGGCGTACGACGTGCTCTTCACGCCGGCGAGGGCGCCGCGCTCGTTGCGGGTCCACGGGACGGTGACCGCCGCGGTGGAGTCGGGGCGGCGGGTGGTCTCGGCGACGGTGACCACCAGGGTCGGGCCGTGCTCGCCGCGGCCGGCGCCAAGCGGGCCGTGGCCGCCGGTGCAGGTGATCCGCAGCCGCCCCAGGGGCAGGGGATTGGCCTCCAGGACGGCCGTACAGGCGCGGCGGATCTCGTCGTGGTCGGGGTCGGGCAGGCCGAGGACACGGGCCGAGCGGGTCAGCCGGTCGAGGTGCCGGGTGAGCGCGAACGGCCGGCCGTGGACCGTCTTGACGGTCTCGAAGACGCCGTCGCCGACGGTCAGGCCACGGTCGAGGACGCAGACCCGGGCGGTTTCCGCCTCGCACAGTCCGCCGTCCAGCCAGATCCTCATCCGAGGGCCTCCTCGGTCTCCCCGTACGCGCCCGACGCCAGCGCGAGCAGCCGGGACGCCTTCAGCTCGGTCTCCCGCCACTCCTGCTCCGGGTCGGAACCCCAGGTGATGCCGGCGCCCGTGCCGAACCGCAGGACGCCGTCGGCGCGGTCGATCCAGAAGGTGCGTATGCCCACGGCCAGCTCGGCGGTGCCCCGGTCGGCGTCCACCCAGCCGATGCCGCCGCAGTAGGGGCCGCGCGGCGCCGTCTCCAGCGCCTCGATGATCTTCAGGGCGCTCGGCTTGGGGGCGCCGGTGACCGAGCCGGGCGGGAAGGCGGCGGCCAGCAGCTCGGGCCAGCCGGCGTCCGGGCGCAGCTCGCCGCGCACGGTGGAGACGAGATGGACGAGTCCGGGGTGCTTCTCGACCGCGCACAGGTCGGGAACGGTCACGCTGCCGGTCGCGCAGACCCGCCCGATGTCGTTGCGGACCAGGTCCACGATCATCACGTTCTCGGCGTAGTCCTTGTCCAGGAGGTCCGCCTCGGTGCGCCCGGTGCCCTTGATCGGTCCCGACTCGACGGTACGGCCGTCCCTGCGCAGGAACAGCTCGGGCGAGGCGGTGGCGATCTCGACGCCGTGCTCGGGCAGGCGGATCGTTCCCGCGTACGGGGCCGGGTTGCCGCGGGCCAGTACGGCGGTCAGGGCGTCCACGTCGGCGCCGGGGGCGACGGGCGCGCTGAGCACGCGGCAGAGGTTGGCCTGGTAGACCTCGCCGGCCGCGATGTGCTCGCGGATGCGATGGACGGCCGCCGTGTACCCGGCGCGGTCCAGGGAGGACGTCCACCGGCCCGGCTCCGGGCCCCGCCACCGGCCGGGCCGCGGCGCGGGGACCGGCTCCTCGCGTACGTCGGCGAAGCGGGCGCAGGTCAGCTTCCCCTCGAAGTCCGCGCAGACGGCCCAGAAGCCGGTGGAGTCCAGGGCGGCCGGGTCGCTGGTGACGTCGAGCAGGCCGGTGGCGACGCGGTCGCCGAAGCGGGCGAGAGGGGGGAGACCGGATGGGTGGTGGAGCACATGGCCGAGTCTAGGTCGGGTGTCCGCCGGGTGACTCCGGGATGTCCCGGAGGGGGCGCTGACCACGGGGTACGCGGGGCGCACCGCAGCACGCTGCGCAAACGCGTTTTTGTACTGGCCGGGGAATCCGCTAGAGTTCAACACGTCGCCGGGACGCGGAAGCGGACCGAAACGACAAGCGGACGTAGCTCAGTTGGTAGAGCGCAACCTTGCCAAGGTTGAGGTCGCGAGTTCGAGCCTCGTCGTCCGCTCGAAGGAAGAAGGGGTCATCCCGATCCCCTACACTCCTGGTGGAGTGGCCGAGAGGCGAGGCAACGGCCTGCAAAGCCGTCTACACGGGTTCAAATCCCGTCTCCACCTCCAAGGACGATTAGCTCAGCGGGAGAGCGCTTCCCTGACACGGAAGAGGTCACTGGTTCAATCCCAGTATCGTCCACTGGATCTTCGGATCCCGGATCTTCTCGAAGGTCCCCCGCGCGATTAGCTCAGCGGGAGAGCGCTTCCCTGACACGGAAGAGGTCACTGGTTCAATCCCAGTATCGCGCACCGCCTGTGACCCCCGGGTCACGGTCCGCGGACGATTAGCTCAGCGGGAGAGCGCTTCCCTGACACGGAAGAGGTCACTGGTTCAATCCCAGTATCGTCCACACAGCAAGAAGCCCCCGGCCGTCTCGTACGGCCGGGGGCTTCTTCGTGTGCTCAGCTGGAGAACAGCATGCGGCCGAAGCTCTTGTGGCGCTGGTGGCCGTAGTGACCGTGGTCACCGTGGTGGCCGCCGTGCGGGGCGCCCCAGGCGGGCGTGGGCGGGGCCGCCGCGGGGTAGGCCTGCGGGGCGGGCGGCGGGGGCGGGGCCGGCTGGGACCACTGGGCCTCCAGGCGGGTCAGCGCCTCCAGCTCGCCGTAGTCGAGGAAGATGCCGCGACAGCCGCTGCACTGCTCGATCTGGACGCCGTTGCGGTTGTAGGTGTGCATCGGCGCATGGCACTTCGGACACTGCATGCTCGGCTCAACTCCTCGCCGGTCGGTACTGCTTCGTGTTTCCCCAGGACAGACACCGTCCGGCCCGGGGCGGTTGCAGCCTAGCCCGGGATTTCGGGCGCCCGGCGGGGAGGGTGCGCGGGAGCGGACGGCATGCGCGCGCAGGCGTCGGCCAGGGCCTGCTCCACCTCGTCCAGCGGGCGGCCTGCGGTGAGCGCCTTGGTGAGCGCCAGGGCGGTCGTCTGCACGGTGAGCGCGCGGGCCGGGACGTCCAGGGCGGGCCAGGGGTCGCCGTCCGCGGGCACGGCCGGGCCGCCGGCCCGGCGGTAGGCGGTCAGGAAGCGGGTCCAGTCGTCGGGCGGCAGGAGTCCGCAGGCGTACCAGGCGGCGGGGCGCGCGAGGTCCCAGGCGGGGAGCCCGGCGCCGAGGTCGTCCACGTCGATGAGCCGCCACGGGCCGTCGGGCGCGGGGTGCCGGACGAGCTGGCCGAGGTGCAGATCGCCGTGGCAGAGGGCCGCCGGGCCGGGCATCGGGGCCGCGTCCCTGGCCCAGGCGGGCAGGGCGGCCCAGGCGGCCAGCACCGGGTGGGCGTAGGGGCGGGCGGGCCCGTGGGGCGTGGCGCGCAGGGCCGCGTGGAGCCGGTCGAGGGCGCGGGCGGCTTTGGCCGGGCCGCGCATCGGGGGGAGGCCGGCGGGGACGGGGGTGCGGTGCAGCCGGGCCAGGAGGGTGGCTACGGCCTCCCAGGGGGCCGCGTCGGGGTCGTCCCGGTCCACGGGGGTGCCGTACGGCCAGAGGGTGACCAGGCGGCCCTGGGGGGCGTACGAGTCGTGCGCGTACGGGTCGTACGGGTCGTCCGGGTCGCGCAGGAGGGTCGGGGCGGGGGTGAGGGGGGGTAGCAGCAGGTCCGGGAGACGGGCGGCCGTGGCGACGCGGAGGGTCAGTGCGTCGGGGTCGGTGTCCGGGGCGTGGGCCTTGGCCACGGCGTCGGCGTGCCGGACGACCGTGGCGTCGGGGCGGACGGCGAGGGGGGTGGTGGCGCACGGGCAGGAGACCGGGGTGCCGTGGGCCGCCGCCCTGACCCGGGCGGTCAGGGCGGCTATGAGGGGGTCGGTGGGGGTCTCTGTGCCTGTGGATATGTCTGCGGTCACCGCTGCCTCGGGGAAGGGTCGCTGTCCGGCCGAGGGTACTGGGGTCGGTCGCGGGGACGGCCGTCGGCCCGTGGCCGGGAAGGGCCCGTGGAGACAGCGTGCCCTCTTCGGCGCGCCGTGGCGGGAAACGGCTGATGCCGGCGCAGCTCCCCAGCTGCGCCGGCATTCTTGCCGTCCGCCGTACCCCCGTCCCCACGGGGTTTCATGGATCGATGTCCCCGCCCGGACCGCTCTTCCGGGCCTGGGGTCGCCGCTCAGCGCCCCAGCATCGCACCCACGGACGACGCTTGTGTGGCCACCGTCTCCCAGCCGTCGAAGACGAGCAGGAGCAGGGCCGCGAGGGGAAGGGCCATGAGCGTCGCCACCAACGGGTGGCGACGGCCCGTGCGGCGGGAGGCGAACGCCGGGCGTCGCGGTGCCGTGTGGGCCATGGTCCCTCTCCTGACTGTTCGGTTGTGTCGTCGACAGCGGCGGGCGTCCGAGCTCGGGGGACGAGTAGCGCACCCGCCGCTTGTCCATAAATCTAGGCGGGCCGCGCACGGGGGACGTCATGCCCTCGTACCGATTGCCGGGCCTCCGCGAGGATGAGCCCCGAGCCGCCGAGTACTCCCCTGGGTGGAGACGGGGACCCGGCTATCGGGGTCTTCCCTGAGGGGTCGTCCGCTCTGTCCGGTCATTTCGGAAGCATCCCGCTCACCGGGTGGAGTGACTTCGATCACTCGGACCGGTGCGGGGAGGGGTGTCGGAGGCGGATCGCGATCCGGGACCCGGCCCCGGCCACGCACGGCCTGCGCCCGGCGGCCGGCAGGGGCGCCGCCCGGGGTGCTCCGGCTCCGGGTGAGCCCAACCTCCCGGAACGGCAGGCGAGTTGGGGGCACCGTCGGAGCGAAGTCGCGGTAACGCCTGGCCCGCTGACCGGGTTTCACCTCCTTCGGGCGGCCCGCACAATCCGTCCCGCCGAGAGGGCGCGGCCTATGCGCGCGGGCGGCCGTGGAAACGTAAGCTGTGCCACGTCACAGGGACCGGGCAGCGGGGATGAACATGGCGATGATGCGCCTGAGGCGCGAGGACCCGCGCGTCGTCGGCTCGTTCAGGCTTCACCGACGGCTCGGCGCGGGCGGAATGGGCGTGGTGTATCTCGGCTCCGACAAGAAGGGGCAGCGGGTCGCGCTGAAGGTGATCCGGCCGGACCTGGCGGAGGACCAGGAGTTCCGGTCGCGGTTCGCGCGCGAGGTGTCCGCGGCCCGGCGGATCCGCGGCGGCTGCACGGCCCGGCTCGTCGCCGCCGATCTGGAGGCCGAGCGGCCCTGGTTCGCCACGCAGTACGTGCCCGGCCCCTCCCTGCACGACAAGGTCGCCGAGGAGGGGGCACTCGGTGCGGCGGACACGGCGGCGATCGGCGCGGCCCTGTCCGAGGGGCTGGTCGCCGTGCACGAGGCCGGTGTCGTCCACCGGGACCTGAAGCCCTCCAACATCCTGCTGTCCCCCAAGGGCCCGCGGATCATCGACTTCGGCATCGCCTGGGCCACCGGCGCCTCCACGCTCACCCATGTGGGCACCGCGGTCGGCTCCCCCGGCTTCCTCGCCCCCGAGCAGGTACGCGGCGCGGCGGTCACCCCGGCCACCGACGTCTTCTCGCTCGGCGCCACGCTGGCGTACGCCTCGACCGGTGACTCGCCCTTCGGGCACGGCAGTTCCGAGGTGATGCTGTACCGGGTGGTGCACGAGGAACCGCAGCTGGCCGGCGTACCGGACGCGCTGGCTCCGCTGGTCCGGGCCTGCCTGGCGAAGGACCCCGAGGAGCGGCCCAGCACGCTGCAGCTGTCGCTGCGGCTGAAGGAGATCGCCGCCCGGGAGGCGCAGGGGCTGAACGACGTACGCCCGCCCCACCCGCGGGCCGCCGAGGCCGACCGGCCCACCGGACGGCTCGCCGACACCTACCCCGAGCCGCAGCGCGCCCAGCGGCGGGGCTCCCCCGGCACGCCGCCGCCTCGCCCGGGCGTCCCGGTCCGGGGCGGTACGCCGTCCAGGGGAGGCGCCTCGGCACGCGGTGACGTTTCGTCCCGTGGGGGTGTGTCCGGGCGCGGCGCCGGCGGTGGGCGCGGCGGGGCCGCGTCCGCCCGGCCGGGTACGGTACGCCCCACCCCGGCGCCCCGCGGCGGCGGCCCGCGCTCCGGCGGCGGCAGCCGTCCGGCTCCGCGTGGCGGTTCCGCGCGGCGCCCGACGGGGACCGGCCTGCGGCCCGCCAATCCGCGGCTGCTGCGGCAGCGGCTGTTCGTGTTCGTGGTGGTGACGCTGCTGGTGGCGCTCGGCATCGCGGTGGCCCAGGGCTGCCAGGGTCCGGCACGCGGGCTGGGCGGCGACGGCGGGGTCCAGCGGGCACGGCACGCGCAGCCGGGCGCCCCGGCACATCAGGACCCGATGGCGCGGCCCGGCAATCCGCCGACGGGTGACGGCGGGTTCACGGCGGACCGGTCGGCGTAGACCCCGGACCACGGCACCTGGAGCCTGCGGCCGGCCTCCGGGACCTCAGAGGCCGGGCGAAGCCCGGGAGCCGGACGCACGCCGGAAGCGGCTCCGCGCGTCCGGCGCCCAGGGCGACGGCCGGGCGCCGAGGACAGTGGGCGGGCTCCCAGGACAATGGGCGGGCCCCCAGGGCGGCGGACCGGCGCCGGGAGCGAAGGCCCGGTCCCCAGGACGACAGCCCGGTATCGAAGGCCGTGGGCCGGGGCCCCGGGTCGGAGGCGGTGCCGGGGTTGGGGTCAGGGGTGGGGGCGGCCCGTCGCTACCGCGTAGAACGCCACCGCTGCCGCCGCGCCCACGTTGAGGGAGTCGACGCCGTGGGACATCGGGATGCGGACCCATTCGTCGGCGGCGACCAGGGCTTGCGTGGACAGGCCGTCGCCCTCCGCGCCGAGCATGAGCGCCACCCGGTCCATGCGGTGCGGCGCGGCCTCGTCCAGGCTGCTCGCCTTCTCGTCCGGGGTGAGCGCGAGCACCGTGAAACCGGCCTCCCGGACCGACTCCAGCCCCTTCGGCCAGGTCTCCAGACGGGCGTACGGCACGGAGAACACCGCGCCCATGGAAACCTTGACGCTCCGCCGGTACAGCGGGTCGGCGCAGTCCGGCGACAGCAGTACCGCGTCCATGCCGAGGGCCGCCGCCGAGCGGAAGATCGCGCCGATGTTGGTGTGGTCGTTCACCGACTCCATGATCACCACACGGCGAGCGGTGCGGAGCAGTTCGCCGGCCGTCGGCAGCGGCTTGCGCTGCATGGACGCGAGGGCGCCCCGGTGCACGTGGTAGCCGGTGACCCGTTCGGCGAGTTCCGGGCTCACGGCGTACACCGGGGCCGGGATTTCGTCGATGACGTCGCGCATGGTGTCGATCCACTTGGCCGAGAGCAGCATGGACCGCATCTCGTAGCCCGCTTCCCTGGCCCTGCGGATGACCTTCTCGCCCTCGGCGATGAACAGGCCCTCCGCGGGCTCCCGCCGGCGGCGCAGCTCCACGTCGGTCAGGCCGGTGTAGTCGGTCAGGCGGGGGTCGTCGGGATCCTCGACGGTGATGAGCTCGGCCACAGGGTGATACTGCCTTGTCCTGGATGTGCTGCCAACGGCTGGGGAAGGGACGCGAGGTTACGTTGTGTTACCCGGAGTCAGTTGTGTTACCCGGGGCCACCCGGGTGGGTCCCGGCGGGTGTGATCAGGCCGCGGGCTCCGGGCCGACCCCCACGACCTCGCCGACGACGATGACCGCCGGAGGCTTCACGCCCTCCGACCGTACCGTCTCGGCCACCGTGGCCAAGGTGGCGTCCACCCGGCGCTGGGCGGCCGTGGTGCCCTCCTGGACCAGGGCCACCGGCGTCGTCGGCGGCTTACCGTGGGCGACGAGCGTCTCGGCGATCTTCCCGATCTTGTCGACGCCCATCAGGATCACCAGGGTGCCGGTGAGCTTGGCCAGCGAGGGCCAGTCGACCAGGGAGCGCTCGTCGTCGGGCGCCACATGGCCGCTGACCACGGTGAACTCATGGGCGACCCCCCGGTGCGTGACCGGGATGCCGGCCGCGCCCGGGACCGAGATGGAGCTGGAGATACCGGGAACCACCGTGCACGGGATGCCGGCCTCGGCGAGCGCCTGGACCTCCTCCATGCCCCGGCCGAAGACGAACGGGTCGCCGCCCTTGAGCCGGACCACCGCCTTGCCCTGTTTGGCGTGCTCGATCAGCGCGTTGTTGATGGCCTCCTGGGCCATGTAGCGGCCGTAGGGGATCTTGGCCGCGTCGATCACCTCGACGTGCGGCGGCAGCTCGGCGAGCAGATCGCGCGGGCCCAGCCGGTCGGCGATGACGACGTCCGCCTCGGCGAGCAGGCGCCGGCCGCGGACGGTGATCAGGTCGGGGTCGCCGGGGCCGCCGCCGACCAGGGCCACGCCGGCGGTGCGGGTGCGGTGGTGCGGGGCGACGAGGGTGCCGTCGCGCAGGCCCTCCACGACCGCGTCCCGGATGGCGGCGGTGTGGCGGGGGTCGCGGCCGCGCGCGTGGGTGGTCAGTACGGCGACGGTGACGCCCTCGCTGTGGCCGGTCGCCGGGGTCCAGGCCGTGGCCTGGTCGGCGTCGTCGGAGCGGACGCACCAGACGCGGTGCCGCTCCGCCTCGGCGGAGGCGCGGTTGTTGGCGTCCGGGTCGCTGGTGGCGATGAGGGCGTACCAGGCCGCGGCGAGGTCGCCTTCGGCGTACGCCCGCCGCTCCCAGATGATCTCCCCCGCCTCGGCCATGGCCTCGACCGAGGGAGTGGCCTGCGGGGATACGACGGTGATGTCCGCGCCGGCCGCGATCAGGGCGGGCAGGCGGCGCTGGGCCACGGTGCCGCCACCGAGGACGACCACGCGGCGGCCGGAGAGGCGGAGGCCTACGGGGTAGGCGGGGTGTTCGGCCATGAGGGCGTCCTCCGGTGGCTGTGCGGTGGCGCTGACGTGCGGATTTTACGGTGGCGGCGGTGCGGGTGGGGGCAGGTGTCCGGTGGCTGGGCAACGAAGCTGGGCACCGGTGCCGGGCACCGGTCCGTGGACACCGGTCCGTGGAGGCCGGTCCGTGGACGCCGGAAGACGCCCGGCACCGCGCGCCGGGCGCCCGTCCCCTACTTCTGCTTCCGGACTTCTGCGTCCGGACTTCTGCTTCCGGACTTCTACTTCCGGTGCTTCTACTTCTCGTGCCTCTACTTCTCGGTGACGCCCGCCGCGTCGAACGTGGCCACCTCGTGCATGGCCCTCGCCGTGCTCTGGACCAGCGGGAGTGCCAGCAGGGCGCCCGTACCCTCGCCGAGGCGGAGGTCGAGGTCGACCAGGGGGCGCAGGCCCAGCTTGTTCAGCGCGGCGACGTGGCCCGGCTCGGCGCTGCGGTGACCGGCGATGCAGGCCGCGAGCACCTCGGGGGCGATCGCGCGGGCGACGAGGGCCGCCGCACCGGCGCTGACGCCGTCCAGGATCACCGGCGTACGCAGGGACGCGCCGCCGAGCAGCAGGCCGACCATGGCCGCGTGCTCGAAGCCGCCGACGGCCGCGAGAACGCCGATCGGGTCGGCCGGGTCCGGCTGGTGGAGTTCCAGCGCGCGGCGGACCACCTCGGTCTTGCGGACCAGCGTCTCGTCGTTGATGCCCGTGCCGCGCCCGGTCACCTCGGCCGGGTCGGCGCCGGTGAAGACGGAGATCAGCGCGGCGGACGCGGTGGTGTTGGCGATGCCCATCTCACCGGTGAGCAGCGCCTTGTTGCCGGCCGCCACCAGATCGCGGGCGGTCTCGATGCCCACCTCGATGGCCGCCTTGGCCTCCTCGCGGGTCATCGCGGGGCCGGTGGTCATGTCGGACGTACCACCGCGGATCTTGCGCGGCAGCAGGCCCGGTGTGGCGGGCAGGTCGGCGGCGACGCCGACGTCCACGACGCACACCTCGGCGCCGACCTGGGCGGCGAAGGCGTTGCAGACGGCTCCCCCGCCGAGGAAGTTGGCCACCATCTGGGCGGTCACCTCCTGCGGCCAGGGGGTGACGCCCTGGGCGTGCACGCCGTGGTCGCCGGCGAAGACCGCGACGGCGGCGGGTTCCGGGATCGGCGGCGGACACTGCCGGGACAGCCCGCACAGCTGTGCGGAGATGATCTCCAGCATGCCGAGCGCGCCGGCCGGCTTGGTCATGCGCTTCTGGCGCTCCCATGCCTCGCCGAGCGCCTTGGCGTCGAGCGGGCGGATCTGTGCGACGGTCTCGGCGAGCAGGTCGTGGGGTTCCTCTCCGGGCAGGGCGCGGCGGCCGTATGTCTCCTCGTGCACCACCCAGGACAGGGGGCGTCGCTTGGACCAGCCGGCCTGCATCAGCTCGGGCTCGTCCGGGAACTCGTCGACGTACCCGACACACAGGTAGGCGACGACCTCCAGATGCTCGGGCAGGCCGAGCGCGCGGACCATCTCCCGCTCGTCGAAGAAGCTGACCCAGCCGACGCCGAGGCCTTCGGCGCGGGCGGCGAGCCAGAGGTTCTCCACCGCGAGCGCCGAGGAGTAGGGCGCCATCTGCGGCTGGGTGTGACGGCCGAGGGTGTGCCGGCCGCCGCGGGTGGGGTCGGCGGTGACGACGATGTTGACCGGGGTGTCGAGGATGGCCTCGATCTTCAGTTCCTTGAACTGCTTGGCCCGGCCCTTCGGCAGCGACTTGGCGTACGCCTCGCGCTGTCGCATCGCCAGTTCGTGCATCGTCTGCCGGGTCTCGGCGGATCTGATGACGACGAAGTCCCAGGGCTGCGAGTGGCCCACGGACGGCGCGGTGTGCGCGGCCTCCAGGACCCGGAGCAGCACCTCGTGCGGGATGGGGTCGCTGCGGAAACCGTTGCGGATGTCGCGGCGCTCGCGCATCACCTTCAGGACGGCCTCGCGCTCGGCGTCGGCGTAGGGCGGCGCGGCCGGGCCGGTGGACTGTCGTGCTTCCGCCACCGCGGCCGTGCCTTCTTCCTGGTCGGCGGCCCTGGTGTCCAGGCCCTCCGTGTCCCCCGTGTCTTCCGTGTCCCCCGTGTGCTGTACGGCATCCGGGGTGGGCTGCGCGTCCGCCCCGGCCGGTACCTGGGCCGGCTCGCCCTCGCGGGGCGCGGGCACCGTGGCCACCGGTTCCGGCTGCTCCGGCGGGGCCTGCGGCTCGGCCGCGGACCGCACCGCGGGCTGCGGCGCGGTGGGCGCCAGGTGCGGGGCGGTGGGCACCTGCCCCTGCACCGGCACGAACTGCCCGAGCGGCTGCTCGGGGTCCGGTACGACGGTGTCCGGCGCCGGCGCGGATGCCTGCGGCCGGGGGTCGGGCTGCGGCTGCGACCGGGGACCGGCGGTCGGTGCGGGTTCGTCGGCCGGTGCCGTCTGCGGCTGCTGCTCCGGTGCGGCGGGAGCGGCCGGGGCCCCGGCCTCCGCTGCGGCGCCCTGCGGGGCGTTCTCGGCGAGCTGGGGCCCCTGCGCCGGGAGGACGGCCGGCTCGGTCGCCTCGGCCGGTGCGTGGGACCCCGGTGCCTCCGAGGCCTGGGCCACGGCGGGCTGGGCAGCCGGTACGGCGTCCGGTGCGCCCGGGCCCGGCTGAGCCGGAGCGGCGATGGGCGCGGGCTCGGCGGGGGCCTGCGGGGCTGCGGGCTCGGCCACCTGGGCGGCGGGGTCGGTGCCCGGAGCGGCGGGGGCACTGCCCGGGGCGGCGGGCTGGGCCGCCGGAGCGGCGCCGTCGGCCGGGGCTTCGGAAGCGGCCGGGACCTCGGTGGAAGCGGGGGCGGAGGCCTCCGCCATCTCCTGGGCGGTGGCCTGGGCCGCGTCCTGGACGGCGGCGGGGGCGGCGACCGGGGCCGCCTCCTGGACGGCGGCCGGGACCTCGGCGGAGGCCGGGGCGGGGGCCTCCGGCATCTCCGGGGCGGTGGCCTGGACTTCGGCGGGGGCCTGGTCGGGGGCCTGGGCCGCGCCCTGAGCGACGTCTTGTACGGCGGCCGGGGCGGCGGGCGCCACTGGCTCCGGGGCGTCGGCGGCAGGCTGGGCCTGGGCGGGGTCGGCGACCTGCGGGGCCGTGTCCGGCTGCACTCCCTGAGTGGTCCGGGGGTCCTCGGCGGGCTGCGCGGCCTCGGTGGGCTGCGCGGCCTCGACCGGCTCCGCGTCCGTGCCCGGCTGGACCGGATCGGTCAGGGCAGGGTCGGCTACGGGAGGTTCGGTTGCGTGAGGTTCCGTTACGTGAGCTTCGGTCACGGCGGCCTCGGCAACGACGGGTTCGGGTCCGCCGGGTTCGGTCGCGGCCGCTTCGGCGGTCTCGACCTCGGCCTCGGCCTCGGCCTCAGGGGTCACCGCAGCGGTCTCAGCGGCAGCGGCAACCTCGGCATGCGTCGCAGCGGCCTCGGCAGCCTGCGCGAGCTGCGCGGCCTGTTCCGGTGTCACCTGGACCGCAACGTCCGGCTCCGCCGTGTCGACGTCGACTGCGTCCGCGCCGCCCTCGTCCCCGGCCTCGGCGGTCGGCGCCTCCGCCGGTGCGGTGTACGCACCGTCGTGACCGTGCGCGACGGGGAACCGGCCGGTGTCACCGGACGTGTTCTGGGCCGCCGTCTGGCTCGCGAGGCGGGCCATCGTGGCCTGGGCCGCGTCGGCCGGCTCGGTGGAGGCAGGAGCGGCGGGGGTTGGAGCGGCGGGGGTGACGGGCTCGGCTGGGCCAACCGTTTCCGCAGCCGGTGCCTGCGCGCCGACCGGAGCCTGGGCGGGGTCCTCGACCGGAGCCTGAACCGGTGCCGGGGCCGGTGCCGGGGCCGGAACTTCGGCCTCCACCTCGGCCTCGACCGGAGCCTGGTCCTGCGCGGAAGCCTGAGCCTGGACTTCGGCCGGAGCCGGAGCCTGGCCCTGAAGCACGCCCTGCCCCTCGGCCGGAACCTGAGCCTCAACCTCGGGCTGGACCTGAACCTGGGCCTGGGCCTGAACCTGGACCTGCGTCTCGCCCTGCCCCTCGCCCGGAACCTGAGCCTCACCCTCCGGCTGGGCCGGGACCTGGGCCTGGGCCTGGCCCTCAGCCTGTACGTCCGTCGGAACCCGAGCCTCGCCCTGGGCCTCTCCGTCGGCCTGCCCCTGCTCCTCGCCCGGAACCTGTACGTCGTCCTGAACCAGAGCCTCCTCCTGAGCCCGGGCCTGGGTCTCGGTGTGGGCCGGAGGCTGGGGCTCGCCTGCCGTGCCCCACGGGGCCGCGTTCTGCGGGGCCGTGTGGGGATGGGCGTCGAGGTACTCGGGGCCGGGGGCCGGCGGGCCGGGCTGGCGGGCCGGCGCTCCGGCGGGGCCGCGGTCGGCGAGGGAGCGGACCGGGCTCGCGGAGGCGTCGGGGATCGGCGGGCCGAGGTGCAGCGGACGGCGCGGCGGCTGCGGCGCGGACGCCGGGTCGTGCGGCGCCGAGAGGATGGGCGACGGCGGCACCGACGCGGGACCCGGGTGGGGCAGGCGGACACCGCCGAGGTCGACCGAGCCGGTGTCACGGCCGGCCGTCTCGTGCGGGCCCGGCTCGTGGACGGCCTCCACCACCGGTTCCGGGGCAGGTGGCGGCACCTCGTTGCCCCACGCGCCCTGGGCACCCGGCAGCAGCAGGTCTTCGTCCTCGGCGGGCGCCTCGGAGAGGTAGGTGTACGCGCCGTGCGCGGGGACGCCCGGCTGCTCCACCATGCCTGCGCTCTCCGGCTGCCCCTCGCCCGGGACCTGGCCGGTGTCGGTCATGCGTACCCCTCGCCCATCGGTTAGTGCTCCCTACGACCAGCTCACCCGGAACGGCGCACCGACCGCCCCGCAGTGAAGAACGAGCGTCCGTGCCCAGCGGCACGAACGACCCGCCGGAAAAGGCGACAAAGCCATTCAGTGGCATTGTCCCGGCCGTTCCGCCGTCGCGACAGCATGATCCGCGACAGCCCGCTGTGGACTGCGCCACGTTGCGCGTCCTCCGGTTCCGCAGTACCACACCCGCCCAAGACGGGCGTGCGATCCGGACATTGGCGAACGAAGTTCGGGCCACCGGTGCGGTACAACGATCGGCCAGCCTACCGCGCGCGGTACGACAACAGGATCACGGGGCGCGATCGGGCAGGACCCCGCTGAGCAGGAACGCGACGTTCCGCTCGGTCTCGGTCCAGGCCCTGGTGTCGAGTTCGACGGACTGGACCAGGGCGCACTGGACCCGGTAGCCGTGCTCGGTCAGGTCGCGGCCGACGCGTTCGGCGGCGTCCCGGGTGGCGGCGTGGGTGACGATGCGCCGCGGGCGCCGGTCGGCGACCGCGGAGACGACGGCCGGGCCCCCGCCGCCGACCCGTACGACGTCCGGTTCGGGCAGGTTCTCCAGGACGTGCGGGGCACTGCCGTAGACCACCTGGAGCTGGACCCCGAAGCGGCGGGCGGCCCCCTCGGTGCGGGTGCAGGCGGCCGGGTCGTGGTCGACGGCGATGACGGCCGCGCCGGCCCGGGCGGCCTCGGTGGCGAACGCGCCGGCGCCGCAGCCGATGTCCCAGACGAGGTCGCCGACCCGGGGCCCGAGGCGGGCGAGTTGGGCGGCGCGCAGCAGTTCCTTCTCCCCCTCGCCGAGCCCGGCGGCCGAACCGCCGCCCGGACCGTTGCCCGTACCGCCACCCGGACCGCCGCCCGGCACGGAAGCCGGCCCGTCGGTGTAGCTGGCGTCGGGCTGTACCCAGCCCCGCGGGCCCGTGGCCGGGTCGCGGCCGGCGATCCACCCGCCGCCCTCCGCCGCGCCGGCCGGTCCGCCGATGACGATGACCACGTTGGGGTCGCGCCAGGTGTGGTCGGCGGCCTTGTCGGAGGTGACGACGCTGACCTGTTCGCGGTCGGTGCCCAGTTCCTCGCAGATGACGAAGGTGCGGTGCACGCCCTCCAGCAGGAGCCCGAGTTCGGCGGGGCCGGCGCCCGGCGCGGTGAGGACGGCGACCTTGGCGTGGGCGCGGCAGACGTTCACGGCGCGGCGCAGGGTGCGCGGGTGGGCGACGACCACCTGGGCGTCGTCCCAGGGCATGCCGGCCCGGGCGAAGGCGGTGGCGACGGAGGAGACGGCGGGGACGACCTCGACCTCCAGGCCGAACTCGGGCGCGCGCAGGGTGCGTACGACGCCGAAGAAGCCGGGGTCGCCGTCGGCGAGGACGACGGCGGTGCCGCGGTGGGCGGCGATGCGGCGGGCGGCCAGCGGGAGGCTGCCGAGGCGGACGCGTTCGGCGGTGGGCGGCACCTCGGGCAGCGCCAGGTGGTGGGCGGCTCCGGCCACGAGGGTGGCGGCGCCGAGGGCGCCCCGTGCCGCGGCGGTCAGTGGCGTGCCGTCCCAGCCGATCACCGTGACCCGGTCGGCCATCGTCGTCAGTCTCCAGTGGTTCTGCGCGGGTCTTCGGGGAGGGAGCCCGGTACGCGGGCTCCGTGAGCGTACCTGGTGAAGCTCGGAGGTCTCAGTTCCAGTCCGAGTACGAGGTGAAACCACTGGCGTCGGCCGGCTGCTCGCCGACGCCGGCGAGGTCCTCGGGCAGCAGGCTCCAGACGATGATGTCGGTGCGTACCCGGGCCCAGGAGCCGTCCTCGGCCCTGGCGCGGGCTATCCAGGCGTTGCGCAGCACGCCCTCGCTGATGCAGCCGATCTTCTGGGCGACCTGCTGGGAGGCGGTGTTGTCGGCGGCGGTGCGCAGTTCGATCCGCTCGAAGTCCTGGTCGTGGAAGAGCCACTGGGCGGTGGCGAGGGCCGCTTCGGAGGCGTAGCCCTCGCCCCGGGCCCAGGGCGCGATGACGTAGGCCAGTTCGCTGGAGCGGACGCGCCAGTCGGTGTTCCTCAGGTGCACGATGCCGACGAGCCGCTGGGTGAGGAACTCGGTGACGGCGAGGACGATGCCCCGGCCCTCGGTGCGTTCCCCGGGGGCGAGCCGGGTGATCCACCGGCGGGCGTCGGCCTCGGTGTAGGGGTGGGGGACGGTGGTCCAGGCGACGACCTGTTCGTCGTTCATCATCTCGGCCAGGGCGGGCACGTCGTCCTCGTCGAGGGGACGCAGCACCAACCGCTCCGTGCTGATGGAGATGTTGGGGAAGGTGCTCGTCATGCGCCGCTCCGTAACCTTCGGAAGTTCCTCGGAAGACCGTCAGGGCCGTCAGGTCCGCTGAACTGCCCAGCATGCAGCATGAAACCACCGGAGCGCACGACGGGGTCCGCTCCCCCCGAGGGAGCGGACCCCGTGCGTCGCCGTACGCGGTGTGCGTGCGGTCAGCCGCCGGTCGCGGGCAGGACGGACCCGTGGTACTTGTCCTTGATGAAGGCGCGGACCTCGGGTGAGACGAGCAGTCCGGCGAGCTTCTTCACCCGTGGGTCGTCCTCGTGGCCGCGTTTGACGGCGAGGAGGTTGGCGTAGGGGTTGTTCTTCGCCGACTCCAGCAGGATGGCGTCCTCGGCGGGGCTCAGACCCGCGTCCTGGGCGTAGTTGTTGTTGACGACCGCGGCGTCCACGTCGTCGAGCGAGCGGGGCAGCTGGGCGGCCTCCAGCTCCTTGAACTTCAGGTGCCGGGGGTTGTCGGTGACGTCCCGGGGGGAGGCGTCGGTGCCGGCGCCCGCCTTGAGCTTGATGACACCGCCGGCGGCGAGCAGCTTCAGGGCGCGGCCCTCGTTGGTGATGTCGTTGGGTACGGCGACGGTGGCGCCGTCGGCGAGTTGGGTGACGTCCTTGACCCGGTGCGAGTAGACGCCCATGGGCGGCAGGTAGGGCTTGACGACCGAGACCAGGTCGGTGCCCTTGGACTTGTTGAAGTCGTCCAGGTAGGGCTGGTTCTGGTACAGGTTGGCGTCCAGCTCGCCCTCCTGGAGGGCGGTGTTGGGCAGGACGTAGTCGGTGAACTCCTTGATCTCCAGCTTCAGGCCGGCCTTGGCGGCGAGGTGGTCCTTGATGTAGGTGAGCACCTCACCGGCCGGGACGGCGGTGGCGCCGACGACGAGGGTGCCGTCCTTGCCACCGCCCTTGCCGGAGTCCGTGCCGGAGCCGCAGGCGGTGAGGCCGAGGCCGAGGGCCAGGGCGGCCACGGCGGCGACGGACGTGCGCATGGCTTCAGTCCCCTCGGCGGCTCAGAACGACGGGATGACCGAGCCCTGGTACTTGTCCTCGATGAACTTCTTGACCTCGGGCGAGGTGAGGAGCTTCGCGAGTTTGGTCACCCGCGGGTCCTTCTCGTTGCCCTTCTTCACGGCGAGGAAGTTGCCGTAGGGGTTGTCCTTGGGGGACTCCAGGACGAGGGCGTCCTTCGCGGGCTTCAGGCCGGCGGAGATGGCGTAGTTGCCGTTGACCACGGCCGCGTCGACGTCGTCCAGGGAGCGCGGGGTCTGGGCCGCCTCGACCTCCTTGAACTTGAGGTTCTTGGGGTTCTTGGTGATGTCCCGCGGGGTGGCCTCGTTGCCGGCGCCGTCCTTGAGGGTGATCAGCCCGTTGTCGGCGAGCAGCTTCAGGGCGCGGGCCTCGTTGACGGCGTCGTTCGGGACGGCGACGGTCGCACCGCTCTTGAGGGCGTCGGCCTTCTTGACCTTGTGGGAGTACAGGCCGAGCGGTTCCAGGTGCACCGTGACGACGGGCACGATGTGGGTGCCGCGCTTGTTGTTGAAGTCGTCGAGGTACGGCTGGTTCTGGAAGTAGTTGGCGCCCACCGAGCCGTCCTCGGTCGCCGTGTTCGGCGCGATGTAGTCGGTGAACTCCTTGACCTCCAGGTCGAGGCCCGCCTTCTTCGCCAGCTTGTCCTTGACGAAGTTGAGGATCTCGGCGTGCGGGGTCGGGCTCGCGGCGACGATCAGCGGACCGTTGGCGTCGAGGGAGCCGGAGTCCTTGTCGGAGCCGCAGGCGGTCAGCCCGAGGGTCAGGGCTGAGGCGGCGAGGACGGCGGTGGTGAGCTTGGCGGTGTTACGCACGAAAAGTGCCTTTCCTTAAGGGTGGTGCGACCCCGGGTACGAGTGGCCGGGGAGCTCTGGGTGCCTTACGCGACCTTGCTGATCTCTGCCGCCGCGGGCTCCTTGGCCTTCAGCAGGCGGAGCTTGGGGGCCGGGCCGGAGCGGGCGCCGCGGCGGTGCAGGGAGCGGGCGGCGAAGTCGCCGGCGAACTGGATGAGGGAGATGACGACGGCGAGGATCGCCACCGTGATCCACATCAGTTCGGTCTCGAAGCGCTGGTAGCCGTAGCGGACGGCGAGGTCGCCGAGGCCGCCGCCGCCGACCGTGCCGGCCATGGCGGAGTAGCCGATGAGGGCGATGATCGTGGTGGTGGTGGAGGCGATCAGGGAGGGCAGGGCCTCGGGGACGAGGACCTTGCGGACGATCGTCCAGGTGTTGCCGCCCATGGACTGCACGGCCTCGACGAGCCCCTGGTCCACTTCGCGCACGGCCGTCTCGACCAGGCGGGCGAAGAAGGGGATGCCGCCGATGGCGAGCGGCACGATCGCCGCGGTGGTGCCGATGGTGGTGCCGGTGACCCAGCGGGTGAAGGTCATCAGCGCGACCATCAGGATGATGAACGGCATGGACCGGCCGACGTTCACGACCTGGCCGATCACCTTGTTGGCGAGGACGTTCTGCAGCAGGCCGCCCCGGTCCGTGAGGACGAGGAGGAGACCGAGCGGCAGACCGGCGACGACGGCGATCACGGTGGACCAGAGCACCATGGTGAAGGTCTGGCTACACGCGTCCGACAGCAGCGGCTGCATCTCCGACCAGGTCACTTGGCACCTTCCTTCACCAGCGGGGCGTCCTGGCCCACGACGTCGATCTGCAGGCCCTGTTCGCGCAGGAACCCGATCGGGACCACATTGTCCTCGTAACGGCCGGGCAGTTCGATGCGCATCCGGCCGACCTGGAGGCCGGCGACGGTGTCGATGGCGGCGCCGAGGATCGAGATGTCGATGTTGTAGGTGCGGGCGAGCTGGGAGACGACCGGCTGGGTGGCGCTCTCGCCGTGGAAGGTGACGTCGAGGACGGTCCGGTCGGCGCCGGTGGCCTCGCCGCCCACCGGGAACAGCGCGGCGGCCAGCGTGGAGCCGGGGGTGGCCAGCAGCTCGCTGACGGTGCCGGACTCCACGATGCGGCCCCGCTCCATGAGGGCGGCGGAGTCGCAGATCGACTTCACCACGTCCATCTCGTGGGTGATGAGCAGGACGGTCAGGCCCAGCTGCCGGTTCAGGTCGCGCAGCAGCTGGAGGATGGAGCGGGTGGTCTCCGGGTCCAGGGCGCTGGTGGCCTCGTCGGAGAGCAGCACCTTGGGGTCGCCGGCCAGGGCGCGGGCGATGCCGACGCGCTGCTTCTGGCCGCCGGAGAGCTGGGCGGGGTAGGCCTTGGCCTTGTCGGCGAGGCCGACGAGGTCCAGCAGCTCCAGGGCCTTGCGGGAGCGCTCCTTGCCGGACTTGCCGAGGATCTCCAGCGGCAGCTCGACGTTGTCCTGCACGGTCCGCGTGGACAGCAGGTTGAAGTGCTGGAAGACCATGCCGATCCGGCTGCGGGCGCGGCGCAGCTCCCGGCCGGCGCGCGGGCCGCGCCCCGCCAGGGCGGTGAGGTCCTGCCCGGCGACGGTCACGGTGCCGGAGGTGGGGCGCTCCAGCAGGTTGACGCAGCGGATGAGGGAGGACTTGCCGGCGCCGGACTGGCCGATGACGCCGTAGACCTCGCCTTCGCGGACGTGCAGATCGACGCCGTCGAGGGCGGTGACCTCACGGCCGCGGGAGCGGTAGACCTTGGTCAGGCCCGAGGTGGTGATCACGTGGGTTTCCGTCACTGTCGAGTGCGCGGGCGTGGGTGTGCCCGGGCACGGGTGCATGCGGTTGCGGCATGGAGCGGGGGGTGTGCGTCTCGTACGGCCTACGGCGCACGGACATGCCACGGGTCTCGCTTCGGGGCGCGAGGCTCAACTGATGCGGGGGCCCTCTAGAAGGCGCACATTCGACACATCAGGCGACACATACAACGAGCACCGGGCGTCATGGTCGCCTCGGTCGCAAGGGTGCGGCAGCTCGTCCTGGTCATGCGATCAGTAAACCAGACGGGCGGTCTCGAACGGTCGCCGCTGTCCGGATGGTGGACAGAGGCGGACAGGGCGGGCCGGGGGCTCAGCCGCGGCGGGATATCGTCACGCCCCGGTCGGTGACCAGTGCGGACAAGGCCGACAGGTCGTCCACCACCAGGTCGGCGTCCAGGTCCGCGGCCCGGTGGGTTGTGGCCAACGCCACGGTGGTCATGCCGGCCGCGCGCCCGGCCCGCAGTCCGGCGGGGGCGTCCTCGAAGACGACGCAGTGGGCGGGGTCCGCGCCGAGCTGCCGGGCGGCCAGCAGATAGGGCTCGGGGTCGGGCTTGCCGCGGGTGACGTCGTCGGCCGAGACGAGGGCCTTCGGCGCGATGCCGACGGCGCCCAGGCGGGCCTCGGCGAGGCGGCGGGTGGCGGAGGTGACCACTGCCCAGCGGTCGGCAGGCAGGGCGTCCAGGAAGTCCCGGGTCCCGGGCAGCAGGCGCACGCCGCCGTTCGGCACGTCCTCGACCTCCAGCTGCTCGACCCGGGCGACCGCCTCCGGGACCAGGTGCGCGGGCAGCAGGTCGGCGACGATCTCGACGGCCGGGCGTCCGTGCAGTTCCACGCGGCCGAACTCCTCGGCGGTGATCCCGTACTCCCCGGCCCAGCGGGACCAGCAGCGCTCGACGGAGTCGAGGGAGGAGACGAGGGTGCCGTCGTTGTCGAACAGGAGGGCGTGCGCGTGGATCGTCATGGCCCAGACCCTACGGCGTTCGGCGGGGGCGGCGGCTCGGGCACGTTTGGGCCGTATTAAGGTCACGGCATGCTCAACGCCCTGATGCTGGTGACCGGGGTCGCCGCGCTCCTGCTCGCCGCCTGGTGCGGCTGGGCCGCCTACCGGGACCAGCCGACGAAGGACTGGCACTTCATCGGCATGGCCGTGGTGTCGGTGCTGGCGCTGGTCCAGCTGGTGGCCGGGATCGTGCAGCTGGCGCGGGGCGGGAAGCCGGAGCAGGGCACGACGATCTTCGTGGCGTATCTGCTGGGCTCGTTCGCGTGTGTTCCGGCCGCGGGGTTCATGTCGCTGGCCGAGCGGACCCGCTGGGGTTCGGTGACGGTCGCCGCGGCCGGGGTGGTGCTGGCCGTCCTGGAAGTACGGCTCTACGACATCTGGGGAGGCTGAGGTGACGGCGGTCCAGGAGAAGCCGGCCCGGCTGATCAGCGGGCCGGGCATGCTGCTGGTCTGGTTCTACGGCGTGATGGTGGTCGGCGCGCTGTCGCGGTCCGTGTACCAGATCGCCACGGAGTTCGACCGGGCGCCGCTGGCGTACACGCTGTCGGCCCTGGCGGGTGTGGTGTACGCGTTCATCACCTACACGCTGGTGCGGGGCGGGGAGACCGCGCGCAGGGCGGCGCTGGTGTGCTGCGCCGCCGAGCTGGCGGGGGTGCTGATCGTCGGTACCTGGACGCTGGTCGAGCCGTCGGCGTTCCCGGACGCGACCGTGTGGTCCGAGTACGGGATGGGGTATGTGTTCATCCCCGTGCTGCTGCCCTTGTCCGCGATGTACTGGCTGCGGAGGGCGCGGGCGCGGAGGGGCGCCTGACGAACGCCGGCGGGCGCGGGTCGTCCGTGGCTTGTCGCGCGCTTCCCCGCGCCCCTTCGGGGGCGCTTTTCGTCACGCCGTGGCGACGAAGGCGCCCGTCTCCTTTTCCAGGATGATCATTTCCACGCCGTCGTCTCCCTTGGCCCGGCCCACCGTCTGGTAGCCCACCCTGCGGTACAGGCGGAGGTTGCCCTCGCTGCGGTGGCCGGTGTGGAGGCGGAACCGGGTGGCGCCGTGCCGCTCGGCCAGTGCGGCCTCGGCCGCGCGCAGCAGCCGGGCGCCGATGCCGTGGCCCTGGAGGCGGGGGTGGACGCAGAGCTTGGTGATGGCCGCCGCGCCGTCCTCGGTCACCTTGCCGTGCACCGAGCCGATCACCTCCTCGCCGAGCCGGGCGACGAAGACGCAGTCGGTGGCGACCTCCTGGCGGACGGAGTCCAGGGTCTGCACGAGCGGGTCGATGCGGTAGTTGCCGTACAACGCGGCCTCGCTCTGGAAGCACAGGTACTGGAGCCTGAAGATCTGCTCCGCGTCCTGCCCGGTCGCCGCCGAGATGGTCACGCTCATGCCCATGTGCGCACGCCTCCCGCTCACCTGATCACCTGTCGTCCCCCACTCCTATCCCCGCGGTTCGCACGCCGCAACCTCCGGTGTGAGCAATCTCCGCAGACAACCGAGACATCTGGAACGTTCCGGTCCCAGACTGCCCTGTGAGATACCCAACTCCCCCGCGATCTCCCGGTAGGTGAGGTCCTTCGGGGAGAGCAGCGCCTCCATCAGGCGGGGGCAGCGCCCGGGCAGCCGGCGGACCGCCCGGCGCAGGGCGCGGTGGCGGGCGGCGGTCAGGGCGTGCTGTTCGGGCCCGGGACCGAGGAGGTCGGCGGGTTCCCCGTCGTACGGCCGTTCCCGCCGGGTGATGTGCCGACAGCGGCGGGCCTCGGCGCGGACGGCCTCGCGCAGCCAGCCGGGCGGGTCCGGTGGCGGCCCGTCGGTCTCCAGCCGCTCCAGCAGCCGGAGCCAGACGGCCTGCTCCAGATCGCCCGGCTCGCCACCGGAGACATAAGCCTCGGCGGAGGCCTCGGCGGCCAGCAGCGGGCGCAGGGTGGCTACCAGGTCGTACGTCATATGCGGAACGACGAGCCGCCCCGGCGGCGGGTTGCCGTGACGGCGCACACTCACCCCGAACGGGTGTCGACCGGTGCGGGGTTGACGGCGTCAGCCGGCCAGGAAGTCGGCGCGGGCGAGCAGTCCGGTGTCGGGGTTGTCGGTGAAGACGCCGTCGATGCCGGTCGCGAAGTACTCGGCGAAGGCGCCGAGGACATCGCCGTAGCCGTCGGCGGCGGTGCCCCTGCGGTACTCGGCGGGCAGGAAGGGGTTCTCGTTGCGCAGGGTGTAGGGGTGGACGACCAGGCCCACCCGGTGCGCGTCGGAGACGAGCGTGGTGGGTCCGTCCAGGGTGCCGTCCGCCTTCCTGGGGATGACCAGGTCCACGGTGGGTCCGATGCCCTGCGCGTAGCCGGCGATCTCCCGCAGGCCCTTGGGGGTGACGAGGTCGGCGACGGTGCGCGGGTCGCCCGTCGCCACGAAGTCGTAGGGCCGGCTGTTCGCCGAGGAGAGCAGGACGACCAGCGGGTTGTCGACCAGCCGGTTCAGCCGCTGGATGCTGGTCGGTTCGAAGGACTGGAGGATGACCGGGGAGTGGCGGCCGTCCTTGCCGTACTTGCGCAGCAGCTTCGCCACCCGCTCCTCCAGGCCGAGGCCCAGTTCGCGGAAGTAGGTGGGGTGCTTGACCTCCGGGTAGATCCAGACCTGCCGGCCGCGCCTGCGGGTCTGCTCGTCCTGCCACTTCAGGACCTCTTCGAAGGTGGGGATGTCCCAGCGGCCGTCGTAGAGGGTGTTGTGCGGCCGGTTGGCCGGGACGCGCTCGACGGCGCGCAGCGTCTTCAGTTCGGCGAGGGTGAAGTCCTCGGTGAACCAGCCGGTCGTGGGGACGCCGTCGAGCACCTTGGTGGTCTTGCGGCCGGCGAACTCGGGGTGGGCGGCGACGTCCGTGGTGCCGCCGATCTCCGGCTCGTGCCGGCAGACCAGGTGGCCGTCCCTGGTGGGCACCAGGTCGCCGGCCTCGACCACGTCGGCGCCCAGGTCCAGCGCCAGGTCGTAGGAGCCGAAGGTGTGCTCGGGCCGGTAGCCGCTGGCTCCCCGGTGGCCGATGACCGTGGGCACCGGCAGGCTCTTCAGTCCGCGGCCCGGGCGCCCGGCCGGGCGGGCCGCGTCGGCCCGTGCGGTGCCGGTCAGCCCGAGGACCGTTCCGCCCGCGCCGAGCACCGCGGCACCGAGCAGTGCCCGCCGTCCCGTTCGCTGCGTCTGATCGTTCTCCTGGTCGCCGTCCATGCGCGCCCTCCTGCCGTTCGTTTCTGCGGTGCGCGCCGATCGTAGGGGCGTACACATGACCGAAGGGAGGCCCTCGTTCGAACACCGGGGTGCCGTCGGGTGTCCGGCGGGCGGCGGAGGGTGACGGGGCGGGGGCGGGGCCGCGGCCGGCGCGATGTCCGTCACACGCGCACAAGGCTGTTACCCGCCGTCCCGGCGGCGCCACCGCAGGTAAACCCGTGTCAACAGTTCGTAAGACCTCGGCGAAGCGGGCGTCTCCGATGTGCGCGCGGACCTGCCCCGCGAGTAATGTCCTCACCTGCACAGACTCATATCGCCCCCTTTGACATCGGAGGACCCGTTGTCCCGCTTCGCGCTCATCAAGGCAGTGCTCGGACCGATCATGCGCCTGATGTTCCGCCCCCAGGTGGAGGGCGCGGAGCACATCCCCGGGGACGGCCCGGTGATTCTGGCCGGTAATCACCTCACCTTCATCGACTCGATCGTGCTGCCGCTGGTCACCAAGCGGCAGGTGCACTTCATCGGCAAGGACGAGTACGTCACCGGAAAGGGCGTCAAGGGTCGGCTGATGGCCTGGTTCTTCACCGGTGTCGGCATGGTCCCGGTGGACCGGGACGGGGCGAACGGCGGGGTGGCGGCGCTGATGACCGGGCGCCGCATCCTGGAGGAGGGCCGGATCTTCGGGATCTACCCGGAGGGCACGCGTTCGCCCGACGGCCGGCTGTACCGGGGCCGTACCGGTATCGCCCGGCTGACGCTGATGACCGGCGCGCCGGTGGTGCCGTTCGCCATGATCGGCACCGACAAGCTCCAGCCGGGCGGCAAGGGCCTGCCGCGGCCGGGCCGGGTCACGGTGCGGTTCGGCGAGGCCATGGAGTTCTCGCGCTACGACGGCATGGACCGGGACCGGTACGTCCTGCGGGCGGTGACGGACTCGGTGATGACCGAGGTGATGCGGCTGTCCGGGCAGGAGTACGTGGACATGTACGCCACGAAGGCGAAGGCCGCCTGAGGCCCCGGGCGCGGGGCGTGGGACCCCCGCTCGTCCGCCTGCTGGTGGAATCTGCCCCCGACACATCGGGCATTCGGCCGCATTACCGGGCCACCTGACCACCCAACATGTCTTATTTAGACATGTTCACACCTTCTCGGCGTACCCTGCTCCGCACCCCCCTCGCCGCCGCCGGCGCGGGATTCCTGGCAGCCTGCACCGGTTCCGGCCCGGAATCCGGCTCCGGACCCGAACACCCCGGCGGCGGAGAGCGGTTCGTCCCGGCCGGGCCCAGAGGGTATGTCAATCCCTCGGATCCCGAGGTCCTGGCCGCCGAACGCAGACGCGGGGCCGGCCGCGAGCGCGTCTTCCGGTTCACCGCCGCCGAGTCCGAACTCGACATCGGCGGGCACTCCGTCCGGACGTGGGCGTACAACGAGGAGGTGCCGGGCCCGCTGGTGCGGGTCACCGCCGGTGACGTGCTCGACCTGACACTGGCCAACCGGTTGCCCGAGACCACCACCCTGCACTCCCACGGCGTGCGGCTGCGCTGTGACATGGACGGCGTCCCCGACCTGACCCAGCGCGCCATCCACCCCGGCACCGACTTCCGCTACCGCTTCACCGTCGCGCACCCGGGAACGTACCTGCTGCACTCCCACGTCGGCATGCAGCCCGACCGGGCCCTGTACGCGCCGCTCGTCGTGGAGGACCCCAGGGAGCCCCTCTCCTACGACAAGGAGTGGGTCGTGGTCCTGGACGACTGGCTCGACGGCGTGGAGGGCTCCACCCCCGAGAACGTCCTGGAACAGCTCAAGCCGGGCGGCGCCATGGACATGGGGGGCATGGGCATGGGCCCCGGCCACCCGACGACGGCGCACCCGGCGCCGTCGAAGAAGGCGAAGCCGACGGGCCCCAACCGGGTGCTGCACAAGTCCCACAGCCGCATGCTCCACGGGGAGGGCGGCAGCGTCGCCTACCCGCACTACCTCATCAACGGCCGGCTGCCCGCCGGTCCGTCGGTGTTCCGCTGCCGTCCCGGCGAACGGGTGCGGCTGCGCATCGTCAACGCCGGTTCCGAGACCGCGTTCCGGGTGGCGCTGGGCGACCACAAGATGACCGTCACGCACACCGACGGCTACCCGGTGCGGCACCGCGAGACCGACGCGCTCCTCGTCGGCATGGCGGAGCGGTACGACGTGCTGATCACCGCCCGGGACGGCATGTTCCCGCTGGTCGCGCTCCCCGAGGGCAAGAAGGGCAGGGCCCTCGCCGTCCTGCACACCGGCAAGACGCGCAAGTCCCTGCCCCCGGGCGAGGTCCACCCGCGGGAACTCGACGGCAACACCGTCCCCGCGCGCCGTCTGCTGCCCCACGAGTCGGTGGCCCTGGACGACCGGGACCCCGACCGCGAGGTGCGCATCCGGATCACCGGGACGATGGCGAAGTTCGACTGGGGGTTCGACCACAAGGCCTACACCCCGCAGCAACGCCACCCGGTCCGCACCGGTGAGCGGGTGCGGCTCACCCTCATCAACGCCACCGACATGTGGCACCCCATGCATCTGCACGGGCACACCTTCGCGGTCACCGGGCTGGACTCCGCGGGCGCCCGCAAGGACACCGCGCTGGTGCTGCCGCACCGGAAGCTGGTGCTCGACTTCGACGCCGACAACCCGGGGCTGTGGATGCTGCACTGCCACAACCAGTACCACTCGGAGAGCGGGATGATGACGGTCCTCGGCTACAAGAAGTGACCCGGGCCCCGAGGGACCGGTCAGCTCCCGGCACTCTCCAGTTTCTGGCCCCGCAGCAGGAACCACGCCACCGCCGACGCCGTCAGCAGGACCACCGCGCCCGCCGCCGACGCCAGGTGCAGGCCGTGGACGAAGGACTCGCGGGCCGCGTCGAGCAGCGCCTCCGCCTGGTGCGGGGGCAGGTGCGCGGCGGCCTGCACCGCCGCGCCCAGCGACTCGTGGGCCCCGGCCGGGGTGCCGGCCGGGCCCGTGAAGTCGCGGTAGACACCGGTCACGATGGAGCCCAGCAGGGCGATGCCGAGGGCCGCGCCCAGCTCGTACGCCGTCTCGGAGACCGCCGAGGCCGCGCCCGCCTGGTCCTTGGGGACGCTGGAGAGGATGACGTCGGCGGTCACCGTGAAGGAGAAGCCCGCGCCGACGCCGACCACCAGCAGGGCGGCGCCGAGGACGGGATAGCCGGCGCCCTGGCCGAGCGTGGTGAGCACCGCCAGGGCGACACCGACCGCGGCCAGACCGCCCGCGACCACCGCGCGGACCGAGAAGCGGCGGGCCGCCCGGCCCGCGACCAGACCGGCCGCCACCGCGCCCACCGCGGCGGGCAGTTCGGCCAGGCCCGCCTCGAACGGACGCCGGTCCTGGACGAGTTGCAGGAACTGGGAGAGGAAGAACACCAGGCCGGACATGCCGAGGACGGTCAGCAGGTCGGCGAGGACCGCCCCGCTGAAGCCGCGCCGCCGGAACAGCCGCATGTCCAGCAGCGGCAGCGGCATGGTCAGCTGGCGGCGGACGAAGCCGTACAGCGCCGCCGCGCCCAGCAGGCCGGCGCCGAGGGCCGGCCAGGACAAGCCGTGCGCCGCCGCCTCCTTGACCGCGTAGACGAGGCCGATCATGCCGGCCAGCGACAGCAGGACGCTGGTCAGGTCCCACGGGCCCGGGTGCGGGTTGCGGGACTCGGGCAGGGTGCGGATACCGACCAGCACCAGGACGGCCATCACCGGCAGGTTGATCAGGAAGACCGAGCCCCACCAGAAGTGTTCCAGGAGGAATCCGCCGGCGATCGGGCCGACGGCCATGCCGGCGGAGGCGGTGGCGCCCCAGATGCCGACGGCCAGGCTGCGTTCGCGCGGGTCGTGGAAGATGTTGCGGATCAGGGCCAGGGTGGCGGGCATCAGGGTCGCGCCCGCGACGCCGAGCAGCGCCCGGGCCAGGATCATCAGCTCGGGCGTGGTGGCGTAGGCGTTCAGCACGGACACCGCGCCGAACGCGGTGGCGCCGCAGAGCAGGATCCGCTTGCGGCCGACGCGGTCGCCGAGGCTGCCCATGGAGACGAGCAGACCGGCGATGACGAAGGAGTAGACGTCGCCGATCCACAGCAGCTGGGTGCCGGAGGGGTGGAGGTCTTCGCTGATGTAGGGGGTCGCCAGGCCGAGGACGGTGGCGTCGACGGCCACCAGCAGCACGGCCAGGACGAGGACGGACAGCGCCAGCCAGCGGCCCGGGCGCTTCACCGCCTCGGTCGTCCGGTCCGGCCGCAGGGTGCTGGTCATGGTTCCTCTCTTCGCAGAGCGCCGCCGAGCAGCAGCTCGGCGATCATGGTCGGGAAGTCCCGGGAGGCCACCCGGCCGTCCAGGGTGGCCCAGGCGCACGAGGCGATGAGCCCGTACAGCGCCTCGGTGAGCCAGACCGGGGTGAGATCGATACGGAATTCGCCGGCGCGCTGACCGCGCTGGAACAGGGCGCCGATCCGGGCGTCCAGGCGCTGCCAGCCCTCGTTCAGCCCGTCGCCCTCCCACAGCTGGTTCTCGCCGTAGAGGAACGAGAGCAGTCCGGCGGCCGGCTGGATCTCGCGGACCAGCCGGCGGACGGCCTCGGCCGCGGGGCCTTCCTCCGGCCGGGCACGGTCCAGCGCGCCCTCGCACTCGGCGATGCCGAGCTGTTCCAGCGCCCGGACGAGCGCGTCGCGGCCGGCGAAGTGGCGGTGCAGCGTGGCCCGGCTGATCCCGGCGGCCTTGGCGACCTCGTCCATGGTCGCGGTGGATTTGCGGGTCAGCAGGGCGGCTGCGCTGCGCAGCACGTGGTCACGGTCGATGGCCATGAGACAAGAGTAGCCCAGATGAGACATTGATGTCTCACACCGGGCATGTGTGACTCATTTCTCCCGCTCGTTGGGGGTGTGCGTCAGTGCCAGGGCAGTTGCCGGCGCCGTTCCCAGTAGGTGTGCGGGTCCTCGCGCAGCGGGGCGAGACGGGTCAGCCGGTCCGCGTCCAGGTCGACGGCGGGGGCGTGCAGGTTGGACAGCAGCTGGGGGACGGTCGCGGCACCGGAGAGGACCACGCCCACCCAGGGCCGGCGCAGGATCCAGCCGAGGGCGACCGCGTCGCAGCCGAGTCCGGTGGCCGCGGCCACGGCCTTCAGGGCGTCCGGGGCGTGCGGCCCGGCCAGCCGGCCGTTCGCCATGCCCTCCTTGACGATCACGGTGAGCCCGGCGTCGTGCGCCTCGGCGAGGGCGGGACCGGCCGAGGTCTCCAGGAGGTTGTACGTCGACTGGACGGTACGGAAGAGGGGCTCGCCGCCGACCGTGACGGCGAGGGCCGCGCGGATGGTGTCGGCCTGGGCGGGGCCGCTGGTGGAGAAGCCGACGGTGAGGCCCCGGGCGGCGGCCTCCGCCAGCCTGGCGTGCAGGTCCCTGTCGGTCAGGGCCGGGCTGTCCGGGGTCACCGAGTGGATCTGGTAGAGGTCGAGCCGGTCGCCGAGCAGGGCGTCGCTCTCGGCGCGCTGCCGGTCGTAGGCGGCGAGGCTGTGGTCCTTGACCTCGTGCGTCCCGGCCTCCGTCGACCAGCCGGCGGTGTAGGTGTAGCCCCATTTGCTGCCGATGACCACGTCGTCGATGCCGGGGTTGCGCCTGAGCCAGTCCGCGAGGAACTCCTCGGAGCGGCCGTAGGAGCGGGCGGCGTCGACATAGCGGACGCCCTGGGCGTAGGCGGCGTCGAGGAGGGCGTGGGTCCGGGTGCGCAGTGCCTCCGCGCTGCGGTCCGCCCCGAGGTCATCGTCGCGGCGGAGGTTGATGTAGCCGGGGCGGCCCACCGCGGCGAGGCCGAGGCCGATGCGGCAGGTGGGGGTGGTCGCTGTCGCCAGCCGGGCGAAGGGCATCACGGGGTCCGTTCGGTCGGGTCCGGTACGGTTTCGACCAACGTAACCCTTGACGACCTTCGCCTCGGGGGCCGGGCTGTGCGGTGCGTCGGCCGGTGCGGGTGCTTCGTGGCCGCTCGCGCCCGCGCGGCGGCAGCCGCATAGCGCCCGCGGCCCCGCGTCCCTCAGGTCCGCTGCCGAGCCGTCGCCCAGGTGTGCTGCTCTGCCACGTCCGCCTTCACCTCTGCCAGCTGGACCGCCACCGCGCTCGGGGCCGTGCCGCCGCGACCGCTGCGGGAGGCGAGGGCGCCGGGGACGTTGAGGACCGTGCGGACCTCGGGGGTGAGGTGGGGGGAGATCTTCGCGAACTGCTCGTCCGTGAGGTCGTCCAGCTCCTTGCCCTCGGCCTCGGCGACCTTGACGCACTCCCCCGCGACCTCGTGCGCCACCCGGAACGGCACGCCCTGCCGCACCAGCCACTCGGCGATGTCGGTGGCCAGCGAGAAGCCCGCCGGGGCCAGCTCCTCCATGCGCTCGCGGTGGACGGTGAGCGTGGCGATCATGCCGGTGAAGGCGGGCAGCAGCACCTCCAGCTGGTCACAGGAGTCGAAGACCGGCTCCTTGTCCTCCTGGAGGTCGCGGTTGTAGGCGAGGGGCAGGGCCTTGAGGGTCGCCAGCAGCCCGGTCAGGTTGCCGATCAGGCGGCCGGACTTGCCGCGGGCCAGCTCGGCGATGTCCGGGTTCTTCTTCTGCGGCATGATCGAGGAGCCGGTGGAGAAGGCGTCGTGCAGGGTCACGAAGGAGAACTCCTTCGTGTTCCAGATGATGATCTCCTCGGCGATCCGGGAGAGGTTCACGCCGATCATCGCGGTGATGAAGGCGAACTCGGCGACGAAGTCCCGGGAGGCCGTGCCGTCGATCGAGTTGCCGGCGCTGCCGCGCTCGAAGCCCAGGTCCCGCGCCACCGCCTCCGGGTCCAGGCCCAGGGAGGAGCCGGCCAGGGCGCCCGAGCCGTACGGCGAGACGGCCGTGCGCTCGTCCCACTGGCGCAGCCGCTCGGCGTCCCGGGACAGGGACTGCACATGGGCGAGGACGTGGTGGGCGAAGAGCACCGGCTGGGCGTGCTGGAGGTGGGTGCGGCCGGGCATGGCCACGTCCGGGTGGGCCTCGGCGAGGCCGATCAGGGCGTCCTGGAGGTCGGCGATCAGGCCGCCGATGATCCGGGCGTGGTCGCGCAGGTACATCCGGAAGAGGGTGGCGACCTGGTCGTTGCGGGACCGGCCGGCGCGCAGCTTGCCGCCGAGGTCGGGGCCGAGACGCTCCAGCAGGCCGCGCTCCAGGGCGGTGTGCACGTCCTCGTCGGCGATGGTGCCGACGAAGGTGCCGGCGGCCACGTCGGCTTCCAGCCGGTCGAGCCCGGCGATCATCCGGGTCAGCTCGTCCTCGGTGAGCAGCCCCGCCTGGTGCAGCACGCGCGCGTGGGCACGCGAGCCGGCGATGTCGTAGGGCGCGAGCCGCCAGTCGAAGTGGACGGACGCGGACAGCTTCGCCAGGGCCTCGGCGGGTCCGTCGGCGAAACGGCCGCCCCAGAGCCGTACGTCACCGCTGTTGCTGCTCACTTGCGTTGCTCCTCGAAGCTCGTGATGTGCCACCGCCTCCCCACACGTCCGGGCGGGGAGGCGGCTGTCGGGCCGATGCGGGCGAGGTGACCTCGCGGGTTACGCCAGGTCTGCGTCAGGCTCCGCCTGCCAGATCACGCCGCGCGGCGATCTTCGACGACAGGCTGTAGATGTCGATGAAGCCCTTGGCCGCCGACTGGTCGAAGGTGTCGCCCGTGTCGTAGGTGGCGAGGTCGAAGTCGTACAGCGACTCCTGGGAGCGGCGGCCGGTGACGACCGCGCGTCCGCCGTGCAGGGTCATCCGGATGTCGCCGGAGACGTGCTGGTTGGCCTCGTTGATGAAGCCGTCCAGGGCGCGCTTGAGCGGGGAGAACCACTGGCCGTCGTAGACCAGTTCGCCCCAGCGCTGCTCGACCTGGCGCTTGAAGCGGGCGAGTTCGCGCTCGACGGTGACGTTCTCCAGCTCCTGGTGGGCGGTGATCAGGGCGATCGCGCCCGGGGCCTCGTACACCTCGCGGGACTTGATGCCGACCAGGCGGTCCTCGACCATGTCGATCCGGCCGATGCCCTGGGCGCCGGCGCGCTCGTTGAGCTGCTGGATGGCCTGCAGGACGGTGACGGGCTTGCCGTCGATGGCGACCGGGACGCCCTCCTTGAAGGTGATGACCACCTCGTCGGCCTCGCGGGGGGCGGCCGGGTTGGACGTGTACTCGTAGATGTCCTCGATCGGGGCGTTCCAGATGTCCTCCAGGAAGCCCGTCTCGACGGCGCGTCCGAAGACGTTCTGGTCGATGGAGTACGGGGACTTCTTGGTGGTGGCGATCGGGAGCTGCTTGGCCTCGCAGAAGGCGATCGCCTTGTCCCGGGTCATGGCGTAGTCGCGGACCGGGGCGATGCACTTCAGGTCGGGGGCGAGGGCGACGATGCCGGCCTCGAAGCGGACCTGGTCGTTGCCCTTGCCGGTGCAGCCGTGGGCGACCGTGGTGGCGCCGTGCTTCTTGGCGGCGGCGACCAGGTGCTTGACGATGGTCGGCCGGGACAGGGCGGAGACCAGCGGGTAGCGGTCCATGTACAGGGCGTTGGCCTTGATCGCCGGAAGGCAGTACTCGTCGGCGAACTCGTCCCTGGCGTCCGCGACCTCCGCCTCGACGGCTCCGCACGCGAGGGCGCGCTTGCGGATGACGTCCAGGTCCTCGCCGCCCTGGCCGACGTCGACCGCAACGGCGATGACCTCGGCGCCCGTCTCCTCGGCGATCCAGCCGATGGCGACGGAGGTGTCCAGACCGCCCGAGTAGGCGAGTACGACGCGCTCGGTCACGGGTTTCTCCTCACAGTGCATTCGCTGACATGCATGAGTATGCAGGGCTCTGCATGATTCGTCAATCAGCCCTGGGAGTGAGAAATAGTTAGACAGTCGAAGAAATCTCGGCGATCATCGTTGGACATGGGAAAGACCTATGAGCGCATAGACGGCAGACTGCGCGCCTTCATCGAGGAACAGCCGCTCTTCTTCACCGCGACCGCCCCGCTCTCCGGCGACGGCACGGTCAACCTCTCCCCCAAAGGGCTCAAGGGCTCCTTCGCGGTGCTGGACGAACACACCGTGGCCTACCTGGACTTCGCCGGGTCCACCGCCGAGACCATCGCCCATCTGCGGGAGAACGGGCGGATCACACTGATGTGGTGCGCCTTCCAGGGCCCGCCCAACATCGTGCGCGTGCACGGCCGGGGCGAACCCGTCTTCCGTGACGACCCGCGCTTCCCGGACCTCCTCGCCCGCTTCCCCGACATCGACCCCGCCACGCACGGACTGCGCGCCGTCATCGTGGTCCACGCCGACCTGGTCCGCGACAGCTGCGGCTACGCCGTCCCCTTCATGGCGTACGAGGAGGACCGCGACCTGCACGCCAGGCGCTTCGCCCGCGAGGACGACGCCTCGCTGAGCGCGTACTTCACCAAGAAGGAGCACATCGCGACCAGCCTGGACGGACTGCCCGGGCTGCCGTTGCCGCTGCCGCCGTCTAGCGTCTGAGCCATGCGCCCCGGTGTGGTCCTCTGCCTCGTCTCCGCCACCTGTCTCGCCCTGCTCGGCGCCGCCCCCGGCCGGAACCCGGATCCGCTGCCGGCCCGGATGGCGGACACCGGCGGCGGCAGCCAGCTGATCGTCGCCCAGGCCCCGGACACCGGCGCCACCGAGGGCACGGTCGACTGGTGGGACCTCAGGCACGGCCGGTGGATCCCGGCCGGATCCGCGCCGGCCCGCTTCGGAGCGGGCGGGCTGGTGGAGGGCACCACCCGCCGGCAGGACACCGAGACGACCCCGACCGGCCTGTACGACCTCCCCTTCGGCTTCGGGACCGAGCCGGCACCGGCCGGGACGAGCGTCGAGTACCGGGCCGTCGGGGACGGTTCCTGGTGGTGCCAGGACAACGACTCCCGCTCCTACAACCGCTGGACCGACCCGCTGCCCGCCGACTGCCGCGCCGCCGAGTCCGAGCACCTGGCCGACTACCGGGAGCAGTACGCCCACGCCCTGGTCATCGGCTTCAACTACGACCGGCCCGTGCGCGGACGCGGAGCCGGGATCTTCCTGCACGTCAACGGGGGCCCGGCGACGTCCGGCTGTGTGTCGGTGCCCAAGGAGGCGATGGAGCGGATCCTGCGCTGGGCGGTGCCGGACCGGGACCCGCACATCGCGGTGGGGACGGCGGACGGGGCCACCGCCGTCACCCGCTACTGAGGCACCCTCCGGGCGCGCCGCTGAACACTCGGCGCGCCCGGCGCGTATCCGTGGGCCGAGGGTCGAGTCCCACGGAGGAACCGTGACCACCACGCTCGCGGGCGGACGCGCCGCCCGCCGACAGACGATGCGCCGCGTCCGTCCGCGCCGCTCCCCGGCCGCCTTGCTGCTGCTCGCCGGGTGGGCGGGCGCGGCGGCCGTGCTGTGGCTGTGGTGGCACACCACGCCCGCCATCGCCGACGGCACCGGCCGCATCCTGGGCGCGGGCCGCATCACCGGTCTGCTGGCCGGCTATCTGATGGCGCTCGTCGTGCTCCAGATGGCGCGCGTACCGGCGCTGGAACGGCGGGTCGGCTCCGACCGGGTGGCCCGGTGGCACGCGATGACCGGCCGGTACACGCTGAGCCTGGTCGCGGCGCACGTCTTCCTCACCATGTGGGGGTACGCGCGTCAGGCCGGCCGATCGCTCGGCGGCATCCTCGCGCAGACCGTCGAGTCCGTCGGCACGCTCCCAAACCTGGGCAAGGCGGCCCTCGGCACCGGCCTGTTCGTGCTCATCGGGCTGACCTCGATCGGCCCGGTCCGCCGCCGGCTGCCGTACGACGCCTGGTACCACCTCCATCTGCTGACGTACGCGGCGGTGTACCTGACGTTCTGGCACCAGATCGGCACGGGCAACGAGTTCGCGGCGGAGCCCGCCGCCAGGACCTTCTGGTACGGCCTGTACGGCACGGTCACCGCGCTGGCGGTCTGGTACCGCCTGCTCACCCCCGTCCGGCTGAACCTCCGGCACCGGCTGCGGGTGGCGGCGGTCGTCGAGGAGGCGCCCGGCATCGTGTCGGTGCTGATCGGCGGGCGCCGGCTGCACCGGATGGGCGCGGAGGCGGGCCAGTTCTTCCGCTGGCGCTTCCTCGCCCCGGGGCTGCGCCTCAGCTCGCACCCGTACTCGCTGTCGGCCGCGCCGCGCCCGGACACACTGCGGATCACGGTGAAGGCCAACGGGGACCACAGCGCCCGGCTGCGGGAGCTGACGCCCGGCACCCGGGTGTGGGCGGAGGGCCCGTACGGCGCCCTGACCGCGCGGCGCCGCAGCCGGGGCAAGGTGCTGCTGGTCGCGGGCGGGGTGGGCATCACGCCGATGCGCGCCCTGTTCGAGACGCTGCCGGGGGCCGCCGGGGACCTCACCCTGCTGTACCGGGCCGGCACCACCCGGGACCTGGCGCTGTGGGACGAACTGGCGGCGATCGCCGAGGAGCGGGGCGCCCGGCTGATGTACGCGGTGAACAGCCCCGGCGGCGAGCGCCCGGACATCTCCGCGCGGAGCCTGCGGCGGAAGATCCCGGACCTCGACCGGCACGACGTCTTCCTGTGCGGCCCGCCCGGGTTCGCGCGGTCGGTGTACGAGGCACTGCGCGGGGCGGGGGTTCCCGCCCGCCGTATCCACCACGAGTCGTTCGAGATGTGAGCGGAGGTGCGTAAGCGATGAGGAAGAGCCACCCCCTGCGGCGGACCGTGCTGGCCACCGCCGCGACCGTGTCCGGTGTCGTCCTGCTGGTGTCGCTGAAACCGGCGCCGGATCCGGCCGCGGCGTCGGCGGCGGGCACGGCTCCGCGACGGCCGGCGGCCGGGGCAGCCGCCCCGGCCGGGGCGCGTACGGTCACCGGCGAGGCGGTGCGGACGCCGTACGGGCCAGTGCGGGTGCGGATCACGGTCGCCGCCGGGAGGATCACCGGGGCGGAGGCGGTCCAGGCGCCCTCGGGCGGCCTGAGCGGCCGCAAGACGGAGCTGGCCGTGCCCCGGCTCGACCGGGCGGCGGTGGCGGCGGGGAACGCCGACATCGACACCGTCTCCGGGGCCACCTACACCAGCACCGGCTACCGGCAGTCCTTGCAGTCGGCCCTGGACCGGGCCGGGGGCTGATTCCGGTGACCGAGCCGGTGCGGCACGCGGAGGAGGTCATGGGGACGGTCTTCTCCATCGACGTGCGCGGCGGCGACCCCGGGGCGGTCCGGGCGGCACTGGCCAAGGCGGTGCGGGGGCTGCACGCGGCCGACGCCGCATTCAGCACCTACCGCGAGGACAGCGACGTGTCGCGGCTGGGCCGGGGCGAGCTGACGGTCTCCCGGTGCGCTCCGGAGGTGGCCGAGGTGCTGGGGCTGGCGGCGGAGGCGGAGCGGGTGAGCGGGGGCTGGTTCAGCACGCGGTACCGGGGCGCGCCGGACCCCACCGGCATCGTCAAGGGCTGGGCGGCCGAGCGGGCGGCGCGGGAGCTGGCGGCGGTGGCCGGGGTGCGCGGGGTCGCTGTCAACGGGGGCGGCGACGTCCAGCTGCTGGGCGCGCCGGAGCCGGGGCGGGCCTGGCGGGTGGGGGTGGCCGATCCGCTGCGGGCCGGGGGCCTGGCCGCGGTGGTCTCGGCGGCGGGGGCCCGGGAGTGGGCGGTGGCCACGTCCGGTACGGCGGAGCGGGGCGCGCACATCGTGGACCCGCGGACCGGTCGCCCGGCGGTGACGGATCTGGTCGCGGTGACGGTGGTCGGGCCCGGCCTCGCGTTCGCCGACTGCTGGGCCACGGCCGCGTTCGCGATGGGCACGCGGGAGGGACTGTCCTGGCTGGAGTCCCTGCCGGACGCGGAGGGCCTCCTGATCACGACGGACGGGGAGGCGCGGTGCACGGCGGGCCTTGGGGCGTGGCTGGAGTGAACGGCGACTGGGCAGCGCCCCGCCAGGGGCGCGGGGAACCGCGCGACCAGCCACAACCGGCCCGCACCCGGCACTCCCCCGCCGCCGCCCCCCTTTCAGTGGCCGTTCTGTGCCAGCCGCAGCAAATGGTCCGCCAGGGCCTGACCCCCGGTGGGATTGCGGCTGATCAGCAGCAACGTGTCGTCACCGGCGATCGTGCCCAGGATGTCGTGGAGTTCCGCCTGGTCGATGGCGGAGGCGAGGAACTGCGCGGCGCCGGGCGGCGTGCGCAGGACCACGAGGTTCGCCGAGGCCTCCGCGGAGATCAGCAGCTCCTGGGAGAGCCGCCGCATCCGCTCCTCCTTCGCCGACTCCCCGAGCGGAGCCCGCGGGGTGCGGAATCCGCCCTCGCTCGGCACCGCGTAGATCAGGTCACCGTCGGTGTTGCGGATCTTGACCGCGTTCAGCTCGTCGAGATCCCGGCTGAGCGTCGCCTGTGTGACGCTCAGCCCGTCGTCGGCGAGCAGCTTCGCCAGCTGGCTCTGCGACCGCACCGGCTGCCGGTTGAGGATGTCCACGATCCGCCGGTGCCGTGCCGTACGGGTCTGCGGTACGGCGGGCCCGGCCCCCACGCCCTGCTCGTGGTCCTGCGCCTCGCTCATCGTCGTCTCATTCTCCGGATCGTCCGTCCCCGTCGACAGGGTTCGCCGCGTCGAGGATGCCGGGCAGCGCCCGGAGCAGCGCGTCCACCTCGTCGTCGCGCAGATTCAGCGGCGGCATGAGCCGTACGACGTCGGGGGCGGGCGCGTTCACCAGGAACCCGGCCTCCTGGGCCGCCTGCTGCACCCGCGGTGCGCACGGCCCGGTGAGCACGATACCCAGGAGCAGGCCGGCACCCCGGACATAATCGATCACCGGGTGGTCCAGGGCCTCGATTCCGTCGCGCAGCCGCCCGCTCTGCCGCTTGACGTTGTCGAGCAGGCCCTCGCCCTCGATGGTGTCGAGCACGGCGAGTCCGGCGGCGCAGGCGACCGGGTTGCCGCCGAAGGTGGTCCCGTGGTGGCCCGGCCGGAGCAGTTCGGCGGCCCGGCCGAAGGCCACGGTCGCGCCGAGCGGCAGCCCGCCGCCGAGCTGCTTGGCGAGGGTGACGATGTCGGGCAGTACGCCGTCGTGGGCCTGGTACTCGAACCAGGTCCCGGTCCGGCCGATGCCGGTCTGCACCTCGTCCAGGACCAGCAGCGCGCCGGTGGCGGCGGTGATCGCGCGGGCGGCCTTGAGATAACCGGCCGGGGGCACGACCACGCCGTTCTCGCCCTGGACCGGCTCGATGATCACCAGGGCGGTGTCCTCGGTGACCGCGGCGGCCAGCGCCTGGGCGTCGCCGTAGGGGACGTGGGTGACCTCGCCGGGCAGCGGCCGGAACGGGTCCCGCTTGGCGGGCTGGCCGGTGAGCGCGAGGGCGCCCATCGTCCGGCCGTGGAAGCCGCCGTCGGTGGCGACCACATGGGTGCGCCCGGTCAGCCGGCCGATCTTGAAGGCGGCCTCGTTGGCCTCGGCGCCGGAGTTGCAGAAGAAGACCCGCCCGTCCCGGCCGAAGAGGCGCAGGAGCCGTTCGGCGAGGGCGACGGTGGGCTCGGCCATGAAGAAGTTGGAGATGTGGCCGAGGGAGGCGATCTGCCCGCTGACGGCGGCGACGACGGCGGGGTGGGCGTGGCCGAGCGCGTTGGTGGCGATGCCGCCGACGAAGTCCAGGTACTCCCGGCCCTCGGCGTCCCACACCCGGGTGCCCTCGCCGCGCACGAGGGGCAGGCGCGGGGTGCCGTAGTTGTTCATGAGCGCGCCCTGCCACCGCGCGGTCAGTTCCTGATTGCTCATGACTCCCCCTGTTCGTCCGGCACGACCATGGTGCCGATGCCCTCGTCGGTGAAGATCTCCAGCAGGATCGAGTGCTGGACCCGGCCGTCGATGACCCGGGCGGTGTTCACGCCGTTGCGCACGGCGTGCAGGCAGCCCTCCATCTTGGGCACCATGCCGGCGCTCAGGTCCGGCAGCAGTTTTTCCAGCTGGGAGGCGGTGAGGCGGCTGATCACCTCGTCGGAGTCCGGCCAGTCCACGTAGAGCCCCTCGACGTCGGTGAGGACCATGAGGGTCTCGGCGCCGAGGGCGGCGGCGAGTGCCGCGGCGGCCGTGTCGGCGTTGACGTTGTAGACGTGTCCGTCGTCCTCGGAGCGGGCGATGGAGGAGACGACCGGGATGCGGCCGTCGGCCAGCAGGGCCGCTATGGCGCCGGTGTCGATGGCGGTGATCTCGCCGACCCGCCCGATGTCGACCGGCTCGCCGTCGATCTCGGGGGTGTGCCGGGTGGCGCTGATGGTGTGCGCGTCCTCGCCGGTGAGGCCGACGGCGAGCGGGCCGTGCCGGTTGAGCAGGCCGACCAGCTCGCGCTGCACCTGCCCGGCGAGCACCATCCGTACGACGTCCATCGCGTCCTCGGTGGTGACGCGCAGGCCGGCCTTGAACTCGCTGGCGATGCCGTGCCGGTCGAGGGCGGCGCTGATCTGCGGGCCGCCGCCGTGCACGACGACCGGCCTGAGACCGGCGTGGTGCAGGAAGACGACGTCCTGGGCGAAGGCGGCCTTCAGCTCCTCGTCCACCATGGCGTTGCCGCCGAACTTGATGACGACGACCTTGCCGTGGTGCCGGGTCAGCCAGGGCAGCGCCTCGATGAGGATGCGGGCCTTGGGCAGCGCGGTGTGCTTACGGGTTGTCATGAGGAATAGGCGCTGTTCTCGTGGACGTAATCGGCGGTCAGGTCGTTGGTCCAGATGGTCGCGGTCTCGGTGCCCGCGGCCAGGTCGGCGACGATGTGGACCTCGCGGTAGCGCATGTCGACCAGGTCGCGGTCCTCGCCGACGGAGCCGTTCCTGCACACCCAGACGCCGTTGATGGCGACGTTGAGCCGGTCGGGTTCGAACGCGGCCCGGGTGGTGCCGATCGCGGAGAGCACACGGCCCCAGTTGGGGTCCTCGCCGTGGATCGCGCACTTGAGGAGGTTGTTGCGGGCGATGGAGCGGCCCACCTCGACGGCGTCCTCCTCGGTCGCCGCGTTGACCACCTCGACCTTGATCTCCTTGCTGGCGCCCTCGGCGTCGCCGATGAGCTGCCGCCCGAGGTCGTCGCAGACCCGGCGTACGGCCTCGGCGAAGTCGTCGTAGTCGGGGACGACGCCGGAGGAGCCGGAGGCGAGCAGCAGCACGGTGTCGTTGGTGGACATGCAGCCGTCGGAGTCGACGCGGTCGAAGGTGACCCGGGTGGCCGCCCGCAGCGCCTTGTCCAGTGCCTCGCTCTCCAGGTCGGCGTCGGTGGTGAGGACGACCAGCATGGTGGCGAGGCCGGGGGCCAGCATGCCGGCGCCCTTGGCCATGCCGCCGACGGTCCAGCCGGCCCCGGTGACCACGGAGGTCTTGTGGACGGTGTCGGTGGTCTTGATGGCGATGGCGGCCTTCTCGCCGCCGTGCTCGCTCAGGGAGGCGGCGGCCGTCTCCACGCCCGCGAGGACCTTGTCCATGGGCAGCGTCACACCGATCAGGCCGGTGGAGCAGACGGCGACCTCGATGGCGCCCCGGCCGAGCACCTCGGCGACCTTCTCGGCGGTGGCGTGGGTGTCCTGGAAGCCCTTCGGTCCGGTACAGGCGTTGGCGCCGCCGGAGTTCAGGACGACGGCCGAGACCTGGCCGCTTGCCAGGACCTGCTCGGACCACAGCACCGGGGCCGCCTTGACGCGGTTGGAGGTGAAGACGCCCGCGGCGGCACGGCGGGGCCCGTTGTTGACCACCAGGGCCAGGTCGGGGTTGCCGTTCTCCTTGATCCCGGCGGCGATCCCCGCCGCCGTGAATCCCTTGGCTGCCGTGACGCTCACTGCATCTCCTTGTTCGCTTCTCCGCCCGTGCAGCGCAGCGGTGCGGCCATCATCGTCGTCTGCGGCCCGGTGGCTGCACGTGCGTCGCTCACGGTGCGACTCCGATCGTGGAAAGCCCGGTGGTCTCGGGAAGACCCAGGGCGATGTTCATGCTCTGGACGGCACCGCCGGCGGTGCCCTTGGTCAGGTTGTCGATGGCGCTGATCGCGATGACACGGTCCACCGCGGCGTCGTGGGCGACCTGCACCTGGACGGCGTTGGAGCCGTGGACGGACCCCGTGGCGGGCCACTGGCCCTCCGGGAGCAGGTGGACGAAGGGCTCGTCGGCGTACGCCTTCTCGTAGGCGGCGCGGACGCTGTCGGCCGTCACGCCCGGCGCGGCGGACGCGCTGCACGTGGCGAGGATCCCGCGGGGCATCGGGGCCAGGGTCGGGGTGAAGGAGACCCGCACGGGCTCCCCGGCGACGGCGCTGAGGTTCTGGATCATCTCGGGGGTGTGCCGGTGGCCGCCGCCGACGCCGTACGGCGACATCGAGCCCATGACCTCGCTGCCCAGCAGGTGCGGCTTGGGGGACTTGCCCGCGCCGGAGGTGCCGGACGCGGCGACGATCACCGCCTCGGGACCGACGAGGCCGGCCGCGTAGGCGGGGAACAGGGCGAGGGAGACGGCGGTCGGGTAGCAGCCGGGCACCGCGATGCGCTTGGACCCCTCCAGCGCATCGCGGGCGCCCGGAAGTTCGGGGAGGCCGTAGGGCCAGGTGCCGGCGTGCGGGGAGCCGTAGAACCGCTCCCAGTCGGCCGGGTTCCCCAGCCGGAAGTCGGCGCCCATGTCGACCACGAGGACGTCGGGGCCGAGCTGTTCGGCGACGGCCGCGGACTGCCCGTGCGGCAGCGCGAGGAAGACCACGTCGTGCCCGGCGAGGGCCTCGGGCGTGGTCTCGGCCAGCACCCGGTCGGCCAGCGGCGTCAGGTGCGGCTGGAGCGCACCGAGCCGCTGCCCGGCGTTGGAGTTCCCGGTCAGGGCACCGATCTCGACCTCGGGGTGCGCGAGGAGCAGCCGCAGGACCTCTCCGCCCGCGTATCCGCTCGCTCCGGCCACCGCCGCACGTACTGCCATGTCCATCCTCCTCTGGATGGCATGACTATACGTATCGCTGCACGTTTATGCAATGGACTTGGGGAGCATCACCCAGCGGGAGACGACGTAGGTGACCGGGATCGCCGCGGCGGACGCGACCAGCGGGGCGAAGCGGCTCCCGGCGTGCAGCACGTCCACGATCAGATACACCCCGGCCGTCGTGATCACGAAGTTGGTGACGTTGGTCAGCGGAAACAGCAGGAATTTCCGCCAGGTCGGCGGCGTCCGGTAGGTGAAGCGGGCGTTCAGGAAAAAAGAACCGACCATGGCGAGCGTGAAAGCCAGGATGTGCGCCGCGAGATACGGCAGGCCGGTCAGCAACAACAGGTAGAGACAGTAGTAGGTCGCCGTATTGACGACACCGACCGCCGCGAAGGTCAGTATCTGCCGCATCAGGGAATGAGGTCCTTCGTCCGTTCCGCATTGGTAGCCTTCACCAGGAAGTGCGGACGCCCCTTCACCTCGTAGTAGATGCGGCCGGTGTACTCCCCGATGACTCCCAGCATGACCATCTGGACGCCCGCGAGGGCGGTCACGGCGGTGATGATGGTCACATAGCCGGGGGTCTGCACGCCGTGGACGAGCGCGGCGCCCACGATCCAGGCGGTGTACACCCCCGCGCACAGCAGCAGGGTCACCCCGAGCCAGAGGGCGGCGCGCAGCGGGCGGTTGTTGAAGGACAGCAGGCCGTCGAGGCCGTAGTTGAGCAGTCCGCGCAGGTTCCAGGAGCTGCGGCCGGCCTCGCGGACGGCGTTGTGGTACTCGAAGGTGGTGCTCGGGAAGCCCACCCAGGCGAACAGGCCCTTGGAGAAGCGGTTGTACTCGGTCAGCTCCAGCACCGCGTCCACCACCCGGCGCGACAGCAGCCGGAAGTCCCCCACGCCGTCCACGAGTTCGACGTCGACCAGGCGGTTGACCAGCCGGTAGTACAGGCGCGCGGTGAGGGTCCGGGTGAGTCGGTCGCCGGTGCGGGTGCGCCGGGCGATGACCTGGTCGTGGCCCTGTTCGCGCAGCTCGACCATGCGCTTGATCAGCCGCGGCGGGTGCTGGAGGTCGGCGTCCATGACGATCACCGAGTCGCCCGAGGCGTGCCGCAGGCCGGCGAGCAGGGCCGCCTCCTTGCCGAAGTTGCGGCTGAAGGAGACGTAGCGCACCCGGGGGTCGCGCCCGGCCAGTTCCTCAAGGACGGCGAGGGTGCGGTCCCGGCTGCCGTCGTCGACGTAGACGAACTCCATGTCGTGACCGAGGGGCAGCAGTTCCTCGGCGACCTTCTGGACCTCCTCGTGGAAGCGGGCGAGGACGTCCTGCTCGTTGTAGCAGGGCGCGACGATGGATATCAGCATGGTGGTCTCCCCCTGGGCGCGGTCAGTGAGCGGAGGTCGCCCGCTCGCGCGGTGATGTGGTCGTGGGCGGCACCGGGGCGCGCCGGCGGCGCAGGGCGCTGCCGGCGGTCAGCACGGCGAGGACGAGCAGTGCCGCGCCCCCGACCGCCGTGCCCAGCCGGAGGCCGGGCGGATGGAAGGTGCAGGTCAGGCTGGTGGATCCGGGGTCGAGGGGGACGGCGATCAGGCCGTGGTACTCCCCCGCCGGCCGTTCCGGCGCGTTCCCGGCGGCGCACCGCCAGCCGGCGATGCGGGGCGCGGCGAGGACCGCGATGCCCCGGCTCCCGGCGGGCAGCCGGGCGTGGACGGTGCCGTCGGAGACGGTGACGCCGGATGCCCCGCCGGCCGTCAGGCGCGCGGCGGCGGTGCGCAGCCGGCCGGTGTCCAGGCAGCCGATCGCGCCGGGCGGGATGCGGCCGGGCCGGGTCGGGGTGAGCCGGATGGTCAGCCGGCCGGAGGCCGGGGCGGTGCCGAGCGGGGCCATGGCGGCACGGTTGCGGGTGTCCTTGGAGGTGAACAGCGTGGCGGCGCCGTCGGCGAGCCGGGCGGTGCCCGAGAAGTGCGGGGCCCACAGATGGACCTGGGTTCCCGTCGGGCAGCGGGCGGTGATCACCGGCCGGGTCCGGGCGGTGCCGGAGCCGGTCCGGCGGTACGGCAGCGGTCTGCCGGAGTCGTCCCGCACGGTGAACCCGGGGACGGTGTAGACGCGGCTGCCGAGCAGGATCTCCTGGTTGCGGTAGGGCGAGTCGCCGAAGGGCCGGGTGTCCGGGCGGGGCCGCACGGTCACCAGGGGCGGCACGTCCCGCCGGGTCAGGTGTGCCGGGCCCGTGGCGGGCGGCGAGTGCCGCTGGTGCGGGTCGGGCGGGGAGTGCACCCGGGCGCCGACGGAGAAGATCACGTCGGTGACGGCGTTGTCCAGGCTCTGCACGCTGCGCCCCCGGGAGGTCCAGCCGCCGCCGAGCGCGGTCAGGGTGCGGCTGAGGACGTCGGAGGTCAGGCTGCTGTAGTACTGGGCGCCCTCGCCGCCCACCAGCAGCGGGTCGTTGCCGACGGTCTGCTCACGGCCGGGGTCGGTGCGCCGGCGGGGCCAGCCGTCGGCCTCGGCGATCAGCGCGGACTGCCGTTCCTGCCGTTCGCCCCAGGGGGCGTAGTCGTCCAGGTGCGCGAGGTGCAGCCGGGTGGTGACGGCCGTGGTGGCGGCGCTCTCCCCGGCCTGCGCGCCGAGCAGCAGGGCGACGGCCAGCCCGGCGAGCGGCCCGCGCCGCCCGGCGCGGGCCAGCAGCGCGAGGCCGCCCAGCGCGCCGGCGACGGCGAGCAGCAGCACCGGCCAGGTGAGCGGCCGCAGCACGGTGCTGCGGCCGGCGAGGGCGGTGATCAGGGCGAACAGCCCGGCGGCCAGGCCGAGGGCGCGCGGGCCGGGCGGGCCGTAGGACAGGGTGTGCCAGGCGGCGATGACGAGGAATCCGCAGACGACGAAGGTCTGCCGGTAGGGGCTGCCCTGCGGGGTGGCGAAGGCGTGCCAGAGCAGGTGGGTGGGCGCCCACTGCAGGGACAGGACGGCCAGGAGCACCAGGGCCGTCCAGCCGGCCCGGACCCGCCCGGGGACGGCCCGGTGGAAGGGCAGGGCGAGGGCGAGCAGCAGCGCGGTGGTGCCGACGTAGAGGGCCGGGGAGCCCCAGCCGTACGCCGTCGGCAGCAGCCGGGCCAGCACGTCCTCGGCCGGCACCGGGGCGAAGGCGCGCACCCGGCCCGGGTAGGCGTGCCGGGTGCCGAAGTAGACGGTCAACACCAGCGGGGCGGCGAGGCCCACCCCGAGGGCGGTGGTGAGGGCGGCGCGGCCGGCCGCCGCGAGGGCCTGCCGGCGCGGCGGCCGGGTGAGCACCAGCCTGAGCAGCAGCACCAGGGCGGCGCCGAGGGTGGCCATGTAGGCGGTGTAGAAGTTGGCGGTCCAGGCGAGGGCGACGAGGAGCACGCCGGGCAGGCGCCGGCGTCCGGTGCGCGCCCATTCGCCGACCAGGCACAGCAGGGGCAGGGCGATCAGCCCGTCCAGCCACATCGGGTTGTAGTCGGCGTCGGCGAGCGTCCAGCCGCACAGCGCGTACGAGGAGCCGAGCAGGCCCGCCGCCCACCAGCGGCCGGGCCGGCAGGCCAGCAGCAGCCCGGTCATGGCCGCGGCGGCGCAGGCGAGCTTCAGGACGGTGATCGCGTACACCGCGAGGTCGATCTCGTCGCGGGGGAAGAGGGCGACCAGCGGGGCGAAGGGGCTGCCGAGGTAGGTGCCGAGGTCGGGCAGGAAGGAGGAGCCGTAGCCGGACTGCCAGTTGACGAGGAGTCCGCCCTCGGCCCTGCCGTGCAGCAGGTCCCACAGGTGGGCGTGGAACGGCACGAACTGGTTGCCCAGGTCGTTGACGCTTCGGGTGCGCGGGCCGAAGGGGTAGCTGCGCGCGAGGGCGTCACCGGCGCAGAACGCGGTGACCGTGAGGACGGCGGCGAGCAGGCAGGCGGCCCGCCCCGGCCGGGATATCGCTTTCACGCCCGGTTCCCGTCCGGGTGCGGCCGGGAGTTCCCGCCGGCATTGCCGGGTGCGTCCGGTGGAGTGCTGCGGTGCATTTTCGGCGTCCTCACAGAATGCGTACCCCGTCTATTCGCGGACTTAGACGGAGCGCGTTTCCTGTTGGTTGTGCGCTCACCGAAAAATGGGACGACTTTCTCGGGGGCGGGGAAACACCGAGTGAATTTGATGGCCGACCGGATAACTCTGGATTTACGGCAGGTGTTTTTGAGGTGAACCGGCCTTGCGGGCCGCGTAGGCCCGGGCCGCGCGGACCCGGTTGCCGCACTTGGTGGTGCACCAGCGCCGGGCGCCGTGCGAGCGCAGGAACCAGCGGGCGCAGCCCTGGGCGGCGCACTCGGTGAGCTGGGCGGCGTCGCTGCCGGTGAGCAGCTCGGTGGCGTCCTCGGCGAGCAGGGAGAGCGCGGCGGCGGCCGGATCGCCGGCGTCGGGGAGGTCGGCGCGGCGCGGGCCGTCGGCGCCCCAGGCGAGGTGGGGCGTGGCGGGGGCGGCGGCGAGGGCGGCGTTCAGCGTGCCGAGGGCGTCGCCGGGCGGTCGCGTGCCGGCGGTCCGGGCCGTGAAGAGGGCCCGCAGCGCCTCGCGCAGGGCCCGCAGCCGGCCGGACTGCCGGCCGTCGAGGGCGACGCGGTCGGGCAGCAGGGCGTGCCGGACCAGCCACAGCTGGGCGGCCTCGCTGCCGTCGAGCAGGTCGACCCGGCCGTGGCTGACGGTGAACCGGGTGTTGACCAGCGCCAGCGAGGCGTACCGGTCCTGGCCGGGGACCGGGAGCTGGTGCAGATAGACGGGGGTCTCGTGCTCCACGGTCCCATCCTAGCCATCCCTCACGGAGATTCTTGCGATTCTCCGTGAGAAAGGCTTAGCGTGCCTCACGGAGAACTAGCCGAGAAACCGTGAGAGGTGACTGTCGTGGCCTTCGATGTGGACGCGCTGCGCGAGGACTTCCCGATCCTGGGACGGACGGTGGCGAGCGGCGCGCCGCTGGTCTACCTGGACTCCGGGGCCACCACCCAGAAACCGCTCCAGGTCCTGGACGCGGAGCGGGACTTCTACCTCACCCGCAACGCCGCCGTGCACCGCGGGGCGCACCAGCTGGCCGGCGAGGCGACGGAAGGCTACGAGCGGGCGCGGCACACGGTCGCCCGGTTCATCGGCGCCGCCGACGACGAGGTGGTCTTCACCAAGAACACCACCGAGGCGGTCAACCTCGTCGCGTACGCGCTCGGCGACGCCGGCCGGATCGGGCCCGGCGACCGGATCGTGGTGACGGAGATGGAGCACCACGCGAACCTGGTCCCCTGGCAGCAGCTGGCCGGGCGGACGGGCGCCACGCTGGACTGGTTCGGCCTGACCGACGAGGGCCGGCTGGACCTGACCCGGGTGGACGAGCTGCTGGACGAGCGCACCAAGGTGCTCGCCCTCACCCACCAGTCCAATGTCCTCGGCACCCTGAACCCGGTGCGGGAGCTGGCCGACCGGGCGCACGCGGCCGGGGCGCTGGTGGTGGTGGACGGCGCCCAGTCGGTGCCGCACCGCCCGGTGGACGTGACGGAGCTGGGCGCGGACTTCCTGGCCTTCTCCGGGCACAAGATGCTCGGCCCGAACGGCGTCGGCGTGCTGTGGGGCCGCGCGGAGCTGCTGGCCGGCCTGCCGCCGTTCCTGACCGGCGGCTCGATGATCGAGATCGTGGAGATGGACCGCACGACCTTCCTGCCGCCGCCGCAGCGCTTCGAGGCGGGTGTGCCGATGACCGCGCAGGCGGTGGGGCTCGCGGCGGCGGTGGAGTACCTGGAGCGGCTGGGGATGGCGGAGGTCGCGGCGTACGAGGAGGCGCTCACCGCCCGCGCCCTGGGCCTGCTCGCAGAGGTGCCGGGGGTGCGGATCGTCGGCCCGGACGACCTCACCGACCGCGGCTCGGCCGTCTCCTTCACCGTGGACGGCGTCCACCCGCACGACGTCGGGCAGGTGCTGGACGAGCGGGGCGTCGCCGTCCGCGTCGGCCACCACTGTGCCCGGCCGCTCGCCCGGCGGTTCGGCGTCCCGGCTACCACCCGGGCGAGCTTCTACGTCTACAACACCCCCGAGGAGGTCGACGCGCTGGTGGCGGGGGTACGGGCGGCCCAGCGGTACTTCGGCGTCCGAGCGTCCCCGCGCACCCCCGCGCCCCCTACTTCTCCTTGATCCTGAGGAAGGTGACGGAGTTCGCCGGGAAGGTGTACGTGAACGTCCCCGCGACCCCGGTGACGGTGGAGGTGCGCGGGGCGACCGCCGTGGACGTCTCGGAGTTCACCGCGTCCGGCGCGGCGGCCAGCGTGGTGGCCTTGGCCCGGGACGCGACCTCGGCGCCGCCCAGGTCGATGGCGGTACGGGCGGCGGCGGACTGGGCGTTGACGACCTTGACGATCAGCTCGCCGGTCTTCGCGTCGCGCGTGACGACCTGACGGAACGGCTCGGCCGGCTTGTCGTCGCTGAAGCTCCCCCACTCCTCGCCGTCGAGGTAGAGCGTGACCTGGCGGCCGCGCACCTTGACGTCGATGTCGTAGGCGCGGCCGGTCTCGACCGAGCCCGCCTTGGTCAGCAGCGTGGACTTGCCGCCGTCCACGGCCTGCTCGACGGCCGACTGGGTGTTGTTCCAGCCGCCGATGTTCCACCAGAAGTAGTTGCCGGTGTCCTTGACGCCGAAGGCGACGAGGAAGCCCTCCTTGCCGGACTTCTTGGTGGCCCGCACATGCAGGTCGTAGTCGTGCCAGGTCGGGTCGCCGGCCTGGACCATGGTGTTCTCGGCCGTGTCGTCCGTCTGGACGTACCGGCCGTCCTGGACGGTCCAGCTGCCGCCCCCGGTGTGGGTCCACTTCGAGGCGTCACCGGAGAAGTCGTCGCGGAGCAACGGGGAGCCGTCGGCGCCGGTGACCCGTACGTCGTCGTAGGCGGCGCTGGTGTTCCAGGTGGACAGCCCGACCGCGCCGGTGACGGGTCCGCTGACGCTCGGGGTGCCGGTCGCCGTGCTCGGCACCACCCGGTCGCCCACGTTGGTCATGAACAGCTTCTGCACCTCGTAGTTGGCCGAGCCCCAGGAGGCGTGGTTGTTGAACCACACCAGGTCCGGGCGCCACTGGACGTAGTCCTCGTTGGCGAACAGCGGGGCGTAGGAGGCGAGTTCGACCACGTCCGCGTTGCGTTCCAGGCCGGTCATGAAGGCCGCCTCGGCGAGGCCGTTCTCGAAGGCGTTGCCCTGGGAGGCGTACTCGCCGAGGAAGACCTTGGAACCGGAGCGGTCGTAGGAGTCGTAGCGGTCGTTGTTCTGCAGGAACCACCGGGTGCTGTTGTAGTAGTGCTCGTCGACCATGTCGACCTTGGCGTCCCGGTTGAGCTTCCAGGCGGTGTCGAAGACCGTGCCGGAGTCGTCCGGGCCCGAGTTGGAGATGACCTTCATGTACGGGTACTTCGCCTGGACGGCCGCGCGGAACTTCTCGAAGCGGGCGAAGAACTCGGTGGGCAGGTTCTCCTCGTTGCCGACCTCGATGTGGGTGAGGTGGAACGGCTTGGGGTGGCCCATCCGCGCCCGCACCTTGCCCCAGGTGGAGGTCGCCGGGCCGTTGGCGAACTCGATAAGGTCCAGGGTGTCCTGGATGTGCCGCTTCAGCAGGGCGTCGTCGGTCACGGCCCGGTTCTGGCCGCAGCCGGTGACCAGGGCCGGTACGACGGGCAGCGGCATGGCGCCGATGTCCTCGGCGAACCGGAAGTACTCGTAGTAGCCGAGGCCGTAACTCTGGTTGTATCCCCAGAAGTTGGCGTTGGTGGGGCGCTGCTCGACCGGGCCGACGGTGTCCTTCCACTGGTAGGAGCGCTTGCGCTGCCAGCCGGACGCCTCGCTGTAGTCGTCCATGGAGCCGGTGTTGACCAGGCAGCCGCCGGGGAAGCGGACGAAGCCCGGGCGCAGGGCGGCGACCTTCTCGGCGAGGTCCTTGCGCAGGCCGTTGGGCTGGTGCTTGTAGGTGTCGCGCGGGAAGAGGGACACCATGTCCAGGGCGGTGGCGGTGTCGGCGGCGACGGTGAGCCGGCCCGTGGTGCTGGTCCGGGTGGCGGTGAAGGTGGCCTGGTAGCGGGCCCAGCCGTTCTTGTTCACGGCGATCCGCCGGGCGGTGGCGAGCGGGCCGCCGGAGTCCTGGAGGGAGACGGTGAGCGCGGCAGGGGCCTCGGCGCGGGCCCACACCGAGAAGTCGTACCTCTCGCCGTCCCGTACGGCGATCCCGGTGTTGTAGCCGGCGTTGGTGACGGACGAACCGGCGCCCAGCGCCAGGTAGGTGCGGTTGCGCTCGTTGAGCCGGCCGGAGTCGTCCACCGCCCGGGCGGCGCCAAAGACCGTCCAGGCGGTCAGCGGGGTGTACGAGGCGTTGTCGGCGGCCGAGTACTCGAAGGACCGGTTCTGGACGAGTTCGGCGTACAGGCCGCCGTCGGCGGCGCGGTTGATGTCCTCGAAGAAGACCCCGTACATGGTCCGGGGGATCGCGGGACCGGTGGCGGAGGGGTCGACGCGGATCGTGTAGTCGGTGACGCCCTCGGCGTGGGCCGGGGCGGGGAGGGCGGCCGTGACGAGCAGGACGGCGCCCGCTCCCAGGCCGAGTCTGAAGCGGGTGGTGCGTGACATGGATACTCCGCGGCTCTCGATGTTCGAAATATCAGACATTGGTCAGCACTTCGAACGGCAAGATAGGGAAGGGGTATGAGCACGTCAATGGGGCGGACGACGACGGAACGGAAAGAGGGGCAGGCCGAGGGGATGCGCGAGGACGAGTTCCGGCCGGTGCCCGACCCGCTGGCCTATCTGTCCGGCCGCTGGCACGTCGAGCGCGCGGTGCGGGATCTGGCGAGCGGGGACGCGGGGCACTTCACCGGGACCACCGTCTTCGGCCCGCTGGACGGCGGCGGGCTGCTGCACGAGGAATCCGGCGTCTTCACCTGGCGCGGGGTGGCCCGGCCGGCCACCCGGACGCTGCGGTTCCTGCCGGGGCCCGCGCCGGGCCGGGCGGACGTGCGCTTCGCGGACGGGCGGCCCTTCCACGACCTGGACCTCACCACGGGCCGGTACGTCGCCGACCACCCCTGTGCGGCCGATCTCTACCGGGGCGAGTTCACCGTCCTGGACGCCGGCCGCTGGCGCACGGTGTGGCGGGTCGGCGGCCCGGCGAAGGACCTGGAGCTCACCACGGACTACACCCGCGAGGCGCTCACCCGGGACTCCCGCCGCGAGGACTGAGCCGGGCGCTCACTCGAAGGAGTGCGCCATGTACTGCTCCGGGCGCTCCAGCGGCCGGAAGCCCAGCCTGGCGTACACCTCGTGCGCGTCCTCGGTGGCGAGCAGCAGCCGGGTCAGCCCGAAGGGCGCCAGGTGGTCGCGGATCCGGCCGACGAACGCCGTGCCCACGCCCTTGCCGCGCACCGACGGGTCCACGTACACATCGGCGAGCCAGGCGAACAGCGCCCGGTCGGTGACCACCCGCGCGTACGCCACCTGCTCCCCCGAGTCGGTGGCGTAGACCCCGAAGTTCAGCGAGGACGCCATCGCCCGTTCCTGCTTCTCACGGGGGCGGCCGAGCGCCCAGTACGTGTCGCAGGACAGCCAGCCGTGCACACGGTCGGCGTCGACGCGGGCGGGGTCGGCGGAGAACTCGTAGCCCTCGGGGAGGTCCGGCACATCGCTCATACGGTGATCCTCACAGGCCGGGCCCCGGGCGGACGAGCCGTTTTCACCGCACCTCCTCGTACGCCGCCCGCAGCCGCCGCACCCCCTCGGCGATCTCCCCGGTGCCGGCCACCGCCGCGAAGCTCAGCCGGAGGTGGGCGGCGGGCGGTTCGGCGCTGAAGTAGGGGCGGCCGGGAGTGAGGGCGACGCCCGCGCGGAGCGCCGCCGCGGTCAGCGCGGCCTCGTCCAGCCCGTCGGGCAGCCGCAGCCACAGGTGGTAGCCGCCGGCCGGGATGTGCGGCAGGGCCGGCTCGGGCAGCTCCCGGGCGAGCGCGCCCGTCATGACGTCGCGGCGGGTCTTCAGCTCGGCCGACAGCGCCCGCAGATGGCGCGGCCAGGCCGGTGAGCCGACGAGTTCCAGGGCGGCCTCCTGCAAGGGGCGGGGCACGAAGAAGCTGTCCACGACCTGGATCGCGCGCAGGCGTTCCAGCACCGGCCCGCGCGCGGCCAGCGCGCTCACCCGGAAGCTCGGCGAGGTCGCCTTGGTGAGCGAGCCGACGTGCACCACCACGCCGTCCGGGTCGTCGGCGGCCAGCGGGCGGGGCAGCGGCCCGGCGTCGGCGTGGACGAGGCGGCGCACGAAGTCGTCCTCGACGACGAACGCCCCGGCGGCGCGGGCGATGCGCAGCACCTCGGCGCGCCGGGCGGGGGCCAGCACGGCACCGGTCGGGTTCTGGAACAGCGGCTGGCAGACGAAGACCCGGGCGCCGGTGGCGTGGAAGGCGTCCGCGAGCAGGTCGGGGCGTACCCCGTCGGGGTCCACCGGCACCGGGACCGGCCGCAGCCCGGCCGCGCGGGCGAGGGCCAGCATGCCCGGGTAGGTGGGCGACTCCACGAGCACCGGGGCGCCGGGCGGGGCGAGCGCGCGCAGGGCGGTGGCCAGGGCCGCCTGACCGCCCGCGGCGATCAGCACCTCGGCGGCGGTGACGGCGCCGCCGATCCCCCGCGCGAACCACTCCCGCAGCTCGGGCAGCCCCTCCAGCGGGGGCCGCTCCCAGGCGCCGGGCCGCCGGCCGGCCCGGGCCAGGGCGGCGGCCATGGCCCGCTCCGGTTGCAGGGAGGGGTGCGGGTAGCCGCCGCTGAACTCCAGGACCCCGGGCGGCGGGGCGGCCAGCGAGACCGTGACACCCGAGGCGTCCACCGTGCGCGGGACGAGGTCGGCCGCGCCGTCGGCGCTGAGGGCGACCTCCTGCCAGGAGGTGTCGCCGGCGGGGCTCTCCGGCCGGTGCGGCCGGGCCCGGAAGGCACCGGCGCCGGGGCGGGTGACCACCAGGCCCTCGGCGGCGAGCTGGGCGAGGGCCCGGGAGACGGTCACCGGGCTCACCCGGAACCGCTCGACCAAAGCCCGACTCGATGGGAGCTTTCCACCAGGTGAGTAGCGGTCGAGCTCCCGTCGGAGCTGTTCTGTCAGTTCCCCCACGCTGCTACGCTGTTGCATGAGAACACAGAGTAGCGCTACTGCACCCAGCCCGATAGCAGTCACCGCCCCCGGAGACCTGCGGGGCCTCGGCACCGTCCAGGCCGGTCTCGGCGTGATCGCCTTCTCGCTGACCTTCCCGTCCACCGCGTGGGGCCTGGAGAGCTTCGGCCCGTGGTCGCTGGTGGCGGTGCGCGCGGTCCTGGCCGCGGCCGTGGCCGGGGGCTGTCTGCTGTTGCTGCGGGTACGGCTGCCGGCGCGCCGCCATCTGGCCGGGCTGGCCGTGGTCGCCGCCGGGGTGGTGCTGGGCTTCCCGATGCTGACCACGCTGGCGCTGGAGACGTCCACCACCGCCCACGCGGCCGTCGTGGTGGGCCTGCTGCCGCTGACCACCGCCGTGTTCTCGGCCCTGCGCACCGGTGCCCGGCCCTCCCGCCGGTTCTGGCTGGCGGCCGTGGCGGGCGCCGCGGCCGTGATCGCCTTCACCCTCACCCAGAGCGGCGGCGCGCTCACCACGGCCGACGGCTATCTCTTCGCGGCGCTGCTGGTGTGCGCGGCCGGCTACACCGAGGGCGGCCGGCTGGCCCGGGTCATGCCGGGCTGGCAGGTCATCGGCTGGGCGCTGGTGCTGTGTCTGCCGCTCAGCGTGCCGGCCACCGCGGTGGCGCTGGCGTACGAGCCCGCACACCTCACCGGGCACGGCATCGCCGGGCTGCTGTGGGTGGCCCTGGGCTCGCAGTTCCTCGGCCTGGTCGTCTGGTACCGGGGCATGGCGGCCATCGGCATCCCGCGGGCCAGTCAGTTGCAGTTGGCGCAGCCCCTGCTCACACTGGTGTGGTCGGCGCTGCTGCTGGGCGAACACTTCACGGTGGCCGCACCGCTGACCGCCGTGGCCGTGCTCGTGTGCATCGCCGTCACGCAGCGGTCGTGAGCGTCAGGAGGGCCCAGATGCACGCATCCAAGGGCGACAAGCTGGTCCAGCACGGCAGGGTGGTCGGGCAGCACGACCATGTCGTGGAAGTAGTGGAAGTACTCGGTCCCGAGGGCGGCCCGCCCTACCGTGTCCGTGCCGAGAACGGACACGAGACGATCATGTCCCCCGGGCCCGACTGCCAGGTCAGGCACCAGGAAGAACAGCGACAGCGGTAGTCAGCGCGGTGGTCTCGCCGGCCCCCGGTAGTGGTCGGCGACCACTCGCGCCATCGCCCCGGCCGGGTCGGCCGCCACGTCCGCGGCGGCGAAGAACACATGCCCGCGCACCTGCGGATACCGGGCGGCCAGGGTGAGGTGCCGGGACAGCTCGACCGGGTCCTGCCAGGCCGACGGCTCCCCGGCGGCGCCCGCCTTGTACAGGGCCTCCCCGAGATACAGCCGCGTCGTCGTGCCCCGGGCGGCCTCGGACCACCAGGCGGCGAGGGCCGCGTAGTCGGCGGCGGCGTTTCCGATGTGCCAGTACAGCTGTGGGACGACGTAGTCGATCCAGTGCTCACGGACCCAGGTGCGGGTGTCCGCGTACAGGTCGTCGTACGTCTGGACGCCCGCCCGGGTCTCCGAGCCGCGCGGGTCGGTGGCAGCGTTGCGCCAGACCCCGAAGGGGCTGATGCCGAACCGGGTGCCGGGCCGGATCCGCCGGATCCCGGCGGCCGTCTCCCGCACCAGCGTGTCGATGTTGCTCCGGCGCCAGGCGGCCCGGCCGGGGAAGGCCCCGCCGTGCCGGTCGTAGGCCTCGTCGTCGTCGAAGGTCTGCCCGGCGACCGGGTAGGGGTAGAAGTAGTCGTCGAAGTGGACGGCGTCGACCGGGTAGCGGGCGACCGCGTCCAGCATCGCCCGCAGCACGAAGGCGCGGACCTCGGGCAGCCCCGGGTTGTAGTAGAGCCGGCCGCCGTACGGCACCACCCAGCCGGGGTGCTCGCGGGCCGGGTGCGAGGCGGCCAGCCGGTTGGGGTCGGTGTGGTTCGCGACCCGGTAGGGGTTGAACCAGGCGTGCAGTTCCAGACCGCGGGCGTGGGCCTCCCGCACGGCCGTGCCCAGCGGATCCCAGCCCGGGTGGCGGCCCTGGGTGCCGGTGAGCCACTCGGACCAGGGCTCGTACGGCGACGGCCACAGCGCGTCGGCGGCCGGCCGCACCTGGAGGATCACCGTGTTGAGCCGGTAGCGGACCGCCCGGTCGAGGTGGGCGGTCAGCTCGGCCCGCTGCCGGTCCGCCGGGAGGCCGGGCCGCGAGGGCCAGTCCCGGTTGGCGACGGTCGCGATCCAGACGCCCCGCATCTCGGCGGTGGCCCGCGGCGGACGGTGCGGCCCCGCCGCCGCGGCGCTCCGGGGGGCGGGACCGGTGCCGTCGCCCGCCGTCGCCGCCGGGCCCGGGCCGCCGCTCCCCCCGGTGACCCCCGGTGCGGCCGGCAGGGGGGCCGGTGTGGCCAGGGCGGACAGCGCGGCCCGTGCGAGGGCCCGTCGCGAGATGCGCGCCACCGGACACCTCCCGTACGCACCGGATCCGCTCGGTCACGGACCGTTTCACGCTCCAGGATGCCCCCACCCGGGCGATCGATCATCGATACTTGGCGGTAACGTGCACGATCGGAGCAGGCGCCGAAACCCGGAGATCCTGCCAGCCAGCCGGAAGACCAGCGAAGGGGACGATGTGACCGACATCGAGCGCGTCGGAGTCGTGGGCTGCGGCCAGATGGGCGCGGGCATCGCCGAGGTGTGCGCCCGCGCGGGACTGGACGTGAAGGTCGCCGAGACCACCGGCGAGGCCCTGGAGATCGGCCGTACCCGGCTGTACAACTCCCTGGCCAAGGCCGCCGAGCGCGGCAAGATCACCGAGGCGGAGCGGGACGCCACCCAGGCGCGGCTGAGCTTCACCACCGACCTCGGCGAGTTCTCCGACCGGGACCTGGTGATCGAGGCCGTCGTCGAGAACGAGCAGGTCAAGACCGAGATCTTCCAGGTGCTCGACCAGGTGGTGACCCGGCCGGACGCGATCCTGGCGTCCAACACCTCCTCGATCCCGCTGGTGAAGCTGGCCGTCGCCACCTCCCGGCCGGACCACGTCGTCGGCATCCACTTCTTCAACCCGGCCCCCGTGCAGCAGCTGGTCGAGCTGATCCCGGCGCTCACCACCTCCGAGGGCACGCTCAGCCGCGCCCAGGTCTTCGCCGAGAAGGTGCTCGGCAAGCACGCCATCCGTGCCCAGGACCGCTCCGGGTTCGTGGTGAACGCGCTGCTGGTGCCCTACCTGCTGTCGGCGATCCGGATGTTCGAGTCCGGCATCGCGAGCCGCGAGGACATCGACAACGGCATGGAGATGGGCTGCGCCCACCCGATGGGCCCGCTGAAGCTGTCCGACCTGATCGGCCTGGACACCATCGTCTCCATCGCCAACTCGATGTACGCCGAGTACAAGGAGCCGCTGTACGCCGCTCCCCCGCTGCTCCAGCGCATGGTGGAGGCGGGCCGGCTCGGCCGGAAGACCGGGTCCGGCTTCTACACCTACGGCTGAACCCACGCCTGATTACGAAGAGCGACGCCCGTCGGGCCCGGCACCGGAGTACGGTGCCGGGCCCGACTGTTTCACACACCGTGTGCGCGCCGGACACGCATATGCCCGCCACACACGCTCCCCACGCGCCCACCAGGCGAGTTGACTCATCATGCGCATGCAGGGGATGCGGAACCATTCATTTCGACTACCGAGAGGAGCGGACCCGTGACCGCCGAACCGGAGCATCCCGTGGTCCATGGAGAACTCGCAGAGTTACGGCGCCGCCTCGACGTGGCCTACGCCAGGGTCGAGGGAGGACTGGCGCTGCTGCGCCACCGCACCGAGGAGACCGCCAAGGAACTGGACGATCTGAACTCCCGGATCGCCTCGCTGGAACACGCACGCTGGCCGCTGCCCTCGCTCGCCGCGCTGACCGCGCTCGGCGCGCTCGTGGTGACGCTGTGGCAGGCGCTGTCGGCCCACTAGCCCTCGGCGAGCCTGAGGTGGTGCAACAGGAGTAACGCGGCCGCCATGTTGGCGGCCGGGACCTCCCCACGGGCGATCAGGTCGGGGACGAGCTTCAGGGGGACCCATTCCCGCCGGTCCGACTCGAAGTCGTCCACGGGGTGTCCGACGTACTCGCCCCGGTCGGACCAGTAGATGTGATGCCGGGCGTCGGTGAGGCCGTTGGACGGCTCCACGCTCAACAGGTGGTGCAGGGGCCCCGGCCGCCAGCCGGTCTCCTCCTCCAGTTCCCTGGCCGCCGCGCCCGCGATGTCCTCGCCGTCCTCGACGATGCCCGCCGCGAGCTCCCAGCCCCAGCTGTCGGTGATGAAGCGGTGCCGCCACAGCAGCAGCACCTCGTTCGCCTCGTTGACGATCGTCGCCACGGCCACGGGCCGCAGCCGGATCACGAAGTGGTCGAGGTGCCGGCCGTCCGGCAGTTCGACATCCGCGAGGTTGACACGGAACCAGCGGGTCTCATACACGGTTTTTTCACAGTGTTTCGTCCACTGCACGGTATGCCACCTTCCGTCGGGTGAGTGGCAATATCGCAGCAGGGACCGGGTACCCCACAGGGGGCCTACAGTGGCACGCGCAGCGCCCCGTCGATCAGTTCGGCGGCCTCGGCGGTGCCGGCCGAGCCGCAGCGCACCAGATGCTCGCGCACCGCGCGGAGCCGGTCGCGCAGCCGCTGGGACTCCATGCCGCGGGCCTGCTCGGCCATCTGCACGGCGGTCGCCACGGCCTGGTCGGCGTTGCCCCGGCGCAGCTCGATGGTGCTGAGCATGGCCAGCCGGTGCACCCGGCCCCGGTCGTGGGCGGGGGTGCCGACGGCCGCCGCCGCGTGCTCCCCGGCGGCGGTCAGTTCGCCGAGGCTGAGCAGCGCCTCGGCCACCTGCACATTGACCAGCCCCGGCTGCACATACCCGGTCTCGTCGGGCTCGTGACCGCGCCGGATCCGCTCGGCCGCCGTCTCCGCGCGCCGGATGCGGGACAGCGCACCGCCGCTGTCGCCGAGGTGGGCGTACGCCTTGGCCTGCATGGCGTACAGATCGGAGGCGAGCGCCGGGGTGATGTGCCGGCCGGCGGTGCGCAGCGCGGCCTCGGCGAAGGCGACGGCCTGCCGGTACTCCCGCATGAACAGCGACTGGTTGACCAGCAGCGCGATCACATAGGCCCCGAGTCCCCGGTCCCCGCTGGCCTTGGCGAGCCGGAGCGCCTGGTGGAAGTAGCGCTGGGCGAGCCCGTGGGCGTCGGAGTCGTACGCGCAGATACCCGCGATCGCCACCAAGGCGCCCGTGGCCCGGTGCAGTTGGCGGCCGGTGGCGTCGGTGTAGCTGCCCCGCAGCAGCGGCGCGGCCTCGGCGTTGAGGAAGCCGACGATCCGGGTGCGGGTCGCCATCCCGCCGGCCTTGCGGTACATCTGCTCGTAGTGCGCCCGGGCGGCGCGCAGCACCTCGATGTCGGCCGCGGTGACCTGCTGCCGGCCGCCCCGGGAGACGTCGACGTCCTCGGGCGGGTTCTCCCACTCCCACACCGGCATCACGGCCGGGGTGCCGGTGACCGCGGGGGCGCCCAGCACATGGGGCCGCTGTTGTTCGTCCGACCGCCACAGGGCGGTGGCCCGCTCCACGAACCCGCCCAGCGAACCGGCGTGCGGGCTGCTCGGCCCGCCGGGCACGCCGAGCCCGATGTCGTCCAGCGTGACCGGTCTGTGGAGCCGGGCCGCCAGTACCTCGCAGATCAGGTCGGGCACCTGGCCGCGGGGCCGCTGGCCCTTCAGCCAGCGTGCCACGGCGGTGTGTTCGTACCGCAGCGCGAGACCGCGGGCGCGGCCGGCCTGGTTGACATGGGCGGCGAGGCCGGCGTGCGAGATCCCCGCCTCGTCCAGGATGGCGTCGAGCAGAGTGTTGGGCTGCATGGGTTGCCCCCCGCGAATGGCCTGGTGCCGTCAGCGTAGTGGCTGCGCCTTCACACGGGGTGTGAACCGGGTGTCCGTGGCCGTCGCCTCGGGCCCGGGCCCGCGCGCGTTGCGCAGCACCAGGAGCGCCACATCGTCGTCGGGGGTGCCGCCGGTGTGGTCGAGGAGGGCGCGGAAGACCGTGCGCAGGACCGTCTGCGGGGTGACCGGCTGCCCCCGCACCGCGTCTGCCAGCACCGCCGGCAGCGGGAAGAACCGCCCGCGCGCGTCCCGGGCCTCCTCCGCCCCGTCCGTGAACAGCACCAGGGACTCCCCCGGCAGCAGCCGGCCGCAGGAGCGGGCCGTCAGCCCGGCCGGCAGCGGGAACGGCCCGAGCGGCGGGAGCGGTTCGGCGTGCGAGAGCGGGCCGGCCGTCGTACCGCTGAGCAGATACGGCCACGGGTGGCCGCAGTTGAGGGCGCGCACCTCGCCGTCGGGGCCGATCTCCAGGAGCAGCACGGTGACGAACTCCTCCGCGACCGGGGTGTCCGGCCCGGCACCGCCGTGCGCCGGATGCTCGGCGCGGGCGCGTTCGCGCAGGTGGCGGGCGAGGGCGCGGTCCAGCCGGCGCAGCACCCGGTCCAGATCGGCCTCGTCGTGGGCGGCCTCGCGGAAGCTGCCGAGCAGGGCGGCGACGGTGCCCAGGGCGGCCAGCCCGTGCCCCCGTACGTCCCCCATCACCACGCGGACGCCGTGCTCGGTGGCGACGGCCCCGTACAGATCGCCGCCCACACTCGCGCCCCGGTCGGCGGAGAGCTGGGCGGCGGCGACGTCGATCCCGTCCAGACGGGGCGGTGGCGGACGCAGGACGACGTTCTGCGCGGCGCGCGCCACCCGCCGGGCGATCCGCAGCTCCCTCAGCAGGGTGCGGCGGACATGCAGGACGAGGCCGGTGCCGACGGCGAAGAACACGGCGCTGGTGACGATGCGCGCCCCGAGGCCGCTCTGCTGGGCGAGCGGGCAGCCGAACTTGTAGCCGACCGCGACGGCTCCCCAGACCGTGGGCAGTACGGTTGCCCGCCCGGTGGGCGCCCGTGCCTTGATGCGGATCATGCCTGTGGTCCCCCATGTGGGCCTGACAGAGCAGACGGACCGACCCCGAAAGGCCGGTCCGATTCTGTCGAGGGCACGACCCGAGCGGGCCGGATCACCCCGGGTTCCCACTCGAATGAGTGAGCTCCTCCCCCATCCAAGCGGGATTTATGCGGCTTGGATGGGGGAGGCGGCGCTCAGCCGCGCAGCACCGCTCCCGTCCGCTCGCCCGCGAGGGCGACCGCCGCGTCCCGCGCCGCCGACGCCTCGTCCACGGTCAGCGTCCGGTCGCCCGCCCGGAACCGCAGCGCGTACGCGAGCGACTTGCGGCCCTCGCCCAGCTGCTCCGCGTTCTCGTACACGTCGAACAGCCGGATGGACTCCAGCAGTTCGCCCGCGCCTTCGCGCAGCGCGGCCTCGACCTCGGCGGCCGGTACCGGCTTGTCCACGACGAGGGCGACGTCCTGCGTGGCGACCGGGAACGTGGAGATGCCCGGAGCCTGCGGCACGCCGTTGCCCGCCGCCTCCAGCGCGTCCAGGTCCAGCTCCATCGCGCAGGTGCGCTCGGGCAGGCCCAGGGCCTTCAGGACCCGCGGGTGCAGCTCGCCCGCGTGGCCGACGGCCTTCTCGGTGCCGTCGGCGACGACCACCAGCTCGGCGCACCGGCCGGGGTGCCAGGGACCGTACTGGCCCTTGCGCACGACCAGCTCCGCGCCGGCCTCGCCGGCGAGGGTGCGTGCCGCCTCCACGGCGTCGGCCCAGTCCGCCGGGCGGCCCTTGCCCCACCAGCCGGCCTGCTCGCGCGCGCCGGCCAGGACGACGGCCGCGTGCCGCGGCTGCTCGGGCAGCGCGGCGTTCAGCGCGGCGATCTCCTCGTCGGTGGGACGCCGGTCGACGGGCAGGTGCGCGGCGGCACGGTTTACCTCGCGCGGGTGGAAGACCAGCCCGGTCTCGAACAGCGCCAGGTCGTGCGAGCCCCGGCCCACGTTGCGCCGCAGGGCGCCGAGCAGGCCCGGCAGCAGCGTGGTGCGCAGCGCGGGCTCCTCGTCGCTGAGCGGGTTGACCAGCTTGACGACCCGGCGGGCCGGGTCGTCGGCCGCCAGCTGGAGCTGGTCGAAGACCTGCTCGCTGACGAAGGGGTAGTTCGGCGCCTCGACGTACCCGGCGCCGGCCAGCGCGCGGCCGGCCCGACGGTGCAGCCGCTGCCGGTGGGTCAGGCCCCGGCCGGAGGGCGGCTTGGGCAGCGTGGAGGGCAGGTTCTCGTAGCCCTCCAGGCGGATGACCTCCTCGGCGAGGTCGTTGGGGTCGGCCAGGTCGGGCCGCCAGGACGGGACGGTGACGATCAGCTCGTCCTGTCCGTAGACGTCGCAGCCGACCTCCTGGAGGCGGCGGACGACCGTCTCGCGGCCGTAGGTGACGCCCGCGACCTTGTCCGGGTGGTCGGCCGGGAGGGTGATGGTGTGCGGTGCCGAGGGCGCGATGACCTCGGTGACGCCGGCCTCCGCCGTGCCGCCCGCGAGCAGGACCAGCAGGTCCACGGTGCGCTGCGCGGCGGCGGCCGCCGCCTGCGGGTCGACGCCGCGCTCGAAGCGGCGGGACGCCTCGGACAGCAGCTTGTGCCGGCGGGCCGTACGGGCGATGGAGACGGCGTCGAAGTGGGCGGCCTCGATGACCACCTCGGTCGTCGCGCTCTCCGCGTCCTCGTGATCGGCGATCTCGGTGTTGGCGCCGCCCATCACGCCGGCGAGCCCGATCGGGCCGCGCTCGTCGGTGATGACCAGGTCCTCGGCGTGCAGGGTGCGCTCGACGCCGTCGAGGGTGACGAGCTTCTCGCCCTCCTCGGCCCGGCGCACGCCGATGGTGCCCTGGATCAGCTTCCGGTCGTAGGTGTGCAGCGGCTGGCCCAGCTCCATCATCACGTAGTTCGCGATGTCCACGGCGAGCGAGACCGGGCGCATGCCGACCTTCTGCAGCCGGCGCTGGAGCCAGATCGGGGAGCGGGCCTCGGGGCGCAGTCCGGTGACCGTGCGGGCGGTGAAGCGGTCGCAGCCGTGCGGCTCGGAGACCTGGACCGGGTAACCGAAGGCGTTCGGGGCCGGTACGTCGATCAGGGCCGGGTCGCGCAGCGGCAGGCCGTAGGCGATGGCGGTCTCGCGGGCCACGCCGCGGATGGACAGGCAGTCGCCGCGGTTGGCGGTGACGGCGATGTCCAGGACCTCGTCCACCAGCTCCAGCAGCTCGACGGCGTCCTTGCCGACCTCGGTCTCCGGCGGCAGCACGATGATGCCGTGGGTGCCGTCGTCGCCCATGCCCAGCTCGTCGCCGGAGCAGATCATGCCGTGCGAGACCTTGCCGTAGGTCTTGCGGGCGGCGATGGAGAAGCCGCCGGGAAGGGTGGCGCCGGGCAGGACCACGACGACCTTGTCACCGACCGCGAAGTTGCGGGCGCCGCAGACGATCTCCTGGGGCTCACCGGTGCCGTTGGCCTGGCCGACGTCGACCGTGCAGAAGCGGATCGGCTTCTTGAAGCCCTCCAGCTCCTCGATGGTCAGCACCTGGCCGACGACCAGCGGGCCCTTGAGGTCGGCGCCGAGCTGTTCGACGGTCTCGACCTCCAGGCCGGCCGAAATGAGCTTGGCCTGGACGTCGCGGCCGGTCTCCGTCGCCGGCAGGTCGACGTACTCCCGCAGCCAAGAAAGCGGGACCCGCATCAGATCTCCATCCCGAACGGCCGGGTGAACCGGACGTCACCCTCGACCATGTCTCGCATGTCTTCGACGTTGTGGCGGAACATCAGCATCCGCTCGATGCCGAACCCGAAGGCGAAGCCGCTGTACTTCTCCGGGTCGACGCCGCAGGCGGTGAGCACCCGCGGGTTGACCATGCCGCAGCCGCCGAGCTCGATCCAGCCCTCGGACGAGCAGGTGCGGCAGGGCCGGTCGGGGTTGCCGACGGACTCGCCCTTGCAGACGTAGCAGAGCATGTCCATCTCGGCGCTCGGCTCGGTGAAGGGGAAGAAGTTCGGGCGCAGCCGGGTCTTCATGCCCTCACCGAACAGGGACTGGACCATGTGGTCCAGGGTGCCCTTGAGGTCGGCCATGGTCAGGCCCTCGTCCACGGCGAGCAGCTCGACCTGGTGGAAGACCGGGGTGTGGGTGGCGTCCAGCTCGTCGGTGCGGTACACGCGGCCGGGGCAGATCACATAGACCGGCAGTCCGCGGTCGAGCAGCGAGCGGACCTGCACGGGCGAGGTGTGGGTGCGCAGCACCACACCGGAGGCGGCGTCGCCGTCGGGGCCCTGGACGAAGAAGGTGTCGGCCTCGCCGCGGGCCGGGTGGTCCGGGCCGATGTTGAGCGAATCGAAGTTGAACCACTCCGCCTCCGCCTCCGGGCCCTCGGCGACCTCGTAGCCCATGGCCACGAAGATGTCCTCGATGCGCTCCGAGAGCGTGGTGAGGGGGTGGCGGGCGCCGGCCGGGACGCGGTCGTACGGCAGCGTGACGTCGACGTCCTCCTCGACCAGCACCCGGGCGTCGCGCTCGGCCTCCAGTTCGGCCTGGCGGGCGGCGAGGCCCTTGTTGACGGCGCCGCGGGCCATACCGACGCGCTTGCCGGCCTCGGCCTTGGCGTGCGGGGGCAGGGCGCCGATCTCGCGGTTGGCGAGGGCCAGCGGGGAGGCGGGGCCGGTGTGGGCGACCTTGGCCTCGTGGAGCGCGTCGAGGGAGTCCGCGGCGGCGAAGGCGGCGAGCGCCTCGTCCCGCATGCGCTCGATCTCTTCCGGTTTCAACGCCTCGACCTCGACAGGGTCGTACGACTTATTGGGTGCCGACATCTCTTCCCGTGCTTCCGATTGTTCCCCAGCCGACGCTGGGGGGTGCCCCCTGGCGGATGGTGCCCGTCACCGACTCGCGAGGGCCCGTGAAGGACACAAAGGTGCCAAAGGCCGAGTCTAACGGGGTGGCGGTATGCGGAGAGCCCGTGGGCCGTCAGGCGAGATACGCCGGGGCCGCCACGGGCAGGGTAAATCGGAACTCGGCGCCGCCGCGGGGGGCGCGGCCGACCGTGATGGTGCCGCCGTGGGCCTCCACGATGCCCTTGACGATGTAGAGCCCGAGGCCGGTGCCGCCACGCTTGCTGCCCCGCCAGAAGCGGGTGAAGACGCGGTTCATGGACTCCTCCGGGATGCCGGGCCCTTCGTCGCTCACCGTGACCGATGTGCCGGTTTCCTCGCCCTCGCGCGGGGACGCCGAGGGCGTGACATCGATGGTGACGGTTCCCTCGCCGTGCCGCACGGCATTTTCGATGAGGTTGCTGAGCACCTGGTCGATCTTGTCGGGGTCGGCCCACAGGGCGGGCAGCGGCTGTTCGATGCGCAGCAGGAACCGCTCGGCGGGCTGGCCGGCCGCCACATAGGCCTGGATGTGCCGGGAGACGGCGGCTCCTATGTCGACGGGCTGGCGGCGGACCTCCAGGCGCCCGGAGTCGATGCGGGAGATGTCCAGCAGTTCGGCGATGAGCCGGGTGACCCGGTCGGCGTCGGCGTCGACGGTCTCCAGCATGAGCCGTTTCTGGTCGTCGGTGAAGCGTTCCCATTTGGCGAGCAGGGTGGCGGTGAAGCCCTTCACCGAGGTCAGCGGGGAGCGCAGCTCATGGGCGACGGTGGCGATCAGCTCGGCGTGGCTGCGCTCGGTGCGGCGGCGGGCCTCGGTGTCCCGGAGGGAGACGACCACGGACCGCACCGGCCCCAGCGGTTCGTCGCGTACGTAGCGGACGGTGACCAGGACCTCCCGGCCGCCCGGCAGCAGCAGGTTGCGCTCGGGCTGCCGGGCCCGGATGGCGAGTCCGCCGTAGGGGTCGGTGAGCTGCCACCAGCGGCGCCCCTCCAGGTCCTCTAATGGCAGCGCCTTCTCCAGCGGCTGTCCGAGGGCGCCGGCGGGCGGTACCCCGGTGATGCGCGCGGCGGCGGCGTTGAAGCAGGTCACGCGGCCTTTTTCGTCGGCGACGACGAGGCCGTCGGGCAGCTGCTCCGGGTCGAGGCCCCGGTTGCCGCCCGGGCCGGGCACGGGTGTGTCCCGTTCGTCCCGTCCCTCCGGCGCGGTGCTCGTGCCGGCCACACTCATCCCCGTACCCCACCTCTCAGACGGCGCAGGGCCCCGCGCTGGTCACCCTACTAGCTCTCGGTGACGGAGCGGCACCCTCCGGAGGCGCGCTGTGCACGGGCCGACGCGTACAGGCATACGGCGGCGGCCGTGGCGAGGTTCAGGCTCTCGGCCTTGCCGTGGATGGGCACGCGTACGACGGCGTCGGCGAGGGCGCGGGTCTCCTCGGGCAGCCCCCAGGCCTCGTTGCCGAACACCCAGGCGGTGGGTCCGCCCATGGTGCCCTTGTCCAGTTCCTCGTCCAGGTCGCGGTCGCCGGCCCCGTCGGCGGCGAGGATCCGCACCCCGGCCTCCTGCAGACCGGCCACGGCCCGCTCGACGGGGACGCCGACGGCGACGGGCAGATGGAAGTGGGAGCCGACGGAGGCCCGGACGGCCTTGGGGTTGTACAGGTCCACGGAGGCGTCGGTGAGGATCACGGCCTCCGCGCCGGCGGCGTCGGCGCAGCGCAGCACGGTGCCGGCGTTGCCGGGGTCGCGTACGTGGGCGAGGACCGCGACCAGCCTGGGCCGGGCGGCGAGGATCTCCTCGAAGGGGGTGTCCAGGAACCGGCAGACCCCGACCAGGCCCTGCGGGGTGACGGTGGTGGAGATCTCGGCGATGACCTCCTCGGAGGCCAGGTGCACCCGGGCGCCGGCGTCGCGCGCCTCCCCCACGATGTCGGCGTACCGCTCGGCGGCCTCGACGGTGGCGAACAGCTCCACGAGCGTCGCGCTCCCGTCGGCACCCCGGTGCCCGGCACCCTCCCGCACCGCCTGCGGCCCCTCCGCGAGGAACAGCCGGTCCTTGCCCCGGAAGTTCCGCTTGGCAAGCCGCCGGGCAGCAGAGACACGCGCGGACCGGGGGGAGATCAGCTCGGGGCTGACGGGGGGCATGTTGTTCTTCACCTTCGGATGAGTTCTCTCGTCTTTCCACGCGGGGTGGCCGCGGCGCCCCGTAAGGAGCGCGGGGAACTGCGCGACAAGCCCCCACCGGCCGGCAGCCGGACGACTGCCTGGAGGCCCCAACAACAGGACCCGCAAGCTATGCAGCCTGCGGGTCCCGAAGTGAGCGTCGGCTAAAGCCGGCGCGGCGTCACGCGGCCTTGGGCGCGTTGACGTCCGACGGCAGCGCCTTCTGGGCGACCTCGACGAGCGCCGCGAAGGCGTTCGCGTCGTTCACGGCCAGCTCGGCCAGGATCTTGCGGTCGACCTCGACGTTCGCGGCCTTCAGACCCTGGATGAAGCGGTTGTAGGTGATGCCGTTGGCGCGGGCAGCGGCGTTGATGCGCTGGATCCACAGCTGACGGAAGTCGCCCTTGCGCTTCTTGCGGTCGTTGTAGTTGTAGACCAGCGAGTGGGTGACCTGCTCCTTGGCCTTGCGGTACAGGCGCGAACGCTGACCGCGGTAGCCGGAGGCCTGCTCCAGGATCGCCCGGCGCTTCTTGTGGGCGTTGACTGCCCGCTTGACGCGTGCCACTTGTTAACTCCTTGTAGCGGGGTCGTGGGGGTCCTCACACGACCCGGAAACGATTCGGTCCCGGTCCAGACGCACGGCGCTCACAGGGCGCCGCGGCGTCACTTGCCGAGAAGCTTCTTGATCTTCGCGGCGTCGCCCGGGGCCATCTCGGCGTTGCCGGTGAGGCGACGCGTGACGCGGGACGACTTGTGCTCAAGCAGGTGGCGCTTGCCGGCGCGCTCGCGGAGCACCTTGCCGGAGCCGGTGACCTTGAAGCGCTTGCTGGCACCGCTGTGCGACTTGTTCTTCGGCATAGCGCCGTTATCTCCTCGTCGGTGGCGCTCCGGTGCCCGGTCGTGAAAACCGGGCACGGTGGAGCGTCGCTCTCTTCTTTCGGTTACATCCTCGGGGACCTACAGGGACGTACGTCCCCCGGGGATCACGCCTCGGCCGGCTCCTCGGAAGGCGCCTCGGCCTCGGCAGGGTTCTGCGACTTGCCGGGGTTCGCCTTCGCTTCGGCCTTGCGGGCCTCCTGCGCCTGACGGGCCTCGGCCATCGCCTCGGTCTTCTTCTTGTGCGGACCGAGGACCATGATCATGTTTCGGCCGTCCTGCTTCGGGTTCGACTCCACGAAACCGAGGTCCTGGACGTCCTCCGCGAGCCGCTGCAGCAGTCGGTAGCCCAGCTCGGGGCGGGACTGCTCACGGCCACGGAACATGATCGTGATCTTGACCTTGTCGCCCTGCTTGAGGAACCGGACGACGTGACCCTTCTTGGTGTCATAGTCGTGCGGGTCGATCTTCGGCCGGAGCTTCATCTCCTTGATGACCGTGTGCGCCTGGTTCTTGCGCGCCTCACGGGCCTTCATGGCCGACTCGTACTTGAACTTCCCGTAGTCCATGAGCTTGCACACGGGCGGACGGGCGTTCGCCGCGACCTCGACCAGGTCCAGGTCGTACTCCTGCGCAAGCTCCAGTGCCTTCGCGAGCGGCACGATGCCGACCTGCTCGCCACTGGGACCGACAAGTCGCACCTCGGGAACGCGAATCCGGTCGTTGATGCGGGGCTCGGCGCTGATGGATCCTCCTCGGTAGCACCACGCGACGGTCTGGCGGACAGCCGCGTAACGTCTGTATTCGTTAGACCTAACCGCGCCGAAGCAGCAAAAATGCCCCGGACGATCACATGCGGGGCTCCTATACATCCGGAGCACCGCCGCGATGTCGCGGGGCGCGCTTTCGGGCGACTCCATCGCCCGTACGGAACGATGGCGGTCACCTGACCGGACCCGCCGTCCCGGAGGACGGACCAGGTGGGAGATCGGAGCCTCCACTTGTGGGCCGAACACGCAGGTGTCCGGCCGGTCGTTTCCCCCAGACTACAGGGTTGACACAGAGGGTGCCAAACCGTGCGCACGGGCCGTGCGGGGCGGACTCCCGCGGGCCGGGGCGCGCCCGGCGGGGCCTATCGTGTGGGGCATGAGTGACACCCCTCCTGAGTCCCCCGACTTCGACGCGATGACCCGGGACATCGCCGAGGTCCCCGCCGTCGAGGTGATCGTGACGGTCGCCGTCAACCTGATGAGCGCCGCCGCCGTGAAGCTCGGGCTGAGCGAGGAGGGCGAGAAGTACAAGGACCTGGACGAGGCCCGCAAGCTGATCACCGCGCTCGCCGGTCTGCTGGACGCGAGCGCGACCGAGATCAGCTCCTTCCACGCGGCCCCGCTGCGCGACGGCCTGAAGTCGCTCCAGCTGGCGTTCCGCGAGGCGTCGATCGTCCCGGACGAGCCGGGCCAGGGGCCGGGCGAGAAGTACACCGGCCCGGTCTACGGCTGACCCTCCCCGTACCTCGCGTACGGTCTCATTCCTTCACGTACAAGGGCTCGCCCGGAGGCGTGGTCCCGGCCGGCAGCAGCGCCAGGTCGAGGCCGCGCACCAGGCGGGCCCGCAGTGTTTCGTCGGCGGCGAGCCGTCCGGCGACCGCGCGGGCGGCCTCGGCGGGCGGCGCGGCCGGGTCGAGGACGAGGGCGAGGGTGCCGTCGGCCCGCCCGGGGCCGAGGTGGGCGCGCAGCACGGCGGGCTCCGCCGCCACCGCCGTACGGACGGCCGCCACCACGGCCGGGTCGGCGAGCGGGTCGGTGCTGGTGCGCCCCTCGGCGAGGGCGAGCAGCGCCGGGCCGGTCAGCTCGAACGGCACCGGTCCGGCGAGGTCCAGCACGACCGTGTCGGCCTTCTCGTGCGCGGCGGCCTGGAGCGCCTGGTGCAGGGGTACGGCGACCGGGCGGGCCGCGGGGTCCCAGCGGGCCAGGGAGTCGGTGGAGGTGAAGGCGGGCAGCGCGGTGCGGTCGCCGGCCTTCAGCGTGGGTACGGCCATGTCGCTGGTCTTCTCGCGGCGCAGCCCGTTCTCGTCCTCCTCCACCTCGCCGAGCACGGCGACGACGGGGACCAGCAGGCGGGCGCCCTTGAGCGCCTCCAGGACGGGCCCGAGGGCACCGCGGTCCTCGGCCCAGGCGGCGAGCGCGGCGCTCAGCCGGGGGTCGGCGGAGCCGTCGTCGTCGGAGAAGCCGGGGTCGGGAATGTTCTTGTTCGCCACGGTCACCGACCCTATAGGGGGGCGACCGGGCCAAGGGCCCCGGGCTGCGCGGGGCGGGGGCCGCCGGGCCGCGGTGCGGGTCTTCGTCGGTGCCCGGCTCGCTGCCGGGCGCTTCGGTGCGCTACCCGGGGGCCGGGGTACGTCGCCGGGCAGCGGGGCTCAGAGCCGGCGGCCGCGGCCGCGCCAGAGGACCACCCCGGCCACCAGGAGGACCGCGCCCACGCCGCCGGCGAGCGGAGCCGCCCAGCCGGCGGTGCCTTCGGCGGCCTCGGGGGTGTCCGGGCCGGGGCCGAAGTACTTCTCGCCGTACGACGCGGCGTGCAGGCGTCGCGGCTGGAGACGGGCGGCGGCCTTCAGTGCCGCCGCCGGGTCGATCATGCCGAAGCCCCGGGAGTCGTCCCGGCCGCCGGCCGGGGCGTCCCGCGCGGTGTCCTCCAGCAGCTTCTTGATCTGGGCCGGGGCGAGGCCGGGGTGGGCCGACCGGATCAGGGCCGCCGCTCCGGAGACGAAGGCGGAGGCCGCGCTCGTGCCCCAGCCCGCGTAGTACTTGTGGTCGGGGTCGGCGATGACGACGTCGACGCCGGGCGCGCTGACCGCCGCGTACCAGCGGCGGGTGGAGAAGGCGGCGCGGGTGCCGTACTCGTCCACGGCGGTGACGGCGATGACGCCCGGGTAGGCGGCCGGGTAGGAGACGTGGTCGCCCTTGTCTCCGCCGTTGCCCGCGGAGGCGACGACGACCACGCCTTTGCCCAGGGCGTACTGCACGGCCTCGTCCTCGCCGGGTTCGGGATGGGCGGAGCTGGAGTCGTCGCCGAGGGAGAGGTTGATGACGTCGGCGCCGTGGTCGGCGGCCCAGCGGATGCCGTCGGCCAGGGCGGTGCCGCGGGTGGTGCGGGCCTTGGCACGGGCGGGATCGCCGTCCTCCAGGATCACGCGGACCGGCAGGATCTTCGCCTCCGGGGCCACACCCAGGACGCCGTCGGCGTTGCCGGGGCCGTGGCCGTGCCCGGCGATGATGCCGGCCATGGCGGTGCCGTGCCGGGCCCACAGGCGTTCGCCGGGCCCGGCGCCGAAGCCGATCATGTCCTTGCCGGGCAGCACGTTCCCGGCGAGGTCCGGGTGGCCGGACTCCACGCCGGTGTCCAGGACGGCGACGGTGACGCCCCGGCCCTCGGTGGTCTGCCAGGCCTCCTCCAGGTGGAGCGCGGTCAGGGCCCACTGCCGGGCGCGCAGGCCGTCGGCGTGGGCCGAGGCGGCGGGCAGCAGGGCGAGGGAGGCGGTGAGCAGCAGGCTCGCCACGGCGGCGAGGGCCCTGCGGCGGCCGCCGGTCGATCGGGTCATGCGGACTTCTCCGTGGCCGTGCCGATGGTCTTGCGCAGCCGCCGTTCGATGCGGTCGGCCAGGCCCTTGGCCTCGTTGCCGAGGCCGGCCTGGGCCGGGGCGGTGGCGGCGCCGGTCCGGACGGCGTCGGCGGCGGGCTGGGGCGCGTCGACGATACGGCCGTCGGCCCACCCGGAGACGGCGTACGCCACCACGGGGGCGTCGGTGAGGACGGAGAGGGTCCAGGAGGCCCGCTGCCGGTCGCCGAAGCCGGCGGCGGCCGTGCCGGCGGCGGCGTACGGCCGGGGCATCAGGTCGGGGCGCCGGTCCAGGCGCTCCTCGCGGAAGCGGGCGGCGAGCGCGGCCATGGCGGCGGGGTCGGCGTCGGTGAACAGCAGGCCGACGGTGGTGACATGGCTCTGGGTGGCGTCGGTGTAGGTGGCGCGCAGCAGCCGTCGGCAGCCGGCCGGGGCCAGGGCCCGGGCCAGCAGCGGGTCGAAGGCGTGGGCGCAGCCGCCGTCCGGGGCCACGGCGATACGGGTCCAGGTGCGGTCGGCTCCGCCGGGGCCGGCGCCGGTGCCCTGGACGGTGGGCGGGAAGAGCTGGTCCACGGGCACGCTGTGCCAGAGACCGCCGGCGGCGCTGTACGCGGTGCGGGCGGCGGCGTCGTCGCCGTCCCCGGTGAGCCAGCTGCCGGCGGCGGCCCCGCCGACGAGGCCGAGGCCGAGGACGAGGCAGGTGGCGGCAGCGGCGGTGCGCGGGCCCACCCGGGGGCGCGTGCGCGCGCCGGGCAGCTCGGGTTCCGCCAACGACACGCGGGGCCGGCCGGCCGGACCGGTACGCCAGGAGCGGTCCGGGCCGGGCCTGCCGGGGCCTGCCGGTGCCCCGCCCGCCGGCGGACTCCCGGCCCGCACACCGGTCACCGGTCGGCCGGGCACCGGTCCATCACCGGGGGCAGACGCGACGCCGGTGGCAGGCCCGCCACCGGGGGCGGGCGGAACCGGACGCAGCCGCCTGGTCGTCTCCGACGCCGACTCGGCCGGGGCCGTCTGCCGGGGTGTCCCCCGCCGGGACGCCTGGTCGTCGCCGGGCCGTGACCCGGTCCCCGCCACCGGTGCCGGCTGTACGGCAGGCGCGGCAGGCGCGGCAACGGTCCCGGGAGCGACCCGCGAGGCGCTCCCCCCGGCCGTTCCCGCGGGCGTGTGCGCGGGAGTCGCCGCGGGGCCGGACCGAGCGCCGGGCCGGGCGCCGGACCTCACCGCGGGCCGCTCGCCCGGCCCCTGGGGTCCGCCGCCGGCACGCCCCGCACCGGCCCCCGCGCTCGGCGGCGCGTCGGGAAAGCGGGCGGACGCGGGCGGCGGAGGCGGGCTCACCGGATCGGGGACCTCGGGTACCGCCGGGGGACGCGGGGGTCGTACGGCGCGCGGGGTGAAAACCGACGGTTCGTCGTCGGGGTCGTCGGCCGGCTGAGGGGCCGTGGGCATCGAGGGGCGCGGGATCGTACCGGCCGCCGGCTCGATGGCGGCGCCGTCGAAGCGGGCCGTGTCGGTGCTCCCGGGGGGCGGCGGAGCCGAAGGGCGGGGCGGTACGGGGGTGTGCCGCGCTTCCGTGCTCATGCACCCCCCGTTTCCTCGTGCCCAGGGCCGTTTCCTTCGTACGCGGGCCGTCCGCCGTCCGCCCGGTGCGCAGGTTCCTTCCGGGCACGCATACCCGTACGGCCGGACGGGCATCCCGGTTCACCTGGGGCCGCCGGGCGCGGTCCGTCGCACGTGCGCGTTACTCTACGGCTTGTCGGGGGCCGGGACGGAACCGGTCCACGTGCCCGGGGCATCTGCCCGGAACGTCCCCCTACCCTGCGGTAATCCTCTCTGGCAGGCTTCCGCCATGACTGCGCCTGCCGCCGCCCGGGCCCGTTACGACCGGGCCACCGCCCATCTCGACGCCCCCCTCGCGATCGTCGACCTGGACGCGTTCGACGCCAACGCGGACGACCTGCTGCGCCGGGCCGGGGGCAAGCCCGTGCGGGTCGCCAGCAAGTCGGTGCGCTGCCGGGCCCTGCTGGAGCGGGTCCTGGCCAAGGACGGCTTCCGGGGCGTCATGTCGTTCACCCTGGCCGAGTCGCTGTGGCTGGCGCGGTCGGGGTTCGAGGACGTGCTGCTGGCCTATCCGTCCGCCGACCGGGCGCACTTCGCCGAGCTGGCCGCCGATCCGAAGCTCGCCGGTGCCGTCACCGTGATGGTCGACGATCCGGCGCACCTGGACCTCATCGACGCCGCCCGCGACGGCGGGCGCGAAGTCGTGCGGGTGTGCCTGGAGTTGGACACCTCGCTACGGCTGCTGGGCGGCCGGGTGCGGATCGGCGCCCGGCGCTCGCCGCTGCACTCCCCCGCCCGACTCGCCGAGCTGGCCCGCTCGGTGGCCCGGCGGCCGGGCTTCCGGCTGGTGGGGATCATGGCGTACGAGGGGCATGTCGCCGGTGTCGGGGACGCGGTCGCGGGCCGGCCGGTGCGGTCCCGGGCGATCCGGCTGATGCAGGCCGCCGCCCGGCGGGAGCTGGCCGAGCGGCGGGCGGCGGTCGTGCGGGCGGTACGGGCCGTCGCCCCGGACCTGGAGTTCGTGAACGGCGGCGGCACCGGCAGTGTGCAGCACACCGCCGCCGAGGACGCGGTCACCGAGATAGCCGCCGGTTCGGGGCTGTACGTGCCGCGCCTGTTCGACAACTACACCTCGTTCACGGGCCGTCCGGCCGCCCTGTTCGCGCAGCCGGTGGTCCGGCGGCCCGGTGTCGGTGTCGTCACGGTGCTCGGCGGCGGTTACCCGGCCTCCGGTGCCGCCGGGCCCGACCGGCTGCCGGTGCCGTATCTGCCCGAGGGGCTGCGGTACGACCCGCAGGAGGGCGCCGGGGAGGTGCAGACCCCGCTGCTCGGCTCGCCCGCCGACGACCTGCTCATCGGTGACAAGGTGTGGTTCCGGCACGCCAAGGCGGGCGAGCTGTGCGAGCGGTTCGAGGCGCTGCACCTGATCGAGGGGGACGCGGTGACCGCGACCGTGCCGACCTACCGGGGTGAGGGGCGCGCCTTCCTGTGAGACGTCCTACAGGGGGGTGACGTAGGCGCCGGTGAGGCCGCCGTCCACCAGGAAGTCGGTGGCGTTGACGAAGGAGGAGTCGTCGCTGGCGAGGAAGGCGACGGCGGCGGCGATCTCCTCGGCCTCGGCGAACCGGCCGGCGGGGATGTGCACCAGGCGGCGCGCGGCGCGCTCGGGGTCCTTGGCGAACAGCTCCCGCAGGAGCGGGGTGTTGACCGGGCCGGGGCACAGGGCGTTGACCCGGATGCCCTCCCGGGCGAACTGCACGCCGAGTTCACGGGACATGGCGAGGACTCCGCCCTTGGACGCGGTGTACGAGATCTGGCTGGTGGCCGCGCCCATCCGGGCCACGAAGGACGCGGTGTTGATGATGGAGCCCTTGCCCTGGCGCCGCATATAGGGGATGGCGGCCTTGCAGCACAGGTACACGGAGGTGAGGTTGACCTCCTGGACGCGTTTCCAGGCCTCCAGGCCGGTCTCCAGGATGGAGTCGTCGTCGGGCGGGGAGATGCCGGCGTTGTTGAAGGCGACGTCGACGCTGCCGTAGGTGTCGTACGCCGTCTTGAACAGCGCCTCGACCTGCTCGGGGTCGGTGACGTCGGTCCTGACGAAGAGTCCGCCCACCTCGTCGGCGGCGGCCTTGCCGCGTACCTCGTCCACGTCCGCGCAGACCACGTGGGCGCCCTCGGAGGCGAGGCGGCGGGCGGTGGCGAGGCCGATGCCGCTGCCGGCTCCGGTCACGACGGCGGTACGGCCGGTCAGGCGGCGGCAGACACTGTTGTCGGTCACTGTGCGGGGCCCTCCGTGCTGATGAAGACGTTCTTGGTCTCGGTGAAGGCGGTCAGGGCGTCGGGGCCGAGTTCGCGGCCGAGCCCGGAGTGCTTGAAGCCGCCGAACGGGGTCCAGTAGCGGACGCTGGAGTGGGAGTTCACGGACAGGTTGCCCGCGCGGACGGCCTGGGAGACGCGCAGGGCACGGCCCACGTCCCGGGTCCAGACCGAGCCGGACAGGCCGTAGGGGGTGTCGTTGGCGAGGCGGACGGCGTCCTGCTCGTCGGTGAAGGGCAGCAGGACGGCCACGGGTCCGAAGATCTCCTCGCGGGCCGCCCGGCTGTCGTGCCGCTCCCCGGTGAGCACGGTCGGCGGGAACCAGAAGCCGGGGCCGTCGGGGGCGCTGCCGCGCAGGGCCGGGGCGCCGTCGGGGACGTAGGACCGTACGCGCTCCCGCTGCCGTGCCGAGATCAGCGGGCCCATCTGGGTCTTCTCGTCGGCCGGGTCGCCGACGACCACCGCGGCCAGCGCCTCGGCGAGCAGTTCCCTGGCCTCTTCCAGCACGGTCTGCTGGATCAGGATGCGGGTGCGGGCGCAGCAGTCCTGGCCGGAGTTGTCGAGGAAGGAGAAGGGGTCGAGGGCGGCGGTGAGGTCGGCGTCGGCGAAGACGACGTTGGGGCTCTTGCCGCCGAGTTCGAGGGTGACCGGTTTGACCAGCCGGGCGCAGCGTTCCATGACCTCGCGGCCGGTGCGGGTGGAGCCGGTGAACACGATCTTGGCGACGTCCGGGTGGTCCACCAGGGCGCGGCCGGCGGTGGTGCCGTAGCCGGGCAGCACCTGGAGGACGTGTTCGGGCAGGCCCGCCTTAAGGGCCAGTTCGGCGAGGCGGAGCGCGGTGAGCGGCGTGGCCTCGGCGGGCTTGAGGACGACCGTGTTGCCCGCGGCGAGCGCCGGGAAGGAGCCCCAGGCGGCGATCGGCATGGGGAAGTTCCAGGGGGCGATCACCCCGATCACGCCCAGGGGTTCGTGGAAGGTGACGTCCCAGCCGCCGGGTGCCGGGATCTGGCGGCCGAGCAGGCGTTCGGCGCCGCCGGCCGCGTACAGGAGCAGGTCGCGGGCGTTGCCGGCCTCCCAGCGGGCGTTGCCGAGGGTGTGGCCGGCCTCGCGGACCTCCAGCCGGGCGAGCTCCTCGGTGTGGGCGTCGACCACGTCCGCGAAGCGGCGCAGCAGCCGGGCCCGGTCGGCGGGGGCGAGGGCGGCCCAGGTCCGCTGGGCCCGTACGGCCCGTGCGACGGCCGCGACGACGTCCTCCTCGCTGGCGGCGGCAACGGTGGCGACGGTCTCCTCGGTGGCGGGGTTCAGGACGGTCAGCTCGTTCGGGTCGGACACGTGGTGACCTTTCACAGGCGTTCGAAGGAGCGGCGCAGCTCCCAGTCGGTGACCGCGGCGTCGAAGGCGTCCAGCTCGACGCGCGCCATGTTGCGGTAGTGCGCGACCACCTCGTCCCCGAAGGCGGCCTTGGCGATCGGGCTGTCCTCCCACAGTCCGGCGGCCTCCCGGAGGGTGGTGGGGACGTGCTCGAACCCGGCGGTGTAGGCGTTTCCGGGGCAGGGTTCGGGCAGTTCGAGTTCGTGCTCGATGCCGTACAGGCCGGCCGCGACCAGTCCGGCGACGGCGAGGTGGGGGTTGACGTCCCCGCCGGGGAGGCGGTTCTCGAAGCGCAGGGAGCGGCCGTGGCCGACCACGCGCAGGGCGCAGGTGCGGTTGTCGTGGCCCCAGGCGACGGCGGTGGGCGCGAAGGAGCCGGGCTGGAACCGCTTGTAGGAGTTGATGTTGGGGGCGTACAGCAGGCAGAAGTCGCGCAGGGCGGCGAGCTGTCCGGCGAGGAAGTGCCGCATCACGTCGGACATGCCGTCGGGGCCGGCCATCGCGTTGCGGCCGTCGGCGTCGGCGAGGGAGAGGTGGATGTGGCAGGAGTTGCCCTCGCGTTCGTTGTACTTGGCCATGAAGGTGATCGAGACGCCCTCCTGGGCGGCGATCTCCTTGGCGCCGGTCTTGTACAGGGCGTGCTGGTCGCAGGTGCGCAGGGCCTCGGCGTAGCGGAAGGCGATCTCGTGCTGGCCGGGGTTGCACTCGCCCTTGGCGGACTCCACGGTGAGGCCGGCGCCGGCCATGTCGTTGCGCAGCCGGCGCAGCAGGGGTTCGACGCGGCCGGTGCCGAGGATGGAGTAGTCGACGTTGTACTGGTTGGCGGGGGTCAGGCCGCGGTAGCCCGCGTCCCAGGCCGCCTCGTAGCTGTCCTTGAAGACGATGAACTCCAGCTCGGTGCCGACCTGGGCGGTGTAGCCGTAGGCGGCGAGCCGCTCCAGCTGGCGGCGCAGGATCTGGCGGGGCGCGACGGCGACCGGGGTGCCGTCGTGCCAGGCGAGGTCGGCCAGGAGCAGGGCGGTGCCGGGGTGCCAGGGGACGCGGCGCAGGGTGGCGGGGTCGGGGCGCATGGCGAAGTCGCCGTAGCCGCGCTCCCAGGAGGACATCGCGTAGCCGTCGACGGTGTTCATCTCGGGGTCGACCGCGAGGAGGTAGTCGCAGCCCTCGGTGCCGTGGTGGAGGACCTCGTCGAGGAAGAAGCGGGCGGCGAACCGCTTGCCCTGGAGCCGCCCCTGCATGTCGGGGAAGGCCAGGACGACCGTGTCGATGTCGCCGCCGGCGACGAGGGCGTGCAGTTCCTCGACGCCGAGCGGGGGTGTGCGGTCTGCCACGGGAGAGCCTCCTTCGGCGCCAACGGCGCTTTCTCGGCCGAGCCGGGAGCCATAAGGTATTGCCGGGAACCATTGGTTGGGAAGGGGGCACGGCGGATGGCGGGAAAGGCGGGCCTGGACACGCCGGAGGACCGGCTCGCCGCGGTGCTGCGGCCGGTCCGGGCGGGCAACGGCTTCGAGGAGGCGCTGGAGCAGATCCTCCAGGTCGTCCGGCTGGGCCTGGTGCCGGACGGCGGGCGGCTGCCGGCCGAGCGGGAGCTGGCGGAGCGGCTCGGGATCAGCCGGGTGACGCTGCGCGAGGTGCTGAAGGTGCTCCAGGACCAGGGGCTGGTCGAGGCGCGGCGCGGGCGGTACGGCGGCACGTTCGTGCTGCCGCGTCCGGACGCCGGCGGCGAGGACGAGCTGCGGCGCCGGGTGGCCGGGGTCGACATCGAGGACGTGCTGCGCTTCCGGGAGGTGCTGGAGGTGGGCGCGGCCGGGCTGTGCGCGGCGCACGGGCTGGCCGGGGAGCGCGCGCGGCGGCTGCGGGAGGCGCTGGAGCGCACGTACGCGGTCCCGCTCGCCGGCTACCGGCGGGCGGACACGCTGCTGCACCTGACGCTGGCCGAGCTGTGCGGCTCGCCGTCGCTGGCCGAGCGGTACGCGGCGGTCCGGGCCACGGTGAACGACCTGCTGGACTGCATCCCGCTGCTGGTGCGCAACCTGGAGCACTCCCAGCGGCAGCACACCGCGCTGGTGGAGGCGGTGCTGGAGGGGGACGCGGACGGGGCCCGGGAGATGATGCGCGAGCACTGCGCGGGCACGGCGGCGCTGCTGCGGGGCTTCCTGGCCTGATCCGGCTGCACAAAGGTTCGACTCGCTACCTTTGGGGGATGCTCGGGTGGTGGTCTTGAAGGGAGCGCCGCGAACCAGCACGGTGGGACGAGGATCGCTGGGTTCCCGGGAGGGCAGCATGACGGCACGGCCGCTGATCGGCGTCAGCACGTATCTGGAGTCCGGCACGCGCTGGCGGGGGTGGGAGCTGGAGGCGGTGCTGCTGCCGGCCGCGTATCCGCGGGTGGTCCAGCGGGCCGGCGGGCTGGCGTTGCTGCTGCCGCCGGACGCGCCGGAGCGGGCCGCTACGGCCATCGCCCCGCTGGACGCGCTGGTCGTCGCGGGCGGCCCGGACGTCGACCCGGCCCGGTACGGCGCCGAGCGCTCCCCGCGCACCGGGCCGCCCGCGACGGAGCGGGACGCCTGGGAGCTGGCGCTGATCGAGGCCGCGCTGGCGGCCGGCGTGCCGCTGCTCGGCATCTGCCGGGGCATGCAGCTGCTGAACGTCGCCTTGGGCGGCACGCTGGTGCAGCACCTGGACGGACACGCGGAGACGGTCGGCGCGTTCGGCGGGCACCCGGTGAAGCCGGTACCGGGGACGCTGTACGGCGGGATCGTCCCGGAGGAGGTGACCGTGCCGACGTACCACCACCAGGCGGTGGAGCGGCTCGGCGCCGGGCTGGTGCCCTCGGCCTACGCGGCGGACGGCACCGTGGAGGCCGTGGAGCTGCCCGCGGACCGGGGCTGGGTGCTCGGCGTGCAGTGGCACCCCGAGCAGGGCGACGATCCGCGGATCATGCGTGCCCTGGTCGCGGCCGCTTCCTGAGCCGGGCCGGCGGCGACGCCCTCGGCACGCGGGTGGCGTGGGGTGGGGGCCGGTGCCGGGCGCGGGTGGTCCGCGGCCGAGCGCGCGGTTCCCCGCGCCCCTTTGGGGGCTCAGCCGCGGGTCAGGGACAAGAGTTCCCTAGCCGGTCCCGTGGGGCGGTGGCCGGTGGGCCAGACCGCTCGCAGGGCCCGGCGCAGGGGGACGCCCTCCACGGGGATGCTGACCAGACGGCGCAGGGACAGTTCCTCGCCCACCGCCAGTTCGCTGAGGACGGAGGGGCCCGCGCCGCTGACCGCGGAGGCCTTGACCGCCGTGGTCGAGGACAGTTCGATCAGGGGGCGGGCCAGGCCGCCGAGCGCCGCGTCCAGGACCTGGCGGGTGCCGGAGCCGCGCTCCCGGAGGATCAGCGGGGTGGAGGCCAGCTCCGCCGCCGTCAGGGGCCGCCGGCGCCGGGCCCACGGGTGGCCGGGCGCGGTGACGACGATCAGCCGGTCATGGGCGATGACCGTGGAGTCCAGGCCGGTCGGCACATCCAGCCCCTCCACGAACCCGAGGTCCGCATCCCCGGCCAGCAGCAGCTCCGCGACCTTCGCGGAGTTGCCCGCGAGCAGCGACACGGCCGTGTCGGGCCGCTCCGCGTGCAGGGCGAGCAGCCAGCCGGGCAGCAGGTACTCGGCGATGGTCATGCTGGCCGCGACCCGGAGCCGGGAGTCGCGCCGGTCCCTGAGCGCCCGCGCCCCCGCGTCGAAGGCCGCCGCCGCCTCCACCACCCGGCGGGCCCAGTCCGTGACCAGGGCACCCGCGTCGGTGAGCCGGGAGCCGCGCGGGGAGCGGTCGACGAGGGCCACGCCCAGCTGCCGTTCCATGGAGCGCAGCCGGCTGCTCGCGGCCGGCTGGGTGATGCCGACCTCGCGGGCCGCCGCGCCCAGACTGCCCAGCCGTGCCACCGCGAGCAGCAGCTCCAGCGCGGCCAGGTCCGGCACCCGGTGCGCCAAAGACGCGCTGCGTTCCTGCTGTCCCTCCGCCCTGCTCATAAAACCAGCTTATGCCCTCATAGACAGGAACTCCCTGGTCAGGAGCGAACCGGTGGGACATCGTGGGCGCATGATCACCGCAGTCCGGCCCCGTACGTCCCGCGTTAGACACCTCGGCCCCAACTGGTACGCCTCCGTGATGGGCACCGCCATCGTCGGCTCGGCCGGTGCCGCGCTGCCCGCGCCTGCGAACGGGCCGCGCGAGGTCTTCACGGCGGTGTGGGCGCTGTCGCTGCTGCTGCTGGTGATCCTGCTGGCCGCCCGTGCCGCGCACTGGGTCCGCCATCGCGACCAGGCCCGCGCTCACCTCCTCGATCCGGCCATGGCTCCCTTCCACGCCTGCCTGGCGATGGCGCTGCTGTCGGTGGGCGGCGGCGCCCTGACCACCGGCCGGGACCTGATCGGCATCCGCGCGGCCGTCGCCCTGGACACCGTGCTGTACACCGCGGGTACGGCGGCCGGGCTCGCGGCCGCCGTCGCCGTGCCGTACCTGATGGCCGTACGGCATCGGGTCGAGCCCGGCCAGGCCAGCCCGGTGTGGCTGCTGCCGCTGGTCGCGCCCATGGTGTCCGCCTCGGCCGGCCCGCTGCTGGTGCCGCACCTGCCGCCGGGGCAGCCCCGGGAGACCCTGCTGCTGGCGTGCCTGGCGCTGTTCGGGCTGAGCCTGCTGGCCGTGCTGCTGATGCTGCCGCTGGTGTTCGCCCGGCTGATCACCTCCGGGCCGCTGCCGCTCGCGCTCACCCCGACCCTGTTCCTGGTGCTCGGCCCGCTCGGGCAGTCTGCGACCGCCACCGGGATGATCGCGGACGCCGCGCCCGGGGTCGTACCGGCCCCCTACGACCGGGGCCTGGCGGTCTTCGCCGTGCTGTACGGCGTGCCCGTGATGGGGTTCGCGCTGCTCTGGCTGGCGCTGGCGACCGCGCACGTGGTGCGGGCCCGACGGCACGGCATGGGGTTCACGCTGACCTGGTGGGCGTTCACCTTCCCGGTGGGCACCTGTGTCACCGGCGCGGCCGCCCAGGCCCGGCACACCGGCCTGGCGGCGTACGAGGCGCTGGCCCTCGGTCTGTACGCCGTCCTGGTGGCGGCCTGGCTCGCGGCGGCCCGCGGCACCGTGCGCGGCCTGCTCAGCGGCGAGCTGCTCGCAGGGCCTCGGCCAGCACCCGTGGTGCTCGCGTCAGCGACGGGCCGTACCACGTCAGGTGCCGTCCGCTGACCAGGGCGCAGGGCAGGCCCCCAAAGGCCTCGGGGCCGTCGTCGGCGGTGAAGCGGTAGGGCTCGTCGGGCAGGACGACCAGGTCGGGGCCCGCCGCGCGCAGCTCGGCCACGGGGACGCGCGGATAGCGGTCGGGGTGGCCGGCGTAGAGGTGGTCCACGCCGAGGCGGGCCAGGACGTCACCCGCGAAGGTGTCCCGGCCGAGGACCATCCAGGGCCGGCGCCAGACGGGCACGACCGCCGTCCTGCGGTGCGCGGGCTCGGGCAGGGCCGCCCAGGCCTCCTCCGCCGCGTCCAGCCAGCCGGGCCGGTCCGGGGCGCCGCACGCGGTGAGCACCCGGTCCAGCTCGGTGAAGGCCTGCGGCACGCCGCGCACCTCGGTGACCAGCACCTCGATGCCGGCCGCCCGCAGGGCGTCGAGGTCGGCGGCGCGGTTCTCCTCCTCGTTGGCGATCACCAGGTCCGGTGCGAGGGAGACGATCCGGTCCACCCGGGGGTTCTTCGTGCCGCCGATCCGGGCGACGTCCAGGTCCGCCGGGTGGGTGCACCAGTCGGTGGCGCCGACGAGGACGCCGGGCAGCGTCACCGCGACGGCCTCGGTCAGGGACGGGACCAGGGAGACCACCCGTGTCACGGCGCCGCCTTCCGCCCGCCGCTCAGCGGTGGGATCTGTGCTGGACGGCCTCGATGTGCTCGGCGACCGCGACCACGATGATCCGGGTGTCCGGGACCGTGGCCCGCCAGCGATGCCGGACACCGCCGGTCAGATACAGGGTGTCGCCCCGGCCCAGCCGGTAGGCGCGGCCCTCCGCCTCGATCTCCACCGCGCCGTCGGCGACGTACATCAGCTCGTCGTTGCGGTGCTGGAGCTCGCGGCCGGCGTCGTGGTCGCCGGTGAACTCCGAGGCGTGCAGCTGGTGGTGGCCGCGCACCAGGGCGCGCGTGCGCGGGTCGAAGTCGCCCTCGGCGACCGGCTCGGCCCGCACCACGTCCACGCTGGCCGCCGGGTCGGCGGCGGCGAGGAGTTCGACGGCCGTGGTGCGCAGGGCGTCCGCCAGCTTCTCCAGGGAGGTGCTGCTCGGGCGGGCCCGGTCGTTCTCCACCTGGCTGAGGAAGGGCACCGACAGGCCGCTGCGCTCGGCCACGACGGCGAGGGTCAGTTCCAGCGCGCGGCGGCGCCGCCGGACGGCCGCGCCCACCCGCACGGGCTGCTGCTCTTTGTGGTCGCCCATCGCTCCGGCTCCCTCCCTCACTCGTCGTACCGCTGTCCGGGTGCCCCTTACGGGGCGCCCCTCTTCTGATGACTTCTCTGCACCCTACGCATGTTCGGCAAACCGTTTCACGTGCCTGTCACATCCCCGACACCTCCCTGATCCCCCACCCTTACTGTTCGCGCCAGTGTCATGGGGTACGGGCGGGCCCCGGGGGCGGTGCTCCGGGCGGATGAAGGCGCCGACCAGCCGGGCCCGGCCCGGGGCCCGGGCCAGAGGTCGTCACCCGGGGTGATTGGCCTGAAGTGTGTCATGGCCCGAACAGCGTGAGGGGCGGGCGGCACCGGACGCTGTTCCGCGTCCGGCGGCACCCGCCCCTCACCAGGCGGTCCGGGCCGGTCAGGTCACCCGGCCGCCTCGCTGTGGGTGCCGTCCTTGGCGACCGGGGCCCACTTGTCGACCAGGCCCGGGTGGTCGCGCAGCCAGCCGCGGACGGCGTCCTGCTCCTTGCCCTTGCCGGCCTTCTGGATCCGTGCCTCCAGGCCGGTCAGCTGCTCCTCGGTCATGGAGAAGTCCTTCAGCCACCGGCCGACCAGCGGGTTGTCGGCGGCGAAGCCCTTGCGGGCGAGGGTGTGCACGCCGTCGCCCTCGCCCCAGGCGCCCTCGGGGTCCTTGAGCTTCTTCAGGTCGTAGTCGCTGTACGCCCAGTGCGGCGACCACAGGGTGACGAGGACCGGCTGGTGCCGGGCGTAGGCGCGCTTCAGCTCGGCGAGCATGGCCGGGGTGGAGCCGTCGACCACGTCGTAGGCGCCCTCCAGGCCGTACTCCTTCAGCACCTTCCTCTTCAGCAGGCTCATCATGCCCGCGCTGGGCTCGATACCGATGATCTTCCCGCCGAACTCGGAGGCGTGCTCCTTGAGGTCCGCCAGGGAGTTCACGTCCTTGACATAGGAGGGCACGGACAGCTCCAGGGACGTGGGGCCGTACCACTTGCCCAGGTCGTCCAGCTGCTTGCCGTACTTCGTCCAGTACTCCGCGTGTGTGGTGGGCAGCCAGGCGTCGGTCTGGAAGTCGAGCTGGCCGGTGGCGAGACCGGTGTAGAGCGGGCCGGCCGCGTACTGGGTCGTGCTCACCTTGAAACCGCGCTCCTGGAGGATCTCCTTCCACAGGAAGGTGGAGGCGATGCCCTCGTCCCAGGGGATGTAGCCGATCCGGATCTCTTGGCCCTTGCCGACGTCCGTACCCGAGGCCTCGGAGGTGCCGGCGGAGGGACCGAAGACACCGAGTCCGCCCGCGACGAGGGCGAGGACGACCACCCCGGCCAGCGCGACGGCCGGGCGCGGGCGGTACGACCACGCGCGCGCGGGTGCCTTCGCGGCGGCCCTGCGGCCGAGCGGGGAGAGCTGGGTGCCGAGCGCGCCGGTGACCCGGTCCAGGTAGATGGCGAGGACGACGATGCCGACGCCCGCCTCGAAGCCGTAACCGATGTCGAGCTGGCCGATGGCCTCGTTGACGGCGCCGCCGAGGCCGCCGGTGCCGACCATGCCGGCGATGACGACCATGGACAGGCCCAGCATGATCACCTGGTTGACGCCGGCCATGATGGTCGGCAGGGCCAGCGGCAGCTGCACCCGCCACAGGATGTCGCGCGGGGTGGTGCCGAACGCCTCGGCGGCCTCGACCAGCTCGGCGTCGACCTGGCGGATGCCCAGCTCGGTCATGCGGACGCCCGGGGCGAGCGCGAAGATCAGGGTGGCGACGACACCGGCGGCGGTGCCCAGCCCGAAGAAGAGCATGGCCGGGATCAGCAGCACCATCGAGGGCATCGTCTGCAGCAGGTCCAGGACCGGCCGTACGGCGGCGCTGACCGCCTTGGAGCGGGCGGCCCAGATGCCCAGCGGGAGGGAGATCACCAGGGCGATCACGGTCGCCACCAGGACCAGGGCGAGGGTGGACATGGCCCGGTCCCACAGGTCGAGCGAGTCGACCAGGGCGAACCCGGCGAAGGCGAGGGCCCCGGCGAGCAGTCCGCGCAGCCACCAGGCGACGACGGCGAGGATGCCGGCCATCAGCAGCGGCTGGGGCGCGGCGAGCACGGTGTCGATGCCGTCGTACATGCCCTCCATGACGGCCTTGACGGCGTCGAACAGCCAGGAGAGGTGGGCGACCAGCCAGTCCACGCCGGAGTCGACCCAGTCGCCGAGGTGGATCCTAGGCATGGCTGATCACCTTCCCCTCGGGGTTGTCGCAGGCCGCGGGAGCGGCCGTCTCGTCGCCGAGGAAGCCGAGCAGCCGCTGCCGCGGCACCACCCCGACGACCCGGCCCGCCCCGTCCACCACCGACACCCGGTGGGGCAGCCGGGCGCTGATCGCGCACAGCTCGGCGAACGGCGTCTCGCGGGTCGCGGTCTCGCAGCCGCACAGCGGCCCGTCGGAGGTCACCGAGGTGTCCATGAGCGCGCCCGCCGTCAGCACCCGCGAGCGGTCCACGTCCTGGATGAAGGAGGCCACGTAGTCGTTCGCGGGGCGCAGCAGGATGTCCTCGGCGGTGCCGGTCTGCACGATGCGGCCGTCCCGCATGACGGCGACGCGGTCACCGAGCCGCATGGCCTCGTTGAGGTCGTGGGTGATGAAGACGATCGTCTTCTTCAGCGTCTTCTGCAGCTGAAGCAGCTGGTCCTGCATGTCGCGGCGGATCAGCGGGTCCAGGGCGCTGAAGGACTCGTCCATCAGCAGCAGGTCCGCGTCGGTGGCGAGGGCGCGGGCGAGCCCGACGCGCTGCTGCATGCCGCCGGACAGCTCGTCGGGCCAGGAGGCCTCCCAGCCGGCCAGGCCGCACAGGGCGAGCGCCTCGTCGGCGCGGCGCTCGCGCTCGGCGCGGGGCACGCCCTGCACTTCCAGGCCATAGGCGGCGTTGTCGCGGACACTGCGGTGCGGGAACAGCGCGAAGTGCTGGAAGACCATGCTGATCTTCTTCGAGCGCAGTTCGCGCAGCGCCCGGTCGCCGAGCACGGTCAGGTCCTGCCCGTCGAAGCGCACGCTGCCCGCGGTCGGCTCCAGCAGCCCGTTGAGCATGCGCAGCAGGGTGGACTTGCCGGAGCCCGACAGTCCCATCACGACGAAGATCTCGCCGGCCTCGACGCGGAAGGAGGCGTCGATCACGGCGGCCGTCGCGCCGTCCGCGCGCAGCTCCGCCCGGTCGGCACCGCGCCGCAGCCGCTCCACCGCGTCGTCGGGTCGTCTTCCGAACACCTTGAACAGATGTTCCGCCTCAAGCCTGGGTGACACGCGCACCTCTCGTCTCCGGGGACAGGACAGAGGCCGCGCCTCCCCAGGTCAAGCCGGGGCAAACTCGCAAGTGGCCGGGTTCACGACAGTGCGCGTCACGCAACGCGTTCCCGCTGTGCGGGGCCCGGTCGGTGCCGTGCGGCATGACAAGGCGCTGTCGGTGCCGTGCGGCAGGACATGACGGGGCGCTGTCGGTGCCGTGCGGCATGATGCGTGCGTGACCGGACGACTCATGCTCCTCGACACCGCCTCGCTCTACTTCCGCGCCTACTTCGGCGTCCCGGACTCGGTGCGCGCACCGGACGGCACGCCCGTCAACGCGGTGCGCGGGCTGCTGGACTTCATCGACCGGCTGGTCAAGGACCACCGGCCGGACCACCTGGTGGCCTGCATGGACGCCGACTGGCGCCCGCGGTGGCGGGTGGACCTCATCCCCACCTACAAGGCGCACCGGGTCGCCGAGGAGCACACCGGCGCGCCGGACGCGGAGGAGGTGCCGGACACCCTCGCCCCGCAGGTGCCGGTGATCGAGGAGGTACTGGACGCGATCGGCATCGCGCGCGTGGGCGTCGCCCGGTACGAGGCGGACGACGTGATCGGCACGTTCACCGCACGGGCCCGGGGCCCGGTCGACATCGTCACCGGCGACCGCGACCTGTACCAGCTGGTGGACGACGAGCGCCGGGTCCGGGTGCTGTATCCGCTCAAGGGCGTCGGCACGCTCCAGGTGACCGACGAGGCGGTCCTGCGCGAGAAGTATGGCGTCGACGGGCGCGGGTACGCGGACCTGGCTCTGCTGCGCGGCGACCCCAGCGACGGCCTGCCGGGCGTGGCCGGGATCGGCGAGAAGACGGCCGCCAAGCTGCTCGCCGAGTTCGGCGATCTGGCCGGGATCATGGCGGCGGTCGACGATCCGGGGGCGAAGCTGACGCCGTCGCAGCGCAAGCGGCTGACCGAGGCCCGGCCGTATCTGGCGGTCGCGCCCAAGGTGGTGCGGGTGGCCGACGACGTGCCGCTGCCGGAGGTCGGCACGGCCCTGCCGGACGCCCCGCGCGATCCGGCGGCGCTGGCCGGGCTGGCGCGCCGGTGGGGGCTCGGCGGCTCGCTGGAGCGCCTGCTGACCACACTGGCGAGCCGAGCCGGGGGCTGACGGGGCCGGTCGACGGGCCGCTGAGGGGCCGTTGACGGGCCGGTCGACGGGCCGGTCCGGTGGGCGCCGAACGAAAGATTCCGGCAAAAGACTCTCATGGGCGTCCCAGAAGAGGGGTGTTGACTCGACCGAGGTGTTAACTTAGGTAAACCTAACCAACTCCGCAGGAGGCCGTCATGGCAGAGCGCCCGGGACGAAAGCCGCGCAAGCCCCATACCGCCCAGGTCGTGCGCACCGAACGGCTGACCCCGCACATGCAGCGTGTGGTGCTCGGCGGCACGGGTCTCGCCGGCTTCGCCGCGGACACCTGCACCGACCACTACGTCAAGCTGCTGTTCGGCGCCCCCGGCGTGACCTACCCGGAGCCCTTCGACCTGGAGCGGATCCGCGCCGAGTTCCCGCGCGAGCAGTGGCCGGTGACCCGGACGTACACCGTGCGCGACTGGGACGCGGAGCGGGGGGAGCTGACCCTGGACTTCGTGATCCACGGCGACGAGGGCCTGGCCGGACCCTGGGCCGCGCGCGTACGGCCCGGCGAGACGGTGCGCTTCATGGGCCCCGGCGGCGCGTACGCGCCCGACCCGGAGGCCGACTGGCATCTGCTCGCCGGCGACGAAAGCGCGCTGCCTGCCATCGCCCGCGCCCTGGAGTCGCTTCCCGCGGGCTCCCGCGCACACGCCTTCATCGAGGTCTCCGGCCCCGAGGAGGAGCAGAAGATCGACACCGGGGTGCGGGTCGTCTGGCTGCACCGCGGCGACCGGCCGGTGGGCGAGGCCCTGCTGGAGGCCGTGCGCGGACTGGAGTTCCCGCAGGGCCGGGTGCACGCCTTCGTGCACGGCGAGGCGGGCGTCGTGAAGGAACTGCGCCGGCTGCTGCGGATCGAGCACCAGATCCCGCGCGAGGACCTGTCGATCTCCGGCTACTGGCGCCTCGGTCACAACGAGGACGGCTGGCAGGCCTCCAAGCGCGAGTGGAACGCCCGGGTGGAGGCCGAGCAGGAGGGCAGCACGACGACGGCGGCGGCCTGACCGAGACGGGCCCTCGGCGGACCGGAGCCTGACCAGCCGGACGGAACGGCGGCACCCACCCAAAGGCGCCGCCACGCCCCGCCCCCTCCCCACGCCCCGGCCCGGCCCGGCCCGGCCCGCCGCACGCCTACCACGGGGGACCGCCACTTCCCCGGACCCTCCCCGCACCCCGATTCCCCGCGCACCCACCACGAGGGACCGCCGGTTGCACCGGGCCTCCGCACGCCCGCCGCGCTCTACGCCGTACCGGACCGGCCGCGCCCGCCCCGGTGCGCGCCTCGCGCCACCCGGTCTGCCCGGGGCTCAGTCCCCCCGCACCCGCCCGTGGAAATGCATGTCGTGCCAGCCGTCCTGGTGCCGGAGGGCGCTGCGCTTGGTGCCCTCCAGGGCGAAGCCGGCCTTGACGGCGACCCGGCAGGACGCCTCGTTGGCGGTGGCGTGGAAGAGTTCGAGACGGTGGAAGCCGATCTCCTCGAAGGCCCAGTGGGACAGAGCGGCGGCGGCCCGGGCGGCGACACCCTGGCCCCGTGACCGCGCCACCGTCCAGTACGCCACCTCGGCCACGCCGTCCCCGAGCAGTATCTGCCGCAGCGCGACCCGGCCCCGCAGTTCGTCCGTCCGCTCGTCCACGACGGCCCACTGGGCCTCCCTCTCCCCCGCCCACGCCGCCTGCCACTCGGCGATCCAGCCGGCGGCCTCCTCCTCGGAGCCGCAGGCCCTCATGTGCCACTGGTGCATCGCCGGGTCCTGGAAGGCGGCGTGCACGGCGGGCGCGTCCTCGACCCGCCAGGGGCGCAGGACCAGGCCGTCGGCGGCGGGAAGCGTGGGCTGCGGAACCCCGGCCAGGGCACCGGAGGCCAGGACCGGCTTGACGAGAAAGGGCATGATCCACATCCTGCCGGGTCCACGCCGGGAGTCCCACCCGTTTTCGGCCTCCCCGGGGTGACCCTGCCATCGCCCCCTTGACGCCGCCCCGCTCCCACCCCCGCCGTACCCTTGACGCCGATGAGACGCCGTACGCCGCCCCCGCCCGCCCCGCTCCCCCAACGCGACGGAGTCGACCCCGTACGGGTACGGCTGCCCGTCGGCGGGACATGGGCCACCGTGCGGGAGCACCTGGTGGAACGGCTCACGGGGGCCGGTCCCGGAATGGTGGAGGCGATGTTCGCCGCCGGCCGGGTGATCGGCGCCGACGGGCGGGCCGTGCCCCCGGACGCCCCCTACCGGCCGGGGATGTACGTCTGGTTCCACCGCGAGCTGCCCGCCGAGGTGCCGGTGCCGTTCCCGGTGGAGGTGGTGTACCGGGACGAGCACATCGTGGTCGCCGACAAGCCGCACTTCCTGGCCACCACCCCGCGCGGTTCGCACATCGCCCAGACCGCGCTGGCCCGGCTCCGGCACGAGCTGGGCCTTCCGGCACTGACGGCGGCGCACCGCCTGGACCGGCTCACCGCCGGGCTGGTGCTGTTCACCGTGCGGCCCGAGGAACGCGGCGCCTACCAGACCCTGTTCCGGGACCGGCGGGTACGCAAGGAGTACGAGGCCATTGCCCCGTACGACCCTTCGCTCGCCCTGCCCCGCACCGTGCGCAGCCGGATCGTGAAGGAGCGCGGGGTGCCGGCCGCTCGCGAGGTCCCCGGCGAGCCGAACGCCGAGACCCGTGTGGAGTTGGCCGGACACCGGGCCGGGCTGGGCCGGTACCGGCTCCTCCCGGCGACCGGCCAGACCCATCAGCTGCGGGTGCATCTCGCCGCGCTGGGCGTGCCCATCCTCGGCGACCCGCTGTATCCCGAGGTGACCGGCCCGGTGCCGGCCGGCGACTTCCGGCGCCCGCTGCAGCTGCTCGCCCGGCGGCTGGAGTTCACCGACCCGGTCACCGGCACGCACCACATCTTCACCAGCGGCCGTCGGCTGAGCGCCTGGACGTCGTACACCGAGTGGTCCGGCGGGTTCCGGCCGCCCGGCTGACGCCCGGCCCGGGACGTCAGCCGCCGTGCCACCAGCGCAGCAGCCGCTGCCACAGGCCGCGGGGGCGGGCCGGTTCGAGGGCCTCGGGGGCGGGTTCCGGTGCGGGCGGCGGCTGGTGGGCCGCCGGCTGCGGTGCGGTGGCCGGGCCCGGGTCGCTGCTCAGCGCGCCGACCTGCCAGTTGGAGCGCTGCGGCGGGACCGGCATGGCCCGCGGCGGCAGGTCCACGTCCTGCTGTGGCTTCGGTTCGAAGCGCACCGGCAGGGCCACCAGGTGCCGGGAGGCGATGGACGACCGCCAGCGCAGGTCCTCCTCGGCGCAGTCGAGCTGGATGTCGGACAGCCGGGTCAGCAGCGCGTCGACGCCGACGTCGGCGATGGCGCGGCCGATGTCCTGGCCGGGGCACTCGTGCGGGCCGCCGCCGAAGGCGAGGTGGGAGCGGTTGCCCTGCATGCTCTCCGACGGATCGGGCCGCACCCTCGGGTCGACGTTACCGGGGGCGGGCGCGAACAGCAGCCCGTCGCCCTTGCGGATGCGCTGGCCGCCCAGCTCGGTGTCCTGCTTGGCGAAGTAGCCGAAGACCGTGCTGAACGGCGGCTCGTCCCACAGGGATTGCTCGATCGCCTCCGGCACCGTCATCTGGCCGCCGTTGAGCTGGGCCCGGAAGCCCGGCTCGGTCAGAACCATGCGCAGCGCGTTGGCCAGGAGGTTCGCCGTCGCCTCGTAGGCGGCGAACAGGACGAGCCGCAGGTGTTCGCGGACCTCGTCGTCGGTCAGTCCGGCCGGGTGCCCGATGAGGTGACTGGTGAAGTCGTCCACGGGCCGGGTGCGCCGCCGGGTGGTGAGCCGGCTGAGCGCGTCCATGACGTAGGTGTGGCTCTGGATGGCGGTCTCGGTGCCCTTCAGGGCATCCCGCGCGGCCTGCACCATCCGGTCGTTGTACTCCTCGGGCATGCCGAGGATCTCGCACATCACGGCCATCGGCAGATGCTCGGCGAACTGGGAGACCAGGTCGGCCCGGCCGCTTTCACAGAAGCCGTTGACCAGGGCCTGGGTGTGGCGTCCGATGTGCCGGCGGACGCTGCGGTGGTCGATGGTGGTTATGGCCGCGGTGACCGCGTCGCGCAGCCGCTCGTGCTCGGCGCCCTCGGCGTGCGAGCAGATGGGCTGCCAGGCGATGTGCGGCATGAGCGGGTGGTCGGGCTTGACCCGGCCGTCCTTCAGCGGCGTCCAGATCCGGCTGTCCCGGGTGTACTGCGAGGGGCTGCGCACCAGTTGCAGGTTCTCGGCGTGCCCGAGCACCACCCACACGGGTACGTCGTCGTGGAGCAGCACGGGGGCCACCGGGCCGTGCTGGTCGCGCAGGCGTTCGTAGAGGCCGGCGAGGTCTTCGGCGTCGGGGCCGTAGAGCCGCAGCGGTCCCCCCGGGCCGAAGCCGTGCGCGGGACAGCCCGGCGGCGGGGTGAGGGAATCTGTGCCGGTCGAGGAGGGGGATTCAGACGTCACGGTGGTGTCGCTCCGGAACGGATGGGGTGGGGTGGGCCGGCGGCGGTTCAGGTGAGGGCGCCGGACAGGGCGAGGGAGTGCAGGAAGCGGGTGAGGGTCAGCAGCACGTCCTTGCTGGAGGCCCGGCGGCGCACATCGCACTCGATGATCGGGATCTCCGGCCCCAGGTCCAGGGCCGTGCGCAGTTCCTCGACCGGGTAACGGGGCGCGTCCGGGAAGGAGTTGACGGCGACGACGAACGGCACGCCGCGTTCCTCCAGCCGGCCCATGACGTCGAAGCTGACCTCCAGGCGCCGGGTGTCGACCAGGACGACCGCGCCGAGGGCGCCCTCGAACAGGCCGTTCCACAGGAACCAGAAGCGCTCCTGTCCGGGCGTGCCGAAGAGGTAGAGCACCAGTTGGTCGGTGATCTGGATGCGACCGAAGTCCATGGCCACGGTGGTGGCCGTCTTGGATTCGGAGCCGTAGTCGTCGTCCACGCCGATGCCGGCCTGGGTCATGGTCTCCTCGGTGGTCAGCGGCCTGATCTCGCTGACGGAGCCGACCATGGTGGTCTTGCCGACGCCGAACCCGCCCACGATCACGATCTTCACCGCGGCCTGGGCCGTGTGCGGCAGATGATCCTCGGTGCGCGGGCCGGGGATCGTGTCAGAGCCTTTGAAGTCCATGCATCACCGCTTCGAGGAGGGAACGGTCGAAAGCCGCCTGGCGGACGATCGGGGCGCGGGCCTGCACCAGTTCCGCCTGGATCAGCTCGGTGATCAGTACGGTCATCGCGCTGAACGGCAGTTGGAGATAGGCCGAGAGCTCGGCCATGGACAGGGGGGCGGTGCACAGCCGGAGCAGCGCCGCCACCTCCGGTGAGGCGGACAGCGGGGGCGCGGAGCGGGCCACGATCAGCGTCACCAGATCGAGTTCCGCGCGCTTGCCGTCCGCCGATCCGGCGATGGTGTAGAGCCGCTCGGGGTTGCCGGGTTTCTCCGCACCGCCCGCCGGTTTCGCGGCCGGAGGCGGCGGGGGGGACGGGAGCTGCGGCCGGCGCCGTTTGCGTCGTGGAGGGGTCATACGGTCTGCCCGTTCCGCCGGGGCGGACTGGTGAGGTGGGCGCCGATCCGGACGACGAGGTCGCGCATCATGCCGCTCATCCGGCCCGGTTCGCAGGTGACGTCCGCGAGCACGGCGAGGAAGGCGTTGGGGCCGGCGTTCATCAGGTAGAAGTAGCCGCCCTCGATCTCGAAGACCACGAGCTTCATGTCGCCGGCCCCCGGCAGTTCCTGGATGATGGCGCCGGCCAGGCTCTGTACGCCCGCGCAGGCGGCGGCCACCCGGTCGGCGGCGTCGGGCTCGCCGCCGTAGCGGGCGATGCGCAGCCCGTCGGCGGACAGGACCACGATCATCTCGATACCCGGTACGCCGTCGTTGAGCTGCTTGAGCATCCAGTCCAGGTTCGCTCGCTGCTGGATCACTTGAGGTCCCCCTCGTCGTCGGCCTCGGGGCCGCCCTGGGCGTATTCGGCCGGATCTTTGAGCAGATGCAGGTACTTGGTCGGGTTGCGGGTGAAGTCGGTCAGCTCGGGACCGGTGGCGTCCGGGGGCATGCCCTCCCTGAGGCCCTTCCAGAAGGCCTCGATCCCGGAGCCGATCGGCCGGTCCATGAGCTTCCGGCGCTCGGGGTCGATCTCGGGTTCCGGCTCGGACCGGGTCTGGGACCAGATGGTGGGCCTGCCCTCGCGCTCGGCGCGCTCGATGGCGGCCTGTTCCGCGATCCGCTGGCTGAGTGGGGTCTTCACTCGGCTGCGGCGCTGCGGCAGCCCGGTCGCGGTCCACTCGGTGACCTCCGGAATGTCGTCCTCCAGGGAGATTCCGGCGGGGATCTTGGGGCTGGTGGGGCGGCGCGTCTTGGGCGGGCGCTTGGGGCCTTCCACGGCGCCGAGTTCGGGCTTGGGGATGCCGGTGGCGCCGATGCCGTGGGCGACGCCGACCCCGGGCTCGGTGGTCGTCATCACGCGCGGCACGATGAGGATCGCGCGGACGCCGCCGTAGGCGGAGGAGCGCAGCGAGACCTCCATGTCGAACTGCTTGCAGAGCCGGCCGACGACGGCGAGGCCGAGGCGCGGGTTCTCGCCGAGGTTGTCCGCGTCGTCGAGGTTCCTGGCGTCCTCGATCGCCTTCTCGATCCGGGCCCGCGACTCCTCACTGAGGCTGACGCCCGCGTCCTCGATCTCGATGGCGATGCCGGCCTGCACCTCGGAGGCGGTGACGTGCACCTTGGTGGTCGGCGGCGAGTACCGGGTGGCGTTGTCGAGGAGTTCGGCGGCGGCGTGGATGACCGGTTCGACCGCGGTGCCCTTGATGTTGATGTTGACGATGGAGCTCAGCTCGATGCGGCGGTACTCAAGGATGCGGGACATCGCGCCGCGCAGCGTGCTGTAGAGGGAGACCGGCAGCGGCCACTGACGGCCGGGCCGGCCGCCGCCGAGGACGGAGATGGTGTCGGCGAGGCGGCCGATCAGCGAGGTGCCGTGGTCGATGCGCAGCAGGTCGTCGAAGACCTCGGGGTTGCGCCCGTGGTCCTCCTCCATCTCGCGCAGTTCCTTGGCCTGCTGGTGGACGATGGCCTGGACGCGGCGGGCGATGCTCACATAGGAGCGCTCGGTGGCGTCGCGCATCGAGATCTCGTGGTCGGCACCGGTCAGCGCGATGCGCACCAGCTCGCGGTAGCCGTCGGGCAGGCCGCGCAGTTCGGGGTCCTCGTCGAAGACGTAGCGCACGGTGTCGCGGAGTGCCTCGCCGCGGCGCAGCCGGATGAAGCCCAGGGGCAGGACGTTCTGGGCGAAGTGGTCCATCAGGTGGTGGTGCAGCGTGATCTGCTGTTGCAGCTGGGTGGCGTGCCGGGCGTGTTCGGCCTGTGCCTCGCGGAGCAGCCGGCCGCGCCGGGCGGCCTCGCCGGCCGTACAGAGGACCAGCAGCAGGGCCAGCGCTCCGCAGACGCCGACGGCCACCCGGGCCGTGGGCGGTACCAGGGCGACGGCGGCCCCGGCCGCCGCGGCCATCACCATGGCCGGCGGCAACAGCACGCGGGCATAGGGCCGTTCACGGCGACCGGGAGGCTTCTGAACACTCACCATGGATGCCTTCTGTGACGAATCGGCTGGGTGTCGGGTGGAGCTTGCGGGGGAAGGTATGGGGAACTGTCGGGATGCACTTCACATGTGGGAACAGACGCACGAATTGCCTCAACTCGGTGCGTCGCGGGCGAGCTTAGTCCGACCAGATCAACGCCGTGTCATCTTCGGCAAGCACCTGAAATCGACCCGCGACAGGAGTACGCTCAATCCCTTCTGCACACTGCGCTGTCGCTCGCACACAGACAGTATCGACGTACGCACGTGCGATTGTCACTCACCGTAACGAGTGAAAAAGCGACCGAGGCCGCACCCGGACAGGTGCGGCCTCGGTTCCCCCGGACGAACGGTCTTCGCGGACCCCGGCGGGTCAGCCCACGGACGAGTAGGCCACCACGCCTCGCAGCAGCTGGTCGACGGCCTTGCGCGCGGCCTTCGCCACGGTCGAATCCTGCGCGGGCGCGGCGGCGGAGATCTGCCCGAGGACGTCGATGACCTGCTTGCACCAGCGGACGAAGTCACCGGCCGGCATGTCCGCCTCGCGCAGCACCTCGTCCAGCCCCTTGCCGGAGGCCCACATATAGGCGGCCCACGCGAAGCCGAGGTCGGGCTCGCGCTGGCCGACCCCCTCCGTCTGGCTGATCCGGAACTCCTCCTCCAGAGCGTCGAGCCGGCCCCAGATCCGCACCATCTCGCCGAGCGCCGCCTTGGCCTTGCCCGAGGGCAGCTTCGGCGCCATGGCGTCGTCACCGCTGCGTGCCTCGTACACCAGCGCCGAGACGCACGCGGCGAGTTCGGCGGGGGCCAGCCCCTCCCAGACCCGCTCCCGCAGGCACTCGCTGGCCAGCAGATCCAGTTCGCCGTACAGCCGCGCGAGCCGCTTGCCGTGCTCGGTGACCTCGTTGCCCCGCAGGTAGTCCAGCTCGGTCAGCAGCGCCACGATCCGGTCGAAGGTCCGCGCGATGGTGTTCGTACGGCCCTCGATGCGCCGCTCCAGCTGCGAGGTGTCGCGCAGCAACCGGTGGTAGCGCTCGGCCCAGCGGGCGTGGTCCTCGCGGTCGTCGCAGCCGTGGCAGGGGTGCGCGCGCAGCGCCGTGCGCAGCCGCGCGATCTCGCGGTCGTCGGCGGCCTGCGAGCGCTTCTTCCGGGCCCGCTCCGGCGGGATGTGCCCGGCCTTGGTGCGCAGTGCGGAGGCGAGGTCCCGCCGGGACTGCGGCGAGCGCGGGTTGAAGGACTTCGGGATCCGCATCCGGTCCAACGGCTCCACCGGCACCGGGAAGTCCATCGTCGCCAGCCGCTTGACCTGCCGTTCGGCGGTCAGCACCAGCGGGCGCGGCCCGTCGTGGTGATCGAAGCCGCGGTGCCCGTTGGAACGGCCCGCGGGCAGGCCCGGGTCCAGCACCAGCGCGAGGCCCGCGTACTTCCCCGTGGGCACATGGATGACATCGCCCGGCTTCAGCTTCTCCAGGGCGACGGAGGCCTCCGCCCGGCGCTGGGCGGCGCCCTGCCGGGCCAGCTCGGTCTCCCGGTCCTTCAGCTCCCGGCGCAGCCGCGCGTACTCCTCGAAGTCGCCGAGGTGACAGGTCATGGAGGCCTTGTAACCGGCCAGGCCCTCCTCGTTGCGCTGCACCTGGCGGGAGATCCCGACGACCGACTTGTCCGCCTGGAACTGCGCGAAGGACGTCTCCAGCAGCTCACGCGAACGGTGCCGGCCGAACTGCTCCACCAGGTTGACCGCCATGTTGTACGACGGCTTGAAGCTGGAACGCAGCGGATACGTGCGCGTGCCCGCGAGACCGGCCAGGTGCTCGGGGCTCATACCGCGCTGCCACAGCACCACGGCGTGGCCCTCCACGTCGATGCCCCGGCGGCCCGCGCGGCCGGTGAGCTGGGTGTACTCGCCGGGCGTGATGTCGGCGTGCTGCTCGCCGTTCCACTTGACGAGCTTCTCCAGCACCACCGAGCGGGCGGGCATGTTGATGCCGAGCGCGAGGGTCTCGGTGGCGAACACCGCCTTGACCAGGCCGCGTACGAACAGCTCCTCCACGACCTCCTTGAAGGTCGGCAGCATGCCCGCGTGGTGGGCGGCTATACCCCGCTCCAGGCCCTCCAGCCATTCGTAGTAGCCGAGGACGTGCAGGTCCTCGTGGGCGATGTGGGCGGTGCGCTCCTCGACCAGGGCGCGGACCTTTTCCCGCGCCTCCTCGTCGTTGAGCCTGAGGCCCGCGTACAGGCACTGCTGGACGGCGGCCTCGCAGGCGGCACGGCTGAAGATGAAGGTGATGGCCGGGAGCAGGCCCTCGGAGTCCAGGCGCTCGATGACCTCGGGACGGCCCGGCGTCCACACCCGCGAGCGCTGTCTGCGCTCCCGCTCCCGGTCGGCCTCGCGCATCGCCCGGCCGCGCCTGCGGTCCTGGTACGACGGTCTGGTGGCCTCCATACGGGCCAGGCGGGCCAGGTCGGGGTTGACGGCCTTCTTGTGGCCCTCGCCCTCCTCGAACAGGTCGTACATCCGCCGTCCGGCGAGCACGTGCTGGAACAGGGGCACAGGGCGGTGCTCGGAGACGATCACCTCGGTGTCTCCCCGGACGGTGTCCAGCCAGTCGCCGAACTCCTCGGCGTTGGAGACGGTCGCGGAGAGCGAGACCAGGGTCACCGACTCGGGGAGGTGGATGATCACTTCCTCCCAGACGGCGCCGCGGAACCGGTCGGAGAGGTAGTGCACCTCGTCCATGACCACATAGCCGAGACCGAGCAGGGTCTGGGAGCCGGCGTAGAGCATGTTCCGCAGCACCTCGGTGGTCATCACGACCACCGGGGCGTCGGAATTCACGCTGTTGTCGCCGGTGAGCAGGCCGACCTTCGCGGTGCCGTAGCGGCGGCACAGGTCGGCGTACTTCTGGTTCGACAGCGCCTTGATGGGTGTCGTGTAGAAGCACTTCTTGCCCTGCTTCAGGGCGAGGTGGACGGCGAACTCGCCCACGATCGTCTTGCCCGAGCCGGTGGGGGCGGCCACCAGTACGCCCTTCCCCGCTTCGAGCGCCTGGCAGGCCTCGATCTGGAAGGGGTCGAGGCCGAAGTCGTACATCTCGCGGAAGGAGGCGAGCGCGGTGGCCTGCTCGGCTGCCCGCCTGCGGGCTGCCGCGTACCGCTCGGCCGGTGAGAGATCCTCTGTCATCGTACTTTCGAGCGTACCGGGCCCCACCGACAACAGGACGATCATTATCCGATCGATGGACGGAGGTCGGCGGGGGCGGCAGCCGGTGGGCCGGCCGAACGGCGGCCCGGTCGGTCCTCAGCGGGAGTCCCGGCCGGCGCGGGCAGGTAGGCGGGGCACGCGTCCCGCCGGCGCGCAGCGGGCCGGTCCTCAGGGGGAGACCGACGGCCGGGGGCCACCACCCGGCGACGGACAAGCACACGACGGGAGCGCACGCGGCGAAAACGCGGGCAATCGGCCCCCGGCGGCGAACCGCGCACGGTACGGCCGCGCATGACTAAAGCGCGGACGAGGCCATCCAGCGACGGACCGGGCACAGCGCAAGCGCGCGAGGCAACGCAAGCGATCGACCGCCCCGCGGCAGACCGCGCGCACGGGAGCGCAGGCAATCGGCGCCCCGACGGCAACCCACACATGACGCGACCGCACACGGCCAAAGCCCAGGCGAGCGGGCCACCCGACGACGAGCCAGGCACAGCGGAAGCCCGCGGCCAGAACGCAGACGATCGGCCTGCCCGGCAACCGGCCGCTCGCAGCGGAGGCACGCGCGACGGAAACACGGGCGAGCAGCCGCCCCACGGCGAACCGCGCACGGCGGAACAAGGTTGTGCCCCGGTCGCGTGCAAGGCCGCCGGAGCAGACGGCCGCCCCCGCCCCCCCGGTAGGGACCCGGGGGGGGGCGGGGGCGGCGCGTGTGGGGGCTCGGTGGAGGTGGGGGGCGGTCGGTTACGTCGCGTCGTCGTAGCCGTTGACCCGGTCGGTGTTCGTCTGCTCGGGCAGTGCGCGGGCGGCCGAGACCGGCTCGACCTCGCCGATCTCCTCGGGCGTGAGGTCCAGCTCGGCGGCCTCGTCGTCGGCGGGACCCGCGGCGTCGCGCAGGCGCCGGCGCTTGTCGTTGAGGAGCGAGAACGCGACCGCCGCGAAGTACAGCACCCAGATCGGCCCGGCGAGGGCCACCATGGACAGCGGGTCGGTGCTCGGGGTGGCCACGGCCGCGAAGACCGTGATGCCGAGGATCATGGCCCGCCACCAGCTGAGCATGCGCCTGCCCGTCAGCACCCCGGTGAGGTTGAGCATGATCAGCAGCAGCGGCAGCTCGAAGGAGAGACCGAAGACGATCACCATGCGGGTGACCAGCTGGAGCAGGTCGTCGAGCGGCAGCAGGTTCTTGATCTCGCCGTTCGGTGTGAAGTCGATCAGCACCTTGGCCGTGGTCGGCAGCAGCTTGTACGCGAAGAAGGCACCGCCGAGGAACAGCGGGACGCCGGTGAAGACGAAGGCGTAGGCGTACTTCTTCTCGTGCCGGTGCAGTCCCGGCGCCACGAACGCCCAGAGCTGGAAGAGCCAGATCGGCGAAGCGGCCACGACGCCGGCCATCAGCGAGACCTGGAGGGCCAGCGTGAACGGCGCGAGAAGACCGTTGATGGTGATCTCCGCGCACTGGGTCTTGCCACTGGACTTCGCCAGCTCTGCGAAGGTCTCCCGACAACCGACCGAGTCCAGGATCGGCTCGGTCAGGAAGTTGATGATGTCGTTGTAGTAGAAGGCCGCGACGATCGTCACCAAGACGATGGCCAGCATCGCCTTCGCGAGCCGGTTGCGGAGCTCACGAAGGTGATCCGCGAGGGGCATCCGCCCCTCGGGATCCTTCTCCTTCTTGCGGGCAGGCTTGAGCAACCCACGTCCTCATCTCGTGCGGCAGGCCGGGGTTTTCCGGCCTTGTGTCAGCGCTGGGCGGAATCCGTCGGCTCGTTGACCGGCCGCGAGCTGCTCACGTCACCGGGGGCCGCCTGGATGGTGCGCTGGGCCGAGGACTGCTCGGTGGTACCGGACGCCTGGGTGGAGGTCTTGCCCTCTTCCTTCATCGCCTTGGCCTCGCTCTTGAGGATGCGGGCGGACTTGCCGAGCGAGCGCGCCATGTCCGGAAGCTTCTTCGCGCCGAACAGCAGGATGATGACGACGAGGATCAGAATGATCTCGGGAGCTCCGATTTTTCCACCGAACATGAATCTTTACCTTCTCACCGAGGCGGCTGGGTGGGGTGCTGTCCGACCAGTCGGACATATATCCGATGGTCGTGCTGGCAGCGATCGTAACGCTCAGGGGTAAACGTGAGGCAATCCCCGTGCGTACTCCCGGTCCACGGTGCGGGCCTCGTTCTCCGCACCGCGACCAGCAGAGTACCTGTCCGGCAGGTCAGCATGACAGGGCGAAGCGACTCAAATCGCTTGTATCGCTGGTCTCACGGCCACCGCCCGGCGGGCTTCACAGGGTGTCGACGGCGCGGGCCGCGCTGACGGTCGCCCGCTCCAGGTCCTCGGCGGCCCGGTTGATACGGCGCGCCGATTCCGTCACCTGCTGCCCGAGGCGTCGCGCCGCCACGAACACCCGGACGGCGAGCACCCCCAGGACGGCGAGACCCAGGAAACCCATGGCTACGGCGAACATCGGCCAGAACATGACGACGAGACTAGACGGTCCGCCACCCCGGTCCGCACCCGGCCGTGCGGCGGCCGGTGCCGAGCCGGACACCCCTCGGCAAGCGGCAGGCCACGCGGCGGCCGGCACCCCGGCCACGCCACCCGGCGATCCGGCGGACCACGTCGCACCGGCCGACCGCGCCCCGGTGAACAACCGGCCCACCGCCCGGTAACCGGCCGGTCATCGGCCGGCCGGGCCGCCCGCTACACCGTGGAATGCAGACGCAGGGTCCTGACCCCGCCCCCGGTGAGCAGTTCCACGATCCGCTCCCCGGCCGGTTTGCGGACCGCGGCGCCGCAGTCGGGGCAGGTGAAGGAGTAGAAGGTCGTCCGGCTGCTGGTGCCGATGGCGAGCCGCAGCGCGCTCGCGGCGAGTTCGAAGCGGCCCCGGCAGTCCGGGCAACCGGCCTTGAACACCACGGGGGCCACCCTCCGCATCCCCGCGAAGGCGGTCGCCACCGTCATCTCACCCGCACCGGATTCCGGAAACTCGCTCACAGGCCCTCGCTCCCTCTCCCTCTGGTCGTTCCTCTGGGACGCAGCCGAATCCTCTGGTCGTAACCGATCACACCCGGTCGTTCACCGTCAGGGCCCTACGACCCCGGTTCCGGCGGCCGTACGGCCCCGGTCGCCTACGGCACCTTCACCGCGTCGGCGGGAACGTCGTACGCCGCCAGGGCCTCGCGGGCCGCCCCGCGGGCGCTCTCCGCCAGCTCGGGCGGCGAGACGATCCGGCCGTCCCGGCCGAGCCGCAGCGCCAGCCGGCGCAGGGAGGCCGGGTCGGGGGTGCGCAGGGTGATACGCAGTCCGCCGTCGGGAAGCTCGTCGGCGCTGTCGTGCGGGTAGTACTCGGCGATCCAGCGGCCGCCGGGGCCGACCTCGACCACGACCTCCGGGTCCTCGGCGGCCGGCTGCACCAGGCCCTCGGAGAGGTCGCGCAGTTCTATCTCGGGCGGGGCCGAGGGCGCGTCGAGGATCTTGATCTCGGCGACCCGGTCCAGCCGGAAGGTGCGCCGGGCCTCGGAGCGGCGGCACCACGCCTCCACATAGGTGTGGCCGACGCTGACCAGCCGGATGGGGTCGATCTCGCGCTCGGTGACCTCGTCGCGGGCCGGTGAGTAGTAGCGGATCCACAGCCGGCGGCGCTCGGAGATCGCCCGGTCGACGTCGGCAAAGACCCCGCCCTCGGACTCGAAGGTCACCGACAGCCGGGAGCTGGCGCCGGCCGCCTCGCCGGCCGCGGCCTCCACCTTGGCGGTGGCCCGCAGCAGGGCCTGGCGGTCGCTCTCCCTGAGGCCGGGCAGCGTGGCGACCGCGCGGGCCGCGACCAGCAGAGCGGTGGCCTCGTCGGCGGCCAGCCGGAGCGGTTCGGCCGCCTCCTCGCCGAGCGCGGCCGGATTGTGCCACCAGATGCGCTCGCCGTCGGTGTCGATGTCCAGCAGATCGCCGCCGCGGAAGCTGGTGCCGCACATGGGCAGCACATCGAGGTCGGCGACCAGCTCGTCCTCGCTGATACCGAAGGCGCGCGCGACATCGGCGATCCGGGCGCCGGGGCGCTCGCGCAGATACGTCACCAGGGAGAGCATCCGCCGGGTCTGGTCGATCGCGTTGCCGGTCCTGGCCGGTTTGCCTGCCACTGTCCCGCTCCCCCTCAGCCCTTGGCCACGGCGCGCAGCCGGTCCACCACGTCGGCCCGCAGCTCGGCCGGCTCCAGGACCACCACGTCCGGCCCGAACTCCACCAGCCAGGCGTCCAGGCCGCGCCCGTACGGAATCTCCAACTCGTCCCAGCCGTCACCCAGTTCCCGGACCTTCGCGGCCTTCGCCCGAAGGGGGTAACCGGCGCCGGAACGCAGCCGGATCAGCGCCGAGCGGTCGGCGATCTCGCCGGCCCAGCTCGCGACGGTCTCGCGCACGGTGACGACGTCCGGCACCGGCGCGGTGAAGCCCGTACCGCGGGAGCGGACCTTGCCGGTGATCCGGGACAGCCGGAAGACGCGTTCGGCACCCCGGTCGCGGTCGAAGCCGGCCAGGTACCAGTGGCCGCGCCAGCACTCCAGCGCCCACGGTTCGACATGCCGGGGCTCGGGGCGGGCGGCGGTGGCCTTGCGGTACTCGAACAGGACCGGGCGGCGGTCGCGGCAGGCCAGCATCAGCGGCTCGAAGGCGGCCTCGTGCACCGGGATGCGCGGCTCCAGCGCGCCGTGCGCCCCGTAGGGGTCGACGTCCTCGGGCAGCCCGGCGGCGCGCAGCTTCTGCAGGGCTCCGCTGGCCGCGCCGGCCAGCCGGGCCTGCTGCCAGACCTTGGCGGCGAGGCCGAGGGCGGCGGCCTCCTCGGCGTCCAGGGTGATGGGGGGCAGGCGGTTGCTGTCGCGGCGGGCGAGATAGCCGACCTCGCCGTCCAGGTTCTCGACCGTGTCGATGACCAGGCCCAGCTCGCGCAGGTCGTCCTTGTCCCGCTCGAACATGCGGTTGAAGGAGTCGTCGGAGCCCGCTTCCAGATAGGCCTCGATGGATTCGCGCAGCTCACGCTTGCTGAGCGGCCGGCGTGCGCCGAGCAGACACAGCGCGAGGTTCATCAGCCGCTCGGCCTTGGCAATGGCCATCGACGCCCTTCGCCTTCCCTATGGTGCTTCCGACCGATGACCGTACCGCTCCGCGGGGCGTCGGCAAAAGCCGAGGGCCCATGCCCGGTCGGGCATGGGCCCCAGGTGATCACGTCCGCGGATCAGACGGCGAGGAGGTCCACCACGAAGATGAGGGTCTCACCGGGCTTGATCGCCGGGGTCGGGCTCTGGTTGCCGTAGGCGAGGTGGGCCGGGATGGTCAGCTGGCGGCGGCCGCCGACCTTCATGCCCTGCACGCCCTGGTCCCAGCCCTTGATGACCCGGCCGCCGCCGAGCGGGAAGCGGAACGGAGTACCGCGGTTCCAGCTGGCGTCGAACTCCTCGCCGGTGCTGAAGGCGACGCCCACGTAGTGGACGGTGACCGTCTGGCCCGCCTGCGCGACCGGGCCGTCACCCTCCCAGATGTCCTTGATCTCAAGGTCCTTCGGGGGCTCGCCGCCCGGGAAGTCGATCTCGGGCTTGTCGATGTTCACGTCAAAAGCTCCTGCTTGTGTACGGCACGAATCCCGGACAGTCTTTCATCCCCGGCGATCTCCCGCCCGCCGCGGGCCCCGCCCTACATCGCCGCGAGGATGTCCACCGTGAACACGAGGGTGGAGCCCTTCTTGATGGCCCCGCCGCTCGGCGGGTTGTCGCCGTAGGCCAGCTCGGGCGGAACGACGATCAGCACCCTGCTGCCCACCTTCTTGCCGGTCAGACCCTGGGCCAGGCCCTTGACCACGTCTTCCATCTGCTGCAGCGCGAACTGGCTGAGCCGGCCCGAGCCGTACGTCCGCTCGAACGCCTTGCCGCCGTCCCAGACCAGGCCCTGGAACTGGCACAGCACCGTCTGGTCGGCCTTCAGCGCGGGCCCGTCGCCCTCCAGGACGTACTGCGACACGAGCTTCTTCGGCGGGGCCGTCGTGGGCACGGTGACCTTCGGTGCCTGGCCGTCGGTGGCGGTGCCCACCTTCGGCAGGGCGGCGTCGGTCTGCGGGACCGCGGTGCCCTTGGCGGAGCTCCTGGAGTTGAAGGACTCGATCAGGTCGATGACGAAGACCAGGGTGTCGGTGCCCTTGATGCCCGCCTGCGGGTTGCCGCTCTCGCCGTAGCCCCAGGTGGGCGGGACGGCGATCTCGATGCGGCTGCCGGTCTTCCTGCCCTGGAGGGCGTACCGCCAGCCGTCGATGATGCTGCCCTTGGCGAGCTGCATGACCAGCGGGCGCTTGCGGTCGTAGGAGTTGTCGAAGATCTTGCCGGTGTCCCAGATCTGGCCGAGGTAGTCCGCCCGGATGAAGTCGTTCTCCGCGACCGTCCGCCCGCCGCCCGCGATCACCGTGCGGACAGCGAGGTTCTTCGACGGGGTGCCCGGCCCCTTGGCGACCGTCGGCTTCTCACCGAACTTCTTGCCCTCCGTGATCGCCGGCAGCGGCCCGTCCACGATCTTGGGCGGGGGCGCGGAGGACGCGGAGGCCGACGGCGAGGCGTCGGTGCTGTTGGGGTCGAAGGAGTCGTCACCGCATCCGGCGAGGGTGACCAGTCCTGCGGGTACGGCGGCGAGGAGAAGCGAGCGTCGGCGCACGGAAGAGCCTCGTAATCGGTTGGTCCTGCGGGTGGCGTGCGCGCAACTCTACGACCAGAGAAGGGCGCCGTACGCGGAACGTACGGCGCCCGTGTGGCGTTCCCGCATGTCGCGGCCGGGCGGACGGTCCGCCCCGTCGCCGCTACATACCGGCGATCAGCTTCTCCACCCGGTCGTCCACGGAACGGAACGGGTCCTTGCACAGCACGGTGCGCTGCGCCTGGTCGTTGAGCTTCAGATGCACCCAGTCGACCGTGAAGTCCCGGCGCTGTTCCTGCGCCCGCCGGATGAAGTCGCCGCGCAGCCGGGCCCGAGTGGTCTGCGGGGGAACCGACTTGCCCTCGAAGATCTTCAAGTCGTTGCAGATCCGGGCGGCTTGGCCCTTCTTCTCCAGCAGGTAGTACAGGCCGCGACGGCGGTGGATGTCGTGGTAGGCGAGGTCTATCTGGGCGACGCGCGGATGCGACATCGTCATGTTGTGCTTGGCCCGGTACCGCTCGATGAGCTTGTACTTCATGACCCAGTCGATCTCGGTCTCGACGCGGTCCAGTTCCTCGGTCTCGATGGCCTCCAGCGTGCGGCCCCACAGCTCCAGGACCTGCGCGACGGTGCCGGTGCGGATGCCCCGGCGGTCGCAGAAGTCCAGCGCCTTGTCGAAGTACTCGCGCTGCACCTCCAGCGCGGAGGCCTCCCGGCCGCTGGCCAGGCGCACCTTGCGCCGGCCGGTGATGTCGTGGCTGACCTCGCGGATCGCCCGGATCGGGTTCTCCAGGGTGAGGTCGCGCATCACCGTGCCCGCCTCGATCATGCGCAGCACCAGATCGGTGGCGCCGACCTTCAGCAGCATCGTCGTCTCGGACATGTTCGAGTCGCCGACGATGACGTGCAGCCGGCGGTAGCGCTCGGCGTCCGCGTGGGGTTCGTCGCGGGTGTTGATGATGGGCCGGGAGCGGGTCGTCGCCGAGGAGACGCCCTCCCAGATGTGCTCCGCGCGCTGGCTGACGCAGTAGACGGCACCGCGCGGGGTCTGCAGTACCTTGCCGGCGCCGCACAGCAGCTGCCGGGTGACGAGGAAGGGGATGAGAATGTCCGCGAGCCGGGAGAACTCCCCGTGCCGGGCCACCAGGTAGTTCTCGTGGCAGCCGTAGGAGTTGCCCGCCGAGTCGGTGTTGTTCTTGAAGAGGTAGACGTCGCCCGCGATTCCCTCCTCGTGCAGGCGTCGTTCCGCGTCCACCAGGAGTCCTTCGAGAATGCGCTCGCCGGCCTTGTCGTGGGTGACCAGTTCGGTCACGTTGTCACATTCGGGGGTCGCGTATTCCGGATGTGAGCCCACGTCGAGATAGAGCCGGGCGCCGTTTCGCAGAAAGACATTGCTGCTGCGGCCCCATGACACGACACGGCGGAAGAGGTACCGCGCCACCTCGTCAGGAGACAGGCGCCGCTGTCCCCTGAACGTGCACGTGACGCCGTACTCGTTCTCCAGCCCGAAAATGCGGCGGTCCATGAGGGAACATTACGCCCGATCCCCCGAGCTGAAACGGGGTTCGAGGGCACGATTTGGATCATTTTCCGATGAAGCCGCAACGACATCGCCCCGCGCGGGAGCTGCGAGGACCCCTCCGGTGGCGAGCAGGACCAGCAACGACACCGCCCCGGCCACGCTCGGCAGGCCGAAGCCCCACACGGTCCCGCCGGCTTGTACCACCGGCCCCGCCAGGCCCGTTCCCACCGACGCGCCCACGGTGAAGGTCGTCACCAGCCAGGAGAACGCCTCGGTGACCGTGCCCCTCGGCGCGTGCCGGTCCACGATGATGAACGCACACGCTATGCAGGGCGCCAGGAAGACGCCGGAGACCACGCTGAGCAGCACCATCCAGACCGTGCCCGGTGTCAGCGTGAGCGGCAGGTAACACACCGCCAGCAGCGCCACCAGGCCCCTCAGCCGGCGCTCGGGCGAGCCCGCCCACTGCCGGGCGCCGTAGACGGTGCCGCCGGCCAGCGCGCCCAGACCGAGCCCGGCCATCAGCCAGCCGTAGACCGCGTCACCGCCGTGGCCGTCGGCGTACGAGACCGCCGCGACCGTGATGGAGCCCAGCGCGATGCCGACGAACAGGAACGCGGCGAGCAGCGCCAGCAGGCCGGGCGAGCGCAGCGCGCCCAGCCAGTGCGCCTCGCGCGGGGCCGAGCGCCAGGCGCGCGAGGGCGGCGAGACGACCACGGACAGGGCGCCGAGCACGCCCAGCAGGTTCAGCACGAGCAGGGCGGCCCGCTCGTCCCACACCGAGACGCACACGGTCACCAGCAGCGGGCCGACCGTGAACATGACCTCCTGCGCGATCGCGTCCATGGCGTACGCGGTGTGCACCTGCTCCTCGCGGCGCAGCACGGACGGCCACAGGGCGCGCAGGCCACCCTCCAGCGGCGGGGCGAACAGACCGGACACCGCGACGGCCGCGTAGGCCAGCGGCAGCGGGTCGGTACCGCGGAACGCGAAGACCGTCATGGCCAGCGCCGCCACGACGGCCGCGGGCAGCTGGACGCGCGGCTGGCCGTAGAGGTCCACGAGCCGGCCCAGCACCGGCTGACCGACGGCGTTGGCCACGCCGTACACGGCCGCGAGGGCGCCGGCCAGGCTGTAGGTACCGCCCTCGGCGCGGACGAAGAGCACCAGCGCGATGGCCGCCGTCGCGTTCGGCAGCCGGCCCACCAAAGTCCCGGCGAGCAGCCGGAGCGCATGTCTCGCCCGCAGGATCTCCAGGTACCCCGTGGCCATGCCCGCCTCCAAGTGTTACGTATAACTTCCTTCCTCATACGTACCATGTGCGCTGTTCACACGTCCACACGTGGTCCACACGTCCACCCGAAGGAGCACGCCCACCGTGGCACGCAGCAGCACGCGCCCGACCAGCCGGGACGTCGCCCACGCGGCCGGGGTCTCCCAGGCGGCCGTCTCCCTCGTGCTGGGCGACAAATGGCGCGGCCGGGTCTCCGAGACCACCGCCGAACGCGTCCGCCAGGCCGCCCGCGACCTCGGCTACCGGCCCAACCTCGCCGCCCGCAACCTCCGCCTCGGCCGCACCCGCACGGTCCTGCTCGTCGTCCCCGCCCTGACCACCGAGTTCTTCGCCGGCGTCTACACCGGCGCCGCCCGGGTGGCCGCCGCGCACGGCTTCGGCGTGGTCCTCTACCCCTCCCCCGAAGGCATCGGCCCCGCCCGCGACCCCTTCGCCTCCGCCCAGGCCGCCCTGGACGGCGTCATCGCCTCCTCCATGGCCGCCGACGCCCTCACCGACATCCGCGGCGACCAGCTCCCGCTCGTCATGCTGGACAGCGACCCCGCCGGAAGCCTCGGCGCCGCCACCGTCAACCTCGACATCGCCGACGGCGTCCGCCAGGTCGCCGAGCACCTCCTCAACCTCGGCCACCGCCGGGTGCTCCACCTGGCCGCCGACGTCCCCTCCTGGACCTTCGAGGTCCGCGCGCGGGAACTGGCCGCCCGCATGGCCGCCGTCCCCGGCACCGAGGTCCGCACCGCCCGCGCCCCGATCTCCATCGACGGCGCGCGCACCGCCACCGAGGCCGCCCTCACCGCGGCCGGCCCCCGGCCCACCGCCATCGTCTGCGACGACGACAAACTCGCCGCCGGCGCCTACAAGGCCCTGCGCCGCCTCGGCCTGCGCATCCCCGACGACATCTCCGTCACCGGCCTCGACGACCTCGCCCTGGCCACCGCCATCGACCCCGAGCTGACGACGGTACGACTGGACGCCGAGCTGTTCGGCGAACGCGGCATGCGGGCCCTGCTGGCCGTCCTGGAGGGCCGCCGGCCGGAGAGCGGGGACATCCCCGTCCAGCTCGTCGTCCGGGGCTCCACGGCCCCGCCACGCACGCCCTAGAACGCGCTACGCCCCGGCCTGCCACGGCCGGGGCGTCCCGCTGCGTGCGCCGCGGACGGCTCACTCCTCCTCGGAACCGTCCTCCGCGGAGCTCTCCGCCTCCGTGCTCGCACCGTCCACCGCCAGCAGCCGGTCCAGCTGCCGGCCGACGATCCGCTTGAACTTCCGCTTCTGCGGGCGCGTACGGTCCAGCACCGCCACCTCCAGCCGCTCGGCGGGAATCTCCCGCTCGCCGCCGTTGGTGTCCCGGGACAGCGCCTGCACCGCCAGCTTCAGCGCCTCCGCCAGGCTCATGCCGTCGCGGTGCCGCTGGTCCAGGAAGCTGCTGATCTGCTCCGCGTTGCCGCCCACCGCGACCGAGCCGTGCTCGTCCACGATGGAGCCGTCGTGCGGCAGCCGGTAGATCTGGTCGCCCTCCGGGGTCTCCCCGACCTCGGCCACCACCAGCTCCACCTCGTACGGCTTCTCGGCCGCCGAGGAGAAGATCGTGCCCAGCGTCTGCGCGTAGACGTTGGCCAGGCCGCGCGCGGTGACATCGTCGCGGTCGTAGGTGTAACCGCGCAGGTCGGCATAGCGGACACCGCCGATGCGCAGGTTCTCGTACTCGTTGTACTTGCCGGCCGCGGCGAAGCCGATCCGGTCGTAGATCTCGCTGAACTTGTGCAGCGCGCGGGACGGGTTCTCCCCGACGAACACGATGCCGTCGGCGTACTGCAGCACGACCAGGCTGCGGCCACGGGCGATGCCCTTGCGGGCGTACTCCGCCCGGTCGGCCATGGCCTGCTGAGGTGAGACATAGAACGGCGTCGACACCGGTTATCCGTCCCTTTCTGTCATGGTCACTGGATCACCTTGATAAGAACCGGGCCCGCGCTCAGAGCAGGGCGGCCTTGGGGCCGTCGGGCTCCTCCAGGCGCTTCTGGAGCACGGCGCGGGACAGCTGCGACGCCTCCTCCTCGGTGAGCCGGCGGAAACCGTCCTCGGTGATCACGGTGATGATCGGGTAGATCCGGCGGGCGACATCGGGACCACCGGTCGCCGAGTCGTCGTCAGCCGCGTCGTAGAGGGCCTGCACCACCAGCGTGGTGGCCTGCTCCTCGGTCAGGTCGTCCCGGAACAGCTTCTTCATCGCACCGCGCGCGAAGATGGAGCCCGAGCCCGTCGCCGCGAAGTTGTGCTCCTCGGAACGGCCGCCCGTGACGTCGTAGGAGAAGATGCGCCCCTTCGCGCGGTCCACGTCGTACCCCGCGAACAGGGGGACCACGGCCAGGCCCTGCATGGCCATGCCGAGGTTGGCACGGATCATGGTCGACAGCCGGTTCGCCTTGCCCTCCAGCGACAGCTGGGCGCCCTCGACCTTCTCGAAGTGCTCCAGCTCCAGCTGGAAGAGCTTGACCATCTCCACGGCCAGGCCGGCGGTACCGGCGATACCGACCGCCGAGTACTCGTCGGCCGGGAACACCTTCTCGATGTCCCGCTGGGCGATCACGTTGCCCATCGTGGCCCGGCGGTCACCGGCGAGCACGACCCCGCCGGGGAACGTCACGGCCACGATGGTCGTTCCGTGCGGCGCCTCGATCACGCCCTGGGTGGGCGGAAGCTGCCGGTTGCCGGGCAGCAGCTCGGGCTGGTGCTCGGCGAGGAAGTCCATGAACGAAGAGGATCCTGGCGTCAGGAAGGCAGCTGGTAGACGCCCGGTGCTACGAGTGTTGGCTTCCACAGGTTTCCTTCCAGGTATGCAACAGCACGACGACCAACGTCGGGATCGTCCCGCAATTTGCCGATGGCCGAATTGCAGTTGAAGCACAGTACGCCACGGACCCTACCCGTCCTGTGGCAGTGATCCACATGCACGGGCGGGGCGTCCAGACAGATCGCACACAAACCCCGCTGGGCGGCGATCATCGCGTCACGCTCAGCCTCGGTCAGACCATAGCTGCGCTGGAGATGGCGTTCTCGCCCTTTCGCCGCCTTGCATGCCTTGCAGAGAGTCGCCAGACCGTCCGAGGCGCTGCGGTTCCTCGCCCACTCGCCGTGCGGCTTGATCTCGCCACACGTACGGCAGTGCTTGTGCCCCGGGGGAGCTTCCACCCTTGGTCGGACCTTGCGCCCCTTGGCCACCTGCCGCTGCTGGTGATAGGCGGCCGCGCACTCACGGCAATACGCCTGCAACCCGTCGACCATTGCCTTGTTTCGCGCGAACGCCACTCGCGGCTTGTGCTGCTTGCACCGCGAGCAGCGCTTCACGCTTTCTTCGGTTGCCAACCGTACCCCGCCCCATACCTTCGATTCGAAGGAAGAACCAGCCTACTGGCCACCCTTCTGAACGAAGCTTCGCACGAAGTCCTCTGCGTTCTCCTCAAGGACGTCGTCGATCTCGTCCAGGACGGAGTCCACGTCGTCCGACAGCTTCTCGTGTCGTTCCTTCAGGTCCTCCGAAGCCTGCGCGTCCTGCGCCTGCTCCTCGACCTCCTCGGTGGACCGGGTGGCCTTCTGCTGGCCGCCGCCGGTGTCCTTGGTCGCCATAACCTCACCCCGCTCAGTTCGCCTGCCGATCGGTGATGATCAGACCCTATAGGCCGGGTCCGACATCGGCCCCGCAGTTTCCACAACGTGCGGGGGCCACCTCGATGATTCCCGGGCGGTGGGGTTTCCACCCCGCCCGCCCGGAGCGGTCCGAGGACCCGCTGGCCCTGCTCAGCCGCCGGACAGGACCCTGACCAGGTCTTCCGCCGTGCGACAGCGGTCAAGGAGTTCCTTGACGTGATTTCGCGTTCCGCGTAGCGGTTCCAGGGTTGGAACGCGCTGGAGGGAGTCGCGGCCCGGGAGGTCGAAGATCACCGAGTCCCAGGAGGCGGCCGCGACGTCGTCGGCGTACTGCTCCAGGCAGCGCCCGCGGAAGTACGCCCGGGTGTCCTCCGGCGGCTTCGTACGGGCCCTGTCGACCTCGGACTCGTCCAGGAGGCGCTTGATGCGTCCCCGGGCCACCAGACGGTTGTAGAGACCCTTCTCGGGGCGTACGTCGGCGTACTGGAGGTCGACCAGGTGCAGCCGGGCGGCGTCCCAGTCGAGGTCGTCGCGGCGGCGGTAGCCCTCCATCAGCTCGCGCTTGGCGACCCAGTCCAGCTCGCCGGCCAGGCTCATGGGGTCGTTCTCCAGCCGGGTCAGGGTGTCCTCCCAGCGGCTGAGGACGTCCTTGGTCTGGTCGTCGGCGTCGGCGCCGTAGCGCTCCTCGACGTACTTGCGGGCCAGTTCGAAGTACTCCATCTGCAACTGGACCGCGGTGAGGGTGCGCCCGCTGCGCAGGGTGACCAGGCGCTTGAGCGACGGGTCGTGGGAGACCTGGTGCAGGGTGCGCACGGGCTGGTCGACGGCGAGGTCCACGGCGATGAAGCCGTCCTCGATCATGGACAGCACCAGCGCGGTGGTGCCCAGCTTGAGGTAGGTCGAGATCTCGGAGAGGTTCGCGTCGCCGATGATCACATGGAGGCGGCGGTACTTCTCGGCGTCCGCGTGCGGCTCGTCGCGGGTGTTGATGATGGGGCGCTTGAGCGTGGTCTCCAGGCCGACCTCGACCTCGAAGTAGTCGGCGCGCTGGCTGATCTGGAAGCCGTGCTCGTGGCCGTCCTGGCCGATGCCGACGCGGCCGGCGCCGGCGAAGACCTGGCGGGAGACGAAGAAGGGCGTGAGGTGGCGCACGATGTCCGAGAAGGGGGTCTCCCGCTTCATCAGGTAGTTCTCGTGCGTGCCGTAGGAGGCGCCCTTGTTGTCGGTGTTGTTCTTGTAGAGGTGGATCGGCTGGGCGCCGGGGAGCTGTGCGGCCCGCTCGGCGGCCTCGGCCATGATCCGCTCGCCGGCCTTGTCCCACAGGACGGCGTCGCGGGGGTTGGTGACCTCGGGGGCGCTGTATTCGGGGTGGGCGTGGTCGACGTACAGGCGCGCGCCGTTGGTGAGGATCACATTGGCCAGGCCGATGTCCTCATCGGTGAGCTGGCTGGCGTCGGCGGCCTCCCGGGCGAGGTCGAAGCCTCGCGCGTCCCGCAGCGGGTTCTCCTCCTCGAAGTCCCAGCGGGCCCGGCGGGCCCGGTGCATCGCCGCCGCGTAGGCGTTGACGATCTGGGACGAGGTGAGCATGGCATTGGCGTTGGGGTGGCCGGGGACGGAGATCCCGTACTCCGTCTCGATGCCCATTACTCGCCGTACGGTCATGCGGCCCTCCTTGCCCGGCGGCACCCTCGGTCGTGGGCGCCGCTCAAGTGCGCTGGCGCTCCGGTGCGTGTGCGGTGCCCGTCCCCGCACGGCGCGACGCGGCGGTAGGAACGAGCCTAGAACGCCTTTGCGCTGGTGGGGAGATCATTTGCGTCATTGGCTGCTCCGGTCGTGGCCGGAAAAACAGGCGGCTGCGGGTACCCGTCGAGGGCACCCGCAGCCGCCCTGCCGTTACAGGTACTGACCGGTGTTCGCCACCGTGTCGATGGAGCGTCCGGTGTCCGCGCCCTGCTTTCCGGTGATGAGGGTACGGATGTACACGATCCGTTCGCCCTTCTTTCCGGAGATGCGGGCCCAGTCGTCGGGGTTGGTGGTGTTGGGCAGGTCCTCGTTCTCCTTGAACTCGTCCACGCAGGCCTGGAGGAGGTGGGAGACGCGGAGACCCTTCTGGCTTTTTTCCAGGAAGTCCTTGATCGCCATTTTCTTGGCGCGGCCCACGATGTTCTCGATCATGGCGCCGGAGTTGAAGTCCTTGAAGTAGAGGACTTCCTTGTCGCCGTTGGCGTAGGTGACTTCCAGGAAGCGGTTCTCCTCGGATTCGGCGTACATCTGCTCGACTGCGGTCTGGATCATGCCCTGGACCGTGGCGGCCTTGTCCCCACCGTGTTCGGTGAGGTCGTCGGCGTGCAGCGGGAGGCGCTCGGTGAGGTACTTGCCGAAGATGTCCTTCGCGGCCTCGGCGTCGGGACGCTCGATCTTGATCTTCACGTCGAGCCGGCCGGGGCGCAGGATGGCGGGGTCGATCATGTCCTCGCGGTTGGAGGCGCCGATGACGACCACGTTCTGCAGGCCCTCGACACCGTCGATCTCGGCGAGCAGCTGGGGGACGATGGTGTTCTCCACGTCCGAGCTGACACCGGAGCCGCGGGTGCGGAAGAGGGATTCCATCTCGTCGAAGAAGACGATGACGGGGGTGCCCTCGCTGGCCTTCTCGCGGGCCCGCTGGAAGACCAGGCGGATCTGCCGCTCGGTCTCGCCGACGTACTTGTTGAGCAGCTCGGGGCCCTTGATGTTCAGGAAGAAGCTCTTGCCCGCGGCCTGGCCGGTGACCTCGGCGACCTTCTTGGCGAGCGAGTTCGCGACGGCCTTGGCGATCAGGGTCTTGCCGCAGCCGGGCGGGCCGTAGAGCAGGACGCCCTTGGGCGGGCGCAGCTCGTGCTCCTTGAACAGGTCGGGGTAGAGGTACGGCAGCTCGACCGCGTCGCGGATGGCCTCGATCTGGTTGCCGAGGCCGCCGATCTGCTCGTAGCCGATGTCGGGGACCTCTTCGAGGACCAGCTCCTCGACCTCGCTCTTGGGTACGACCTCGTAGACGTAGCCGGAGCGGGGTTCGAGCAGGAGGGCGTCGCCGGCGCGGATGGTGATGCCGAGCAGGGGCTCGGCGAGCCGGACCACCCGCTCCTCGTCGGTGTGCCCCAGTACGAGGGCGCGCTCGCCGTCCTCCAGGATTTCCTTGAGGGTGACGATGTCGCCGACGCGCTCGAACTCCATGGCCTCGACCACGTTGAGCGCTTCGTTGAGCATGACCTCCTGGCCGCGCCTCAGCTCGTCGACTTCGACGCTGGGGCTGACGTTCACCCGGAGTTTGCGGCCGCCGGTGAAGATGTCGGCGGTGCCGTCCTCGTTGGCTTGCAGGAAGACACCGAAGCCGGCCGGCGGCTGGGCGAGCCGGTCGACCTCCTCCTTGAGGGCCACGATCTGGTCGCGGGCCTCGCGCAGGGTGTTGGCCAGCCGCTCGTTCTGGGCGGACACGCCGGCCAGGTTGGTCTGCAGCTCGACGATCCGCTCTTCGAGAATCCTCGTGTGACGCGGAGAGTCGGCGAGCTTGCGGCGCAGGACGGCGATCTCCTGCTCAAGGTAGGCGATCTGCCCGGCCGGGTCGTCGGACCCGCGTCCCGGGCGGATGCCGCGGTTCATGTCGTCGTCGTGGGCTGCCACGGTCCTCACCTCCTCCAAGGGGAGCTGGACGCTTCCAGACCCTACCTGGGTGGGTGTCGATTGAAACCCCTAGATCACAAAGACTGTCAAGGTGTGTCGTCGGTCACCCGCTGCACACTCCCTCGCACGGAGGGGATACCCACTCAACGTGAGGGGAAAGCAGCTTGTTCCATGCATGCTGTGGTCGAAACCCTTCGTGACTGGCCGGAGTTGTGCGTACGGGGACCGTTCGGCCGGGATGCGGGCAGCACACAGTGCGCTCGTACGATCATCACGTAGAGCGACGGTTCAGACGGACGGTGTGACGGCCGTGGCGGCTGGGGACGATCGGTCCGGCCGCCGGTGCTTCCCTCTCCCGGTGCCGGCGCTGGTACCCGGGCGGGCCGGGCCGGAAACCCGCGACGGTGCCCGCTGGCCGGGAACGGGGCGGAGGTAGGGTCGGGGGTGTTCAACGACCGCTGGTGCGGATCCGGCCGGCCCTCGGGCGCCGGGCCGTGCGGCGAACCGACGGCAGGAGAGATGACCGTGCAGCAGGAGGCCCCGGGCGGCGAGACGCTGGAGGTCTGGATCGACCAGGACCTGTGTACCGGCGACGGGATCTGTGCCCAGTACGCCCCTGAGGTGTTCGAGCTGGACATCGACGGACTCGCGTATGTGAAGGGCGCGGACGACGAACTGCTCCAGGCTCCGGGAGCGACCGTGCCGGTGCCGCTGCCGCTGCTGACGGACGTGGTGGACTCGGCGAAGGAGTGTCCCGGCGAGTGCATCCACGTCCGCCGGGTTTCGGACAAGGTCGAGGTGTACGGGCCCGAGGCGGAGTGAGTCCGGTTCAGACGCTGTGTGCCCCGGCGGGGGTGGAGCGGAGGAAGGCGTTCCCGTTCCACCGCCAGGTCGCCGGGGTCCGGGTGTCGGGGCAGCAACTGGGCACGGCGTCCGAGGAGTAGCCGAGCAGAGTGGCCGAAACACCACGCTCGCGTATGCCGAGTGCGGTGACGGTGAGCCGTTCCTCGGGCCGTACCAGGGTGGCGACCACGCGTGAGGTGCGGCCGTCGGCGCCGCGGGTGAGGACGTAGACCCCGTCGGGCGGGGTGCCCATGGGGGCGTCGCAGTGGACCACCGCGACGGTTTCCGGCCTGCCGTCGCCGTCCAGGTCGCCGGTGGCCTTCTTGACGACCACGGCTTTCACCGGGCCGCAGTCCAGGGGGAAGTCGACGCCGGTGGTGCCCGGCGGCGCGGCGGCGGGCTTGCCGTGGGTGCCGGGGGCGGGCTGGGCGGCGGTGGCCGGTTCGGTCCGGACGACGGAGGAAAGGGCCACGACACCCGCGAGGGCCGTGGCGGTGGCGATCCAGTGGATGGGCCGGGTCCGGGTGTGCGCGAGTTCCGGGACGGCGGATTGCTGCACGAGGAGTGTCTCCTGCGAGGGCGGTGCCGGTGGGATGGCCTGCATCGTGCCACACGTCACAGTGCGGGGGAACGGCGGGGTCCGCCGGCCGCATGCGCACGAGCGGGCGGGCGCCCCGGCCGGTACCGGGTCAACGGACGGGCGCCGTGCCCGAGTTCCCGTCGAGGTCGGGGAACTCGGGCACGGCGCCCTCGCGTTGCCCAGGATGCGGGCCGATCAGCGGCCGGCGCCGCCGTCGGCGTTGGGGCCGGCGTAGTCCTCGCCGTAGGCGCCCTTGGCGGGGCGGCGGCGGCGCATGGGCGGCTCGACGCCGTCCGCGAGGCGGCGGGCGGTGAGCAGGAAGCCGGTGTGGCCGATCATGCGGTGGTCCGGGCGGACGGCCAGGCCCTCGATGTGCCAGTTGCGGATCATGGTCTCCCAGGCGGTCGGCTCGTTGAAGCAGCCGATCTCCCGGATGGACTCCACGGTCCGGGCGAGCTGGGTGGTGGTGGCGACGTAGCAGCACAGGATGCCGCCGGGGACGAGCGCCTTGGAGACGGCCTCCAGGCACTCCCAGGGGGCGAGCATGTCGAGGATGACGCGGTCCACGTCGGTGTCGGACAGGTTGTCCTGGAGGTCGCCCACGGTGAGCTGCCAGGCGGGGTGCGGGCCGCCGAAGTAGCGCTCGACGTTCTGCCGGGCGATGTCGGCGAAGTCCTCGCGGCGCTCGTAGGAGTGCAGCATGCCCTGGTCGCCGATGGCCCGCAGCAGGAAGCTGCTGAGCGAACCGGAGCCGACACCGGCCTCCACGACGCGGGCGCCGGGGAAGATGTCGGCGAAGGCGAGGATCTGCCCCGCGTCCTTCGGGTAGACGACGGCTGCCCCGCGGGGCATGGAGAGGACGTAGTCGGGGAGCAGGGGGCGCAGCGCGAGGTAGGCCACGTTGCCGGTGGTCCGGACAACGCTGCCCTCGGGAGCGCCGATCAGTTCGTCGTGCGGGAAGGAACCCTTGTGGGTGTGGAAGTTCTTTCCGGCTTCGAGCGTGAACGTGTAGTGGCGGCCCTTGGGGTCGGTCAGCTGTACCTGGTCCCCGACCTTGAAGGGCCCGCGCCTGCGGGCGGCACCGGTCGGTTCGGACATGTGACCAGCCTACCGGGTCCCCGCGGGGGGCTTGACCGTCGCCGCCGGGCCGCTAGGCCGCCGGCCTGGCCATCGCCCTGACGAAGGCCCGCTCCACGTCGGCCGCCGACAGGACGCCGTAGATCTCGCCGGTCTCCTCGACCACCAGGTATTCGGTGGCGGGGGTGGCGCGCAGCACGTCCAGGAGGTCCTCCCCGGCCAGTTCGGCGGAGACCCGCATGCCGTCGGTCAGCTCCTGGGCGAGGCCGCTGACGGCCACCCAGGGGCGGCGGTGTTCGGGTACGCCGACGATGGCGGCCTCGCGGACGAGGGCGAGCGGGGTGCCGTCGGCGTCGACCACGACCAGGGCGCGGGCGCCGGCGGCGTTGGCGCGGCGCAGCGCCTCGGAGAGCGGGGTGTCGTGTTCGACCGGTACGGCCCGCCGGGTGAGGGTGCGGGCGCGCAGTTCGGGGAGGTGTTCGCGCAGCCGGGCCATGCGCAGGCTGTTGCCGGCGCCGGTCCAGATGATCGCGGCGAGAATGGCGGCGAGCAGGGCGTCGGTGACGGTGTCCATGCCGCCGACGTCTCCTCCGCCGTCGCCGAGGACTCCGGAGGAGTTGAGCAGCGGCAGGCCGATCAGGACGGAGACGGCGAGGGCGCGGCCCACCCAGGCGGCGGCGATGGTGCCGCTCATCGGCTTGCCGGTGATCTTCCAGACGACGGCGCGGAGCATGCGGCCGCCGTCCAGGGGCAGGCCCGGGAGGAAGTTGAAGATCGCCACGATGAGGTTGGAGATCATCAGTCCGGCGAGCAGGACGCCCGGTACGGTGCCGGGCTCGACCGGTTTCATGGCGAGGTAGAACACGCCGGCCAGCACCAGGGACAGCAGCGGGCCGACGAAGGCGAGCACGAACTCCCGGCCCGGGGTCTCGGCCTCCTTCTCGATCTCCGAGACGCCGCCGAAGAACTGGAGCTGGATGCGGCGCACCGGGAGCTTGAAGCGGATCGCGGCGATCGTGTGGGCCAGCTCGTGGACCAGGACGGAGGCGTAGAAGGCGACCGCGAAGAAGAGGGAGACCAGGTAGCGGGCGGCGCCCAGCTCGGGCAGCACGCGGTCGAGCTGTCCGCCGAAGACCCAGGTGATCAGGGCGGCGACGAGGAACCAGCTCGGCGCGACGTAGACGGGCACGCCGAAGGGGCGGCCCATGAGGATGCCGCCGCCGGGGCCGGGTTCCTTGGGCCGCGGCCCGGGCGGCCGGCCCTTGGCGATGCCGGAGTGCGCGGCGGGGCGGTGGTGGCCGGGGGCGGGGGGGTGCCGGTCCGGTCCGGCCGGGCCGGGGGTGATGGGAGTGCCGGGGGTGTGCCGGTCCGGTTCGGTGGGGCCTGGGGCGGCGGTGGGCGGGGTGCCGGGGCCGGCGGACCGGCGGTCGGAGGTGTCCGTGTCGTCGGTGCCGGGCCGCCCCTCGGCGGAGGGGCTCGCGGGGGGCGTGCCGTTCGCGGGGGCCGCAGGGGGGACGGAGTCCTCCTCGGAGGTGTTCCCCCTCGCCTCGGGGCCGCGGTGGTCGGTGGGTCCGGTCGCCGGGGCCGTAGGGTTCGCGGCGTCCTCGGCCGGCCTGTCGTCGCCGGACCGGGGCTGCCCGCTCCCGCCGCTCACGTCCACGGTGTCCCCTCGTTCGAAGCGTCTTCCGCACCTGCCGGACGGAAGGGTCTCTGGTCGATGGTATGCGCCCGTGGCGGTGCGTTCCGCCCCGGCACCCCTGGCGTTCGCCTCGGGGACGCCCGGTGACGCGGGCCCGCGACTGGGTCGCTGTCAGTGGCGGGCCGTATGGTCTGGGGCATGGACAGCAGCATCGACGAGGCAGTGACGCCGGACGCGGCGGACGGGGCCGGGACCGGTCCGGCGGCGAGCGGCGGCCCGGGCGGGGCCGCCGGGGAGCGCGTTGCCGTCGCGCCGGTCTCGTTGTCGCCGTCCCGGGCCGGTGACTTCATGCAGTGTCCGCTGCTGTACCGGTTCCGGGTGATCGACCGGCTGCCGGAGAAGCCGAGCGAGGCGGCGACCCGGGGCACGCTGGTGCACGCCGTGCTGGAGCGGTTGTTCGACGCGCCCGCCGGGGAGCGGACCGCGCCCCGGGCGAAGGCGCTGATCCCGGGGCAGTGGGACCGGCTGCGGGAGAGCCGCCCGGAGCTGACCGAGCTGTTCGCCGACGATCCGGAGGGCGAGCGGCTGGCCGGCTGGCTCGCCGAGGCGGAGCGGCTGGTGGAGCGCTGGTTCACGCTGGAGGACCCCACGCGGCTGGAGCCGGCCGAACGGGAGCTGTTCGTGGAGACCGAGCTGGACTCGGGGCTGCGGCTGCGCGGGATCATCGACCGGGTGGACGTGGCGCCGACCGGCGAGGTGCGGATCGTCGACTACAAGACGGGCAAGGCCCCGCGCCCGGAGTACGCCGAGAGCGCGCTCTTCCAGATGAAGTTCTACGCCCTGGTCGTGTGGCGGCTGAAGGGCATCGTGCCGCGCCGGCTCCAGCTGGTGTATCTCGGCAGCGGTGACGTGCTGACGTACGACCCGGTGCCGGCCGATCTGGAGCGGGTGGAGCGCAGGCTGCACGCGCTGTGGGAGGCCATCAGGCAGGCCACGGAGAGCGGGGACTGGCGGCCCCGGCCGACCAAGCTGTGCGGCTGGTGCGACCACCGGGCGCACTGCCCGGAGTTCGGCGGCACTCCCCCGCCCTATCCGCTCCCCGTCCGGGCCCCCGGGCCTCGGGCCGGGTGAAGCGGAAGGCGGGGGCAGGGCAGAATGGGGCCGGACTAGCGAAGGAGTGTCACGTGGCCATCCGTGTCCTACTGGTCGACGACCAGCCCCTGCTGCGCACCGGTTTCCGGATGATCCTGGAGGCCGAGCAGGACCTCGCGGTCGTCGGCGAGGCCGGCGACGGCCTCCAGGCCCTCGACCAGGTACGAGCGCTGCAGCCGGATGTGGTGCTCATGGACATCCGGATGCCGCGGATGGACGGTGTGGAGGCCACCCGGCAGATCACCGGTCCCGGCCGGGACGGCCCCGCCAAGGTGCTGGTGCTGACCACCTTCGACCTGGACGAGTACGTGGTGGAGGCGCTGCGCGCCGGGGCGAGCGGCTTCCTGCTGAAGGACGCGCCCGCCAACGAGCTGGTGCAGGCGATCCGGGTGGTGGCGAACGGCGAGGCGATGCTCGCGCCGAGCATCACCCGGCGGCTGCTGGACAAGTACGCCACGCATCTGCCGTCCGGTGAGGAGCCGGTGCCGGACACCCTGCACACCCTCACGGACCGTGAGGTGGAGGTGCTGAAGCTGGTGGCGCGCGGGCTGTCCAACGCGGAGATCGCGGCGGACCTGTTCGTCAGCGAGACGACGGTGAAGACGCATGTGGGCCATGTGCTGACCAAGCTGGGGCTCAGGGACCGGGTGCAGGCGGCGGTGTACGCGTACGAGAGCGGGCTGGTGCGTCCCGGCGCCCAGTAGGTGTCCGCCCGGCGGGGCCGGTGACGACGGCGAAGGGCGCCCCTCTCCCGGTGGAGCGGGGCGCCCTTCGCCGTGTCCGGCGTCAGTCGCCGTGTCGGGTGTCAGTCGCTCTTGCTGAGTTCCCAGAACCGGAACACCGTGGAGGCGTCCAGGCAGTACTCCAGCCCGTACACGCCGTCGCGGACGACCGCGTACTGTTTGGCCTGCCAGACCGGCAGCACGGGCAGTTCGTCGGCGACGATGTCCTGGAGCTTGCCGAAGTCCTTGTCGGTGGCCGAGCGGTCGCTCTGCGCGGCGGTGCCGGGCAGCAGGCTCCCGGTGATCGTGCGGTTGTCGTAGTGGTTGTTCAGGACGTTGCCCTTGCCGAAGAAGGGGGCGGTGAAGTTGTCGGCGTCCGGGTAGTCCGGCACCCAGCCCTTCACGTAGACGCCGTACTTGCCGGCGGCGATGTCCTTCTCGTACTGGTCGAAGGCGACGGACTCGACGTCGGCGTCGAACAGGCCGCTGGCGTTGAGCTGTTCGGCGACGGCCTTGAGTTCCTCGTCGGTGGCGGGGCCGTAGCGCGACGGCGTGGACCACAGGGTGAGCTTCACCTTGCCGGTGATGCCGTCGGCGCGCAGCGCGGCGGCGGCCTTGGCCTGGGAGGGGCGGGCGCCGTAGGTGTCGAAGAAGGCGGTGTTGTGGCCCGCGACGCCGGCCGGGACGATCGAGTACAGCGGGGTGGCGGTGCCCTGGTAGACGTCCTTGATCAGGGCGTCGCGGTCGATGAGGTAGGCGATGGCCTTGCGGACGCCGAGCTTGCCGGCCACCGGGTCCTTCATGTTGAAGACGAGGTGCTGCACCTCGGCGCTGGTGCCCTCGATGACATCGATGCCCTTGCTGTCGTCCTGCTGGTCGAGCTGGGTGATGTCGGCGGCGGTCAGGCCTCGGTAGGCGATGTCGATGCCGCCGTCGAGGAGGGCTTCCTTCAGCGCTGTGCGGTCGCCGTGGAAGAACTTCAGGGTGACACCGGAGTTGTTGATCTCGGCGCTGCCCTTGTAGTTGCCGTTGACGGAGAAGACGGCCTGGTCCTTGTCGAAGGAGTCCAGCTTGTAGGGGCCGGAGCCGACCGCCTGGTGGTCGGTGCGCAGGGCGTCGGCGTCGTACTGGCGGTGGTCCACGATGGAGCCGGCGCCGGAGGCGATCTTGCTGGGGAAGGTGGCGTCGGGCACCTTCAGGTGGAAGACGGCCGTCTTGGCGTCCGGTGTCTCGACCCTGTCGAGCATCTGGAACATCAGGGCGGGACCGGCCGGGTCGTTGATCTTCCGCATGCGGTCGAAGGTGAACTTCACGTCCTCGGAGGTGAGGTCGTCACCGTTGCTGAACTTCAGGCCGTCCTTCAGTTCGCACCGGTAGACCATGGCCCGGGTGTCGGTGAACTGGCACTGCTTCGCCAGTTCGGGCTGGGGTTCGGTCGCCCCCTTGGGGAAGCTGAGCAGCGACTGGAAGACGTTGTTGAACAACAGCCAGGAGCCGGGGTCGTAGCCGGCCGCCGGGTCCGTGGCGAGGACGTCGTCGGACATCCCCATCACCACGGAGGAGCCGGTGCCCCCGGAGTCACCGGTCTCGGAGCCGCAGCCGGTCAGCAGGCCGGAGGCCAGCCCCACCACGAGGGGCAGGACCGGCCACTGGTTGCGCAGGTTCACTCGAAGTGCCTTGTCGTCGGTTCGTCAGCCCGGGTCCGCCATCCCTGGACCCGGGCACCGGGGGGCCGCGCCGTGCGCGGCCCCGGGGTAGGGAGAGCCGTCAGCCGCTCACGCCGCGGCCGAGCTCCCACAGCTGGAGCGTGGAGGAGGAGTTGAGGGCGTAGGCCGTGCCCGTGATGTCGTCGCGGGCGGCGACGTACTGCTTGCCCTGCCACAGCGGCAGGACGGGCACGTCCTCGGCGACGGCGTCCTGGATCGCGGTCAGGCTCTTGGTCGCGCCGAGCCGGTCGGCCTCGCGCCGGGACTGCGGGATCAGCGAGCGCTGGACGGTGCTGTTGTTGTACGGCGAGCCGAGGAAGTTGTCCTTGTCCAGGAAGGGCGCGAGGAAGTTGTCGGCGTCCGGGAAGTCGGGGAACCAGCCCATGCCGTAGACGTCGTACTCGCCCTTCTGCTCGGCGGGGCGGAAGGTCGACCAGGGGTGGCCCTGGATGGTGGCGTCGAACAGGCCGCTGTCGTTGAGCTGCTTCTGCAGGATCTCGAACTCCTGCTTGGTGGCCGAGCCGTAGTGGTCGGTCGTGTAGTGCAGGGTGAGCTTCACCGGGGTGGTGACGCCGGCCTTCGCGAGCAGGGTCTTGGCCTTGTCGGCGCTGGGGTTGCCGTACCTGTTGAAGAACGAGTTGGAGTGGCCGGTGATGGTGGCCGGGACCAGCGAGTACAGGGGTTCGGCCTGGGTGCCGTAGACCTTGGAGACGAGTTCGCCGCGGTTGATGACCTGGGCCATGGCCTGGCGGACGGCCTTGTCCTTGACGCTGGCTGCGTCGGTGTTGAAGGCCAGGTAGCGGATTTCCAGGCCGGGCATGTCGACGAGTTCGGCCTTGTCGTCGTCGCCGGCGTCCAGCTTCTGGATCTGCGCGGGCGACATGGTGCGGGTCATGACGTCGATGTCGCCCTTGTCGATCGCCTCGCCCATGGCGTCGGCGTCGGCGAACGAGCGCAGCTCGACCTCGTCGTTGTTCAGCGTCACGCTGCCCTTGTAGGAAGGGTTCTTGGTGAAGGTGGCCGCCGTGATGGCGCCGTCCTCGACGTCGGCCTTGAAGGTGTACGGGCCGGAGCCGTCGATCTCGAAGCCCTCGCGGAGCTTGTCCTTCTGGTAGTCCTTCGGGTTGACGATGCCGGCGACCGGGGTGGACAGCTTGTACGGGAAGGTGGCGTCGGCGGTCTTCAGGTGGAAGACGACGTCGCGGTCACCCTGCGTCTCGATCGTGTCGATGGTGTTCAGCAGGGCGGACACACCGCTGCTGGAGTCGATGCGCAGCACCCGCTCGATGGAGTACTTGACGTCCTCGGCGGTCACCGGGTCGCCGCTTGCGAACTTCAGGCCCTCGCGCAGCTTGCAGGCGTAGCGCTCGCTGCCGCTGTCGGTGAAGGAGCAGCTCTCGGCGGCGTCCGGGACGGGTTCGCCCTCGCCCTTGGGCTGCGCCATCAGGGTCTGTACGGACTGGCGCAGGATGTTCCAGGTGCCGACGTCGTAGGCGTAGGCCGGGTCGAGGGGCGCGGGGGCTTCCTTGGTGGCCGTGAACCGGTCCGTGGTACCGACGACGATGGCGTCACCGCTCGTGCTCCCGCTGTCGGATCCGCCGCACGCGGCGAGAACCGGGGTGAGCAGGCCGGCCACCGCCGGCAGCACCAAAGTCTTGCGGTTCATGCGGGAGTGTCTCCAGAGCTGTTCGGGTCCGTGTATCCGGCGTGCGGGGGTGGTGCGAGGGGATCACGGGGGTTCTCGGCGATGTTCTCGCGATGAGATTAGTCCGCACCCGCAGGGGGGTTCACGACCCAGTGAGTTGACCCGCCATCACGCAGGGGAACCGGTCGCGGACGCACTGAAAACCCGACAGCGGCAGGATTAGTGCAGCTTCCCATCAATCGGGACACAAGGTCCCTCCCGAACCGCCCTTCAGGGGGTGGTCAGCACACGCGGGCAACGCTGTCGAGACCATCGACAGTGATGAACGTCACACTCCAGCCCGTGGTGGTGACCGGTGGGATCCGGCCGGGCGGCCCGGGAGGCGTTTCTCCCGGCTAGTGCGTCCGCGCCATCATGCCGCGCAGGAACGCCAGGTCGACCTCCTCCAGGGAGGAGACGACGGTGCGCCCCAGCGCCGGACCGATGGGGGCGACGGAGGGGACGGCGACCACGCGACAGCCGGCGGCCTCGGCCGCGGCGACCCCGGTGGCGGTGTCCTCGATCACGGCGCACCGGGCGGGGTCGGCGCCGAGTCCGGCGGCGGCGAGCAGATAGGGGTCGGGGAAGGGCTTGGTGCGGGAGACCTCGTCGCCGGCGATGGACAGGGCGAAGTGGTGCGGGCCCAGCACGGACAGGACGCGGTCGATGATGCGCCGGTGGGAGGCGGAGACCAGGGCGGTGGGGATCTCGTGCGCGTGGAGTTCGGCGAGGAGCCGGGCGGCGCCGGGCATGAGCGGAAGCCCCCCGTCGATCCGGCTCTCGAAGCCCTCGTTGAGCAGCACGGTGAGGTCGGAAAGGCCGATGTCGGCGCCGGTGGCCTCGATGAGGAAGCCGGCGCTGCGGGTCATGGGGCCGCCGACCACGACATGGCGCCAGGTCTCGTCCAGGGTGTGCCCGAGGGAGGCGAAGACCTCCACCTCGACGTCCCACCAGAAGCCTTCGGTGTCCACCAGGGTGCCGTCCATGTCCAGCAGCACCGCTTGCAGGGCGGAGCCTTCGGCCGTACGGGTTGCCGGCGCGGGGACCGTACTGGTCATCCGGGCGCACCTCCTTGAGGGACGACCAGGCCGGCTCCCCGGTGGGGAACCGGCCTGTGGTGGACCGACCAGTGTACGACTTATCCGATCAGTGTGCCGAGTGAGATGTGCGTCACCGTGCGTTGAAGTACTTCGCCTCGGGGTGGTGGATCACGATGGCGTCGGTGGACTGCTCGGGGTGGAGCTGGAACTCCTCGGACAGATGGACGCCGATGCGTTCCGGGTGGAGCAGGTCGGCGATCTTGGCGCGGTCCTCCAGGGCGGGGCAGGCGCCGTAGCCGAGGGAGAACCGGGCGCCCCGGTACTTCAGGGCGAACATGTCCTCGATGGCGGCGGGGTCCTCGCCGCCGAAGCCGAGTTCGGCGCGTACCCGTGCGTGCCAGTACTCGGCCAGGGCCTCGGCCAGCTGCACGGACAGGCCGTGCAGTTCGAGGTAGTCACGGTAGGCGTTGGCCTCGAACAGCTTCGCGGTCTCCTCGCCGATGCGCGAGCCGACGGTGACGACCTGGAAGCCGACGACGTCGGTCTCGCCGGACTCCTGGGGCCGGAAGAAGTCGGCCAGGCACAGCCGCCGGCCCCGGCGCTGGCGCGGGAAGGTGAAGCGGGTGCGTTCGTTGCCGTGCTCGTCCAGGATGATCAGGTCGTCGTCCTTGGACACGCACGGGAAGTAGCCGTAGACGACGGCCGCTTCCAGGAGGTTCTCCCGCTGGAGCCGGTCCAGCAGGCCCCGCAGCCGGGGCCGGCCCTCGCTCTCGACCAGTTCCTCGTAGGTGGGGCCCTCGCCGGTGCGGGCCTGCTTCAGCCCCCACTGGCCCTTGAACAGCGCGCCTTCGTCCAGCCAGCTCGCGTACTCCTTGAGCTGGATGCCCTTGACGATCCGGGTGTCCCAGAACGGCGGGGTGGGCACGGGGTTGTCGGTGGCGACGTCGGAGCGGACGGCGCCCTGCTGCGGGTTCTCCTCCGCCTCGACGGTGGCGGTGGCGCGGACCCGGCGCTGGCGCAGTTCGGGGAGCTTGGCGCCGGGTACGCCGCGCTTGACGCCGATCAGGGCGTCCATCAGGTGCAGGCCCTCGAAGGCGTCCCGGGCGTAGCGGACCTCGCCCTCGTAGACCTCGTGCAGGTCCTGTTCGACGTAGGCGCGGGTCAGGGCGGCACCGCCGAGGATGACGGGGAAGCGGGTGGCCAGGCCGCGCTGGTTGAGCTCCTCCAGGTTCTCCTTCATGATCACGGTGGACTTCACCAGCAGCCCGGACATGCCGATCACGTCGGCGCGGTGTTCCTCGGCCGCTTCCAGGATCGCGGAGACCGGCTGCTTGATGCCGAGGTTGACCACGTTGTAGCCGTTGTTGGACAGGATGATGTCGACCAGGTTCTTGCCGATGTCGTGCACGTCGCCGCGGACGGTCGCCAGCACGATCGTGCCCTTGCCCTCGGCGTCGGACTTCTCCATGTGCGGCTCCAGGTAGGCCACCGCGGCCTTCATCACCTCGGCCGACTGGAGTACGAACGGCAGCTGCATCTGGCCCGAGCCGAACAGCTCGCCGACGACCTTCATCCCGTCCAGCAGCGTGTCGTTGACGATGTCGAGGGCCGGGCGTTCGGTCAGGGCCGCGTCCAGGTCGGCTTCCAGGCCGTTGCGCTCGCCGTCGATGATCCGCCGCTTGAGCCGTTCCTCCAGCGGCAGCGCGGCCAGTTCCTCGGCCTTGCCCGCCTTCAGCGACTTCGCCGTGGCGCCCTCGAACAGCTGCATGAGCTTCTGCAGCGGGTCGTAGCCCTCACCGCGGCGGTCGTAGATCAGGTCCAGGGCGGTGGTGACCTCCTCCTCGCTGAACCGGGCGATCGGCAGGATCTTGCTCGCGTGCACGATCGCCGAGTCCAGACCCGCCTTGACGCACTCGTCCAGGAAGACCGAGTTCAGCAGGATCCGGGCGGCCGGGTTCAGTCCGAAGGAGATGTTCGACAGGCCCAGCGTGGTCTGCACCGCCGGGTGCCGCCGCTTCAGCTCACGGATCGCCTCGATCGTGGCGATGCCGTCCTTGCGGGACTCCTCCTGCCCCGTGCAGATCGTGAACGTCAGGGTGTCGATGAGGATGTCCTCCTCGCGGATCCCCCAGTTCCCCGTCAGGTCCGCGATCAGCCGCTCGGCGATCTCCACCTTCTTCTCGGGGGTGCGGGCCTGGCCCTCCTCGTCGATGGTCAGCGCGATCAGTGCCGCGCCATGCTCCCTCGCGAGGCGGGTGACCTGCGCGAACCGGGAGTCGGGGCCGTCACCGTCCTCGTAGTTCACCGAGTTGATCACCGCGCGGCCACCGAGCTTCTCCAGGCCCGCCCGGATCACGGCGACCTCGGTGGAGTCCAGCACGACGGGCAGAGTGGAGGCGGTCGCGAAACGGCCCGCCAGTTCCTCCATGTCCGCCACGCCGTCGCGGCCCACATAGTCCACGCACAGGTCCAGCATGTGCGCGCCCTCGCGGATCTGCTCGCGCGCGATCTCCACACAGTCGTCCCAGCGGCCCTCCAGCATGGCCTCACGGAACTTCTTCGACCCGTTGGCGTTCGTCCGCTCGCCGATCGCGAGGTAGGACGTGTCCTGCCGGAACGGCACCGACTGGTAGAGGGAGGCCGCGCCGGGCTCGGGGCGCGGGTCGCGCTCGGGCGGGGTGACACCGCGGACGCGTTCGACCACCTGGCGCAGGTGCTCCGGCGTGGTGCCGCAGCAGCCGCCGACGAGCGACAGGCCGTACTCGCGGACGAAGGTCTCCTGCGCGTCGGCCAGCTCGGGCGCCGACAGGGGGTAGTGGGCGCCGTCCTTGCCCAGCACCGGCAGACCCGCGTTCGGCATGCACGACAGCGGGACGCGGGCGTGGCGGGCGAGGTAGCGCAGGTGCTCGCTCATCTCCGCCGGGCCGGTGGCGCAGTTCAGACCGATCATGTCGATGCCCAGCGGCTCCAGCGCGGTCAGCGCCGCGCCGATCTCCGAGCCCAGCAGCATGGTGCCGGTGGTCTCGACCGTCACCGACACGATCACCGGCAGGTCCAGGCCGAGGGCTTCGATGCCGCGCCGGGCGCCGAGGACGGCCGCCTTGGTCTGGAGCAGGTCCTGGGTGGTCTCCACCAGCAGCGCGTCGGCGCCGCCGGCGACCAGGCCTTCGGCGTTGCGCTGGTAGGCGTCGCGCAGGGTGGCGTAGGGAGCGTGACCGAGGGTGGGCAGCTTGGTGCCGGGGCCCATCGAGCCCAGCACCCAGCGGGGCCGGCCGTCCCGCGCGGTGAAGGAGTCGGCGGTCTCCCGGGCCACCCGGGCGCCCGCCTCCGACAGCTCGTAGACCCGCTCGGAGATGTCGTACTCGCCGAGCGCGGAGTGGTTGGCCCCGAACGTGTTGGTCTCCACGCAGTCCACGCCCACCGCGAAGTACGCCTCGTGGACGGAACGGACGATGTCGGGGCGGGTCAGGTTGAGGATCTCGTTGCAGCCTTCGAGGTTCTCGAAGTCCTCAAGGGTCGGCTCCTGGGCCTGGAGCATCGTGCCCATGGCTCCGTCGGCGACCACCACACGGGTGGCGAGCGCCTCGCGGAGCGCGGACACACGGGCCCGGCTGTCGGCGGAAGGGGACGTTGGCGACGAGGCCATGTAAGGGCTCCCTGGGATGCGACGGCTGTCGGCTATGCGGCTTCCCCGGACGGGCCGGGCTTGCCGCACGGCGTCAGGGTAACCGGGAGTCGGCTTGGATGGGCACCACGTCCACGAGACGGACGTGAGTGGCCGGAAAGTCACCCATGGCTCACGTGTGATGTAACAGGTGGCGTCCGACCATTAGCGAGAGGTCGGCATGGACCGGTAGTGTTCGGCATTGCCGAACGGTGACTGCGCCCTAGGCAGTCGAAGGGGACGGAGGCAGACGGCGATGGCACGGAACATCCAGTCGCTCGAACGGGCGGCGGCGATGCTGCGGCTGCTCGCAGGCGGCGAACGGCGGCTGGGGCTGTCGGACATCGCCTCGTCGCTGGGTCTGGCCAAGGGCACCGCCCACGGCATCCTGCGCACCCTCCAGCAGGAGGGGTTCGTGGAGCAGGACGACGCCTCCGGCCGCTACCAGCTGGGCGCGGAGCTGCTGCGCCTGGGCACCACCTATCTGGATGTGCACGAGCTGCGCGCGCGGGCCCTGGTGTGGGCGGACGACCTGGCCCGCTCCAGCGGGGAGAGCGTGTACCTGGGGGTGCTGCACCAGCAGGGGGTCCTGATCGTGCACCACGTCTTCCGGCCCGACGACAGCCGGCAGGTCCTGGAGATCGGGGCCATGCAGCCGCTGCACTCCACGGCGCTGGGCAAGGTGCTCTCGGCGTACGACCCGGTGGCGCACAGCGAGGCGCTGGAGGCCGACCGGAAGCCCTTCACCGACCGCACGGTGTGCGACGCCGCCGGCTTCGAGCACCTTCTCGACCTCACGCGCGCGCGGGGCTACGCGGCCGATGTGGAGGAGACCTGGGAGGGCGTGGCGTCCATCGCCGCCCCCATTCACGACCGGCGCCGCATGCCGGTGGGCGCGGTCGGCATCACCGGCGCGGTGGAGCGGCTGTGCCCGGAGGGCGAGCTGCGCCCGGAGCTGATCGCGGCGGTGCGGGACTGCGCCCGCGCGGTGTCCCGGGACCTGGGCGCCGGGCGGTTCTGAGACGGCCGCGGCCGGCCGCGGCCGGGGCGCGTGAGGGCACGCGCGGGAGCAGGGAAAACAGCCGGGGTGCCAGACGGCACCCCGGCTGTTGATCTACCCTAAAACGGACAAAAATCCCCTATCGTACGTCCGCGCACGAAGGTCGATAACCTGCAGCGATCAATAACGATCCTGTTTTCGATAACAGAACTCTTGACGCACGCGTAACGCCGAACAAGACTCCCGTCCATCGGTCGGCATTGTCGAACACCTAACGGCAATACGCGCTAGAGTGTGACAACGCCAAGGGCCGGCATCGCTCTCACCCACGAGGGCGCCAGAACCACCGGAGGGACCCGGGGTTCGGCTACCCCTGGACGAAGGACAAAGGAGTCGCGGGTGTCCAGCTCCGACATCTTCATCGGCGAGACCATCGGTACCGCCATACTCATCCTGCTCGGCGGCGGTGTCTGTGCCGCCGTCACGCTGAAGGCCTCCAAGGCCCGCAACGCCGGTTGGCTCGCCATCGCCTTCGGGTGGGGCTTCGCCGTCATGACGGCCGCGTACATCTCCGGACCGCTGTCCGGCGCGCACCTCAACCCGGCCCTCACCGTAGCCCTGGCCATCAAGGACGGCGACTGGAGCAACGTTCCGACCTACTTCGCCGGTCAGCTGCTGGGCGCTCTCATCGGCGCCGCCCTGGTGTGGGTCGCCTACTACGGCCAGTTCCTCGCCCATCTGACGGACAGGGAGATCGTCGGCGGCCCGGGCGCGCAGGCCACCTCGGCCAAGGCCGTCGAGGCCCAGGAGAAGGGCGCCGGCCCGGTCCTCGGCATCTTCTCCACCGGTCCCGAGATCCGGAACGTGGCGCAGAACCTCGCCACGGAGATCATCGGCACCTTCGTGCTGGTCCTCGCCGTCCTCACCCAGGGCCTGAACGACCAGGGCAACGGCCTGGGCGTGCTCGGCGGTCTGATCACCGCGTTCGTGGTGGTGTCCATCGGTCTGTCGCTGGGCGGCCCGACGGGCTACGCGATCAACCCGGCCCGCGACCTGGGCCCGCGCATCGTGCACGCCCTGCTGCCGCTGCCCAACAAGGGCGGCTCCGACTGGTCCTACGCCTGGATCCCCGTGGTCGGTCCGCTGGCCGGCGGCGCGATCGCGGCGGGCCTCTACAACCTCGCCTTCGCCTAGGAAGCTTGCGAAAGCACCGAGACTTCGCGCGCACGCCGTACGCACAGCCCCCTCACCACGGACTTCCAGGAGCACACAGTGACCGACGCCCACACCGCAGGCCCCTTCATCGCGGCGATCGACCAGGGCACGACCTCCTCCCGCTGCATCGTCTTCGACCGGGACGGCCGCATCGTCGCCGTCGACCAGAAGGAGCACGAGCAGATCTTCCCCAAGCCCGGCTGGGTCGAGCACGACGCCAACGAGATCTGGGCCAACGTCCAGGAGGTCGTCGCCGGTGCCGTGGCCAAGGCCGGCGTCACCCGGGACGACATCAAGGCCATCGGCATCACCAACCAGCGCGAGACCACCGTGCTGTGGGACAAGAACACCGGTGAGCCCGTCCACAACGCCATCGTCTGGCAGGACACCCGCACCGACGCCCTCTGCCGGGAACTGGGCCGCAACGTCGGCCAGGACCGCTTCCGCCGGGAGACCGGCCTGCCGCTCGCGTCGTACTTCTCCGGGCCCAAGGCCCGCTGGCTGCTCGACAACGTCGAGGGCCTGCGCGAGCGCGCCGAGGCCGGCGACATCCTCTTCGGCACCATGGACTCCTGGGTCATCTGGAACCTGACCGGCGGTGTCGACGGCGGCCGGCACGTCACCGACGTCACCAACGCCTCCCGCACGCTGCTGATGAACCTGCACACGATGCGGTGGGACGACAAGATCTGCGAGTCCATCGGCGTGCCGGAGCGGATCCTGCCCGAGATCCGCTCCTCCGCCGAGGTCTACGGCGAGATCAGCGGCGGCCGGCTGGGCGAACTGCTCGGCGGCATCCCGGTCGCCTCCGCGCTCGGCGACCAGCAGGCGGCCCTTTTCGGCCAGTGCTGTTTCTCCGAGGGCGAGACCAAGTCGACCTACGGCACCGGCACCTTCATGGTGATGAACACCGGCGAGAAGATCATCAACTCCTACGCCGGTCTGCTCACCACCGTCGGCTACAAGATCGGCGACCAGCCGACCGTGTACGCCCTGGAGGGCTCGATCGCCGTCACCGGCTCGCTGGTGCAGTGGATGCGCGACCAGATGGGCCTGATCTCCACCGCCGCCGAGATCGAGACGCTCGCGCTCTCGGTCGAGGACAACGGCGGCGCCTACTTCGTGCCGGCCTTCTCCGGCCTGTTCGCCCCGCACTGGCGCTCCGACGCGCGCGGGGTGATCGCCGGCCTGACCCGGTACGTCACCAAGGCGCACCTCGCGCGCGCCGTCCTTGAGGCCACCGCCTGGCAGACGCGGGAGATCGCCGACGCCATGGTGAAGGACTCCGGCGACGAGCTGGTGACCCTCAAGGTGGACGGCGGCATGACCGCCAACAACCTGCTGATGCAGACCCTGGCCGACGTCCTGGACGCACCGGTGGTGCGGCCGATGGTCGCCGAGACCACCTGCCTCGGCGCCGCCTACGCCGCCGGTCTCGCCGTCGGCTTCTGGTCCAGCACCGACGACCTGCGCGCCAACTGGCGCCGGGCCGCCGAGTGGACCCCCCGTATGGACGCGGAGACCCGCGCCCGTGAGTACAAGAACTGGCTCAAGGCCGTCGACCGGACCATGGGCTGGATCGACGACGAGAGCTGAGCGGTTCAACCGGCTCAGACAGCTCTGACGAGGAGTAAGTACCCCACATGACCAGTCAGTCCACCCTGCAGTCCGTGCCTGCCCTGGGGACGCGCCCGGCCTCCGGCTCCCACCCGAGCCGCGCCGAGACCAGGGAGCAGCTCGCCAAGGCGTCGTACGACCTTCTTGTGATCGGCGGCGGCATCCTGGGCATCTCCACCGCCTGGCACGCCGCGCAGTCCGGGCTCAGGGTGGCGCTGGTCGACGCCGGCGACTTCGCCGGTGCCACCTCCTCCGCCTCCTCCAAGCTGCTCCACGGCGGCCTGCGGTACCTGCAGACCGGCGCGGTGAAGCTGGTGGCGGAGAACCACTTCGAGCGCCGGGCGGTCTCCCGCCAGGTGGCCCCCCACCTGGCGAACCCGCTCACCTTCTACCTGCCCGTGTACAAGGGCGGCCCGCACGGCGCGGCCAAGCTCGGCGCGGGTGTCTTCGCCTACTCCGCGCTGTCCGCGTTCGGCGACGGCGTCGGCCACCTGCTCTCGCCGGCCAAGGCGGCGCAGGACGTGCCCGAGCTGCGCACCGAGAACCTCAAGGCCGTGGCCGTGTACGGCGACGACCAGATGAACGACGCGCGCATGGCGCTGATGACGGTCCGCGCGGCCGTCGAGGCGGGCGCGGTCGTCCTCAACCACGCCGAGGTCACCGGGCTGCGCTTCACCCGGGGCCGGGTGACCGGTGCGGACCTGAGGGACCGCCTGTCCGGCGAGGAGTTCGGTGTCAACGCCCGCCTGGTGCTGAACGCGACCGGCCCGTGGGTCGACCACCTGCGCAGGATGGAGGACCCGAACGCGGCGCCGTCCATCCGCCTGTCCAAGGGCGCGCACCTGGTCCTGAAGCGCACCTCCCCCTGGAAGGCCGCGCTGGCCACGCCCATCGACAAGTACCGCATTACCTTCGCCCTCCCCTGGGAGGACATGCTGCTGCTCGGCACCACCGACGAGGAGTACGAGGGCGATCCGGCGGACGTGTCCGTGGGCGAAAAGGACATAGCCCAGATCCTGGACGAGGCCGCGTTCTCCGTCCGGGACCAGCAGCTCCAGCGCGACCTGATCACCTACGCGTTCGCCGGTCTGCGGGTGCTGCCGGGCGGCCCCGGCGACACCGCCAAGGCCAAGCGGGAGACCGTGGTGACCGAGGGCAAGGGCGGCATGCTGTCCGTCGCGGGCGGCAAGTGGACGACGTTCCGCCACATCGGCCGCACGATCATGAAGAAGCTGGAGGCGCTGCCGGGCCACCCGCTCGGCGACGACTTCGAACCGATCTCCTCGCTGCCGAAGAAGCTGCCGCTGCCCGGTGTCGCCAACCCGCGCGCGGTCGCCCACCGGCTGCTGGTCGACGCTCCGGCGCCCGGCCCGCGGATGGCCGCCGACACCGCCAGGCACCTGGCCACCCACTACGGCTCGCTGGCCTTCGACATCGCCCGGCTGGCCAACGAGAACCCGGAGCTGGCCGAGCGGGTCCACCCCGACGCCCCCGAGATCTGGGCGCAGGTGGTCTGGGCCCGTGACCACGAGTGGGCCGAGACGCCGGACGACGTGCTGCGCCGCCGCACCACGCTGACCATCCGGGGCCTGGCCACGGACGAGGTCCGGGCGAGGGTCCAGGAGGTCCTGGACGCGAAGTAGACACGTCCGCCAGGGACGGGCCGCGTACGCGGGGGGCGCCTCCGGCCGGGGGAGGCGCCCCTCGCGCGCGCCCGCATAATGTGCGGACACACGCGATGTCCGGGGGACGGGAGGCCGGTTGATGGCAGTCACGGACGAGGCGATCGAGAAGATCAAGGACATGATCGTCTCCGGTGCGCTGCGCCCGGGCGACCGGCTGCCCAAGGAGAGCGAACTGGCCGCCGGGCTGGGGCTGTCGCGCAACTCGCTGCGGGAGGCCGTGCGGGCGCTGTCGCTGATCCGCATCCTCGACGTGCGGCAGGGCGACGGCACCTACGTCACCAGCCTCGATCCCCAACTGCTGCTCCAGGCCATGAGTTTCGTCGTGGACTTCCACCGCGACGACACGGTGCTGGAGTTCCTCGCGGTGCGCCGGATCCTGGAGCCGGCCGCGACGGCGATGGCGGCCTTCCGGATCGGCGCGGAGGAACTGGACGCGCTGTCGGCCCGGTTGGACGCCCTGGGCGAGGCGCCCTCGGTGGAGGAACTGGTCGCCGCCGACCTGGAGTTCCACCGGAGCATCGTGCGGTGCGCCGGCAACTCGGTGCTGTGCTCGCTGCTCGACGGGCTGTCCGGGCCCACCACGCGGGCGCGGGTCTGGCGGGGGTTCACGCGCGAGGACGCGGTCGGCCGCACCCTGGGCGAGCACCGGGCGATCCTGGGCGCGCTGCGCGACCGGGACGCGGAGGCGGCGCGGTCCTGGGCGACCGTGCACATCGCGAGCGTGGAGCAGTGGCTGCGCTCGGCGCTGTGAGTCCGGCGTGAGACCGGTACCCGCGCGTGTTCCCCGGTGGCGAACGGGGCAGTGATCCGTTCACTCCCCCGTGCAAGGGGGCTGCGGGCGCCCCCGCGGGACGCCGTAAGGTTGGTGGGTCAAGCGAGGGCACGTCGGAAGGAGGCACTGGGTGATCGAGCTGGAGGGGGTTCCCGAGCTGATCGACCCAGTCATGGTGGCCGCGTTCGAGGGCTGGAACGATGCCGGCGACGCCGCCTCCACGGCGGTCGCGCACCTGGAACGCGAATGGAAGGGCGAGGTGTTCGCGGCGCTGGACGCCGAGGACTACTACGACTTCCAGGTGAACCGCCCCACGGTGTTCATGGACGGCGGTGTGCGCAAGATCACGTGGCCTACGACGAGGCTGTCCGTGGTCCGGGTCGGCGGGGACAAGCCGCGCGATCTGGTGCTGGTCCGCGGCATCGAGCCGTCCATGCGGTGGCGTTCGTTCTGCAACGAGCTGCTCGGCTTCGCGCACGAGCTGGGCGTGGAGCTGGTGGTCATCCTGGGCGCCCTGCTCGGTGACACCCCGCACACGCGTCCGGTGCCGGTCAGCGGGGTCACGTCCGACCCGGACCTGGCCCGCCGCATGGACCTGGAGGAGACCAAGTACGAGGGTCCGACGGGCATCGTCGGCGTCCTGCAGGAGGCGTGCACGCACGCGGGCGTCCCGGCGGTCTCGCTGTGGGCGGCCGTGCCGCACTACGTCTCCCAGCCGCCCAACCCCAAGGCCACGCTGGCGCTGCTGAACCGTTTGGAGGACCTGCTGGACCTGCGGATCCCGCAGGGCGAGCTGCCCGAGGACGCGCGGGCCTGGCAGGTGGGCGTGGACCAGCTGGCGGCCGAGGACAGCGAGGTCGCCGAGTACGTCCAGACGCTGGAGGAGGCCCGGGACACCGCGGAGCTGCCGGAGGCGTCCGGGGAGGCGATCGCCCGGGAGTTCGAGCGGTATCTGCGGCGCCGGGACGTGGGCCCTCCGGGCGGGAAGCCGAGGCCGCCGGCCGCCGGCGGTCCGGCCGACGACGACGAGGACGGTTCGGAGGGCTGAGGTACGAGCCCCCGAGGCATGCGCAAGGGGCGGTTCCCGGAGGGGAACCGCCCCTTGTTCGTATTCCTCGCGGTGGCGGGGTGTGGTTACAGGGCCACGCCGAGCAGGGCGTCCACCGCCCGTGTCACCAGGCCGGGGGCGCCGGTGTCCGTGCCGCCCTCCTCCTCCTGGCGGGCCGCCCAGCGGTCCACCGCCGCGAGGGCGGTGGGGGCGTCCAGGTCGTTGGACAGGGCCTCGCGGATCTCCTCCACCAGGGCGTCGGCCAAGGGGCCGTCGGGACGGGAGACCGCCGCGCGCCAGCGGCCGAGGCGGGCCACGGCGTCCTGGAGGACCTGGTCGGTCCACTCCCAGTCGGCCCGGTAGTGGTGGGCCAGCAGGGCGAGGCGGATGGCGGCGGGGTCGACGCCGTCGCGGCGCAGCCGGGAGACGAAGACCAGGTTGCCCTTGGACTTGGACATCTTCTCGCCGTTCAGGGCGACCATGCCGGCGTGCACATAGGCCTTGGCCATGGGGAACTCGCCGGTGAGCACCTGGGCGTGCGAGGCACCCATCTCGTGGTGCGGGAAGGCGAGGTCGGAGCCGCCGCCCTGGACGTCGAAGCCCATGCCGAGGTGGTCCAGTGCGATGGCCACGCACTCGATGTGCCAGCCGGGGCGGCCCCGGCCGAGGGAGGCGCCGTCCCAGCTGGGTTCGCCCTCGCGGGCCGCCATCCACAGCATCGGGTCCAGCGGGTTCTTCTTGCCCGGGCGGTCCGGGTCGCCGCCGCGTTCGGCGGACAGCAGCCGCATGGCGGCGGCGTCCAGGTGCGAGACCTGGCCGAAGTGCGGGTCGGACTCGACGGAGAAGTAGATGTCGCCGTCCAGCTCGTAGGCGGCGCCCATGTCCCGCAGGCGCTCCACGAGCGGGACGATGCCGGGTATGGCCTCGACCGCGCCGATGTACTGGCGCGGCGGGAGCATCCGCAGGGCGGTCATGTCCTCGCGGAAGAGGGCCGTCTCCTTCTCGGCGAGGGCGACCCAGTCGACGTTGTCCCGCTCGGCCCGCTCCAGCAGCGGATCGTCGACGTCGGTGACGTTCTGGACGTAGTGGACCTGCCGCTTGGTGTCGAGCCACACGCGCTGAACGAGGTCGAACGCGTTGTAGGTCGCCGCGTGACCCATGTGGGTCGCGTCGTACGGCGTGATGCCGCAGACGTAGATGCGGGCGACGGGACCGGGGTCGAGGGTGACCAGACCGCCGGTCGCGGTGTCGTGGATCCTCAGGTCGCGGCCCTGACCAGGCAGGGCGGGGACCTCGGAAGCGGGCCAGGCATGCATGTACATGAGCCTAACCGGCCCCCGGCCGCGTATACGAACGGGATCGGGCCGGATGACCGGTTCGGCGTTCTTGAACATCGGCGCCGGGTGTGCTGCCGCGCCGGCCGCGCTCACCCGGGGTGGCCGCGCGGGTGCTCGGCGGGGGCCGCTGGGCACCTCACACGGGTGGCCAGGGAATGGCGGGCCATTCGCCGCTCGGCTCCGGGTGCCGGCCGGAGGTGAGCAGCGCGTCGACACGCGCGCGCGTGGCGTCGATCTCGGCCGCCGTGATCAGCGCGGCGAGCCGGGTGCCCAGCGGGCCGTCCAGGGCGTCCCGCAGCCTCTTGAGGACGCCGACGGCCTCCTCCGGGAGGGGTTCGCCGGCCCAGCCCCACAGCAGGGTGCGCAGTTTGTCGTCGACGTTGAAGGTGACGCCGTGGTCGATGCCGTAGAGCCGGCCGTCGGCGGTGGGCAGCAGGTGGCCCCCCTTGCGGTCGGCGTTGTTGATGACCGCGTCCAGGACGGCGAGCCGGCGCAGCCGCGCGTCGTCGGCGTGCACCAGCAGCGCGGTGCGGCCCTCGCCGACGTCGGCGAGCCCGACCGCCTTCCAGCCCGGCTCCGGCTCCTCGCCGTCGACCAGGGCGAGCAGCTCGGCCTCGGGGTGGACGTCGATCCACAGCTGGCACATGCCCTCGCCGTACGGCCCCTCGCGCAGCACGGTGGGCGGTACCAGCTCCCAGCCGGTGGCCTCGGAGACCTCGTAGGCGGCCACCTCGCGGCCCGCCAGGGTGCCGTCGGGGAAGTCCCACAGGGGGCGCTCCCCGGCGACCGGCTTGTACACGCAGGAGGCCTGGCGGCCGTCGAGGGCGACCGTGCAGAACAGGGCCGCGTTGGATGCCTCGCGGATCCGTCCGCGGACGGTCAGCTCACCGTGCGCGAGCAGCTCGGCCGGGTCGGGGTCGGCCGTCACGCTCCGCGGCGGTATCCGTTCTGGCGCGGACATACGTGTCCTTCCGGGTCGAGCGGGAGGCTGCACAGCGGGCACGGCGGCCGCCCGGCGTTGACGACGTCGAGGGCGCGCTTGGCGAAGGCCCGGGCCTGCGCGCCGGTCAGCCGGACCCGCAGCATCGGGGGTCCGTTCTCCTCGTCCTGGAGCAGGCGCTCCTCGGCCTCGGCGAGGTCTTCCTCGGTGTCGGCGTCCAGCTCGACCAGCGCCTGCGCCTCGACGATCATGCGCTGGTCCTCGCCGTCCCAGGCCAGGGCCATGGTGCCGACGCGGAACTCCTCCTCGACGGGAGTGTCGAGCGGTGCGGTGTCGGTGATCTCGGCGGGGGCGACGGCGGGGACGGCGGCGCTGCCGCCACTACGCCGTACGACCTCGTCCAGCAGTTCGTCCATGCGCTCGGCGAGCGCGGCCACCTGGGTCTTCTCCAGGGCCACGCTGGTCACGCGAGAGCCTGCGATGGCCTGGAGGAAGAACGTACGGCGCCCGGGCAGTCCGACCGTGCCGGCCACGAAGCGGTCCGGCTGGTCGTAGAGGAACACCTGACGGGACACGTCCTGTCTCCATAAAGTCGTGGTTTCGAGAGGTTCGGCGGTTGGCCGTACGGGAAAGCGAACGGGATGGGTCGCTTCACCCTACTGCGGCCGACGATCACGGTGCGCCCGCACCGCCTCCGACCGGTGCGTCACCCTCGCCGGGTTCCTCGCGGGGGGTGAGCGAAGCGAAGTCCCCGGTGTCGCCGAGGCGGATGAGGTACGGCCTGAGCCGGGTGTAGCGGATCGCGGTGACCGAGCAGGGCTCGACGGAGATCCGCTGGAAGAGGTCGAGGTGCAGGCCGAGGGCGTCGGCGACGAGGGACTTGATGATGTCGCCGTGGGAGCACATCAGGTAGACGGCGTCGGCGCCGTGGTCGCGCTCCACGCGCGCGTTCCACTCGCGTACGGCCTCGGCGGCCCGGGTCTGCATGGCCCGCATGGACTCGCCGCCCGGGAAGGCGGCGGCGGACGGGTGGGCCTGTACGACCTCCATCAGCGGCTCGTCCTTCAGCTCGGCGAGCTTGCGGCCGGACCAGTCGCCGTAGTGGCACTCCCCGATCCGCTCGTCGGTGTGGGAGCGCAGGCCGGGGCGGGCCTCCAGCAGCGGGCGCACGGTCTCCTGGCAGCGCTGGAGGGGGCTCGCGACCACCTCGGAGATCGGCAGTCCGGCGAGCCGGCCGGGCAGCGCGGCGGCCTGCGCGGCGCCGCGCTCGTCCAGGGCGACGCCGGGCGTCCACCCGGCGAGCAGGCCCGAGGTGTTGGCGGTGGAGCGTCCGTGCCTTACGAGGATCAGCGTGGGCATGCGGCAAGGGTAGGCGCATCGGGAAGTGCGCCGTTGACCGGGCGAAGGGAGAATGCGCTCCGTGATCGTCGACTGCGCCGTCTACCGGCATGGGCACCGCAGTGAGGGGCCCGCGGACCTGTCCGACGCGCTCGCCGGGGCACGGGCCGCGGGCGGCTTCGTGTGGATCGGCCTGTACGAGCCCTCCGAGCGGGAGTTCGACCTGGTCAGCCAGGAGTTCGGGCTGCATCCGCTGGCCGTGGAGGACGCCCTGAAGGCACATCAACGGCCCAAGCTGGAGGTGTACGACGACTCGCTGTTCATGGTGCTGAAACCGGTGGTGTACGAGCCCGAGAGCGACACGGTCTCGGCCGGTGAGGTGATGGTCTTCGTCGGCGAGAGCTTCGTGGTGACGGTCCGGCACGGCGAGGGTTCGCCGCTGGCGACCGTGCGGCAGCGGCTGGAGCAGGAGCCGGAGATGCTGGACAAGGGCCCCACCTCCGTGCTGTACGCGATCGCCGACGCCACCGTCGACCACTATCTGGAGGTGGCGACGGAGCTGCAGAACGACCTGGACGAACTGGAGGCGGAGGTGTTCCGGCCGGACACCGGCGGGTCCCGCAACACCGCGTCCCGGATCTACACCTTCAAACGGCAGATCCTGGAGTTCCGCCGGGCGACCGGGCCGCTGGCGCTGCCGCTGGCCCGGCTGGCCGGCGGCGGCCCGCTGGGCAACTCGGTGCCGTTCGTGCACGACGAGTCGCGGCCCTTCTTCCGGGACGTGGGCGATCACCTCACGCGCGTGAACGAGTCCGTGGAGGCCCTGGACCGGCTGGTGTCGGACATCCTGTCGGCACATCTGGCGCAGATGAGCGTCCGGCAGAACGACGACATGCGGAAGATCTCCGCCTGGGCGGCGATGGCGGCGGTGCCCACGATGATCGCGGGGATCTACGGCATGAACTTCGACCACATGCCCGAGCTGCACTGGCTGTGGGCGTATCCGGCGGTGATCGTGCTGATGGCCGCGCTGGAGGTGTTGTTGTACGGGCTGTTCAAGCGGCGCGGCTGGCTGTGAGCCCGGTTCAGGCGGCTTCGGGTGCGGGGGCCGGCGCGCCGCCGAGGGCGTCGCGGCGCTCGGGCATGCGGAGGGCGGCCATGCGGTGCCGGCCGACGAGGCGTTCCCAGGCGTACGTGGCGTGGATACCGGCCGTGAGCAGGGCGCGTCTGGCCCTGGACCAGCCCAGGACGCGGCCCATGCGGGCCATGACGGCGAGGCTGACGTCCCGGTGGACGCGGATCTCGGCGAGCGCGTACGCGCGCAGGGTGCGCCGGATCAGCCGGCCGTGTCCGGCGGCGGCCAGGCGCAGCAGTTCCTCGTGGGTGTAGGCGAGGTGGTTGTCCTCGTCGTCGGCGATCATCCGGAGGGCCTTGCCGATCTCCGGGTGGTCGGCGAAGTGTCCGCGGAGCAGTGCCATCTGGTCGGCGGCGCGCTGTTCGGTGACCCGGCTGTGCGCGAGGTAGACGACGATGTCCCGGACCGTGAGCGGCTCGTCGCGGCGGAGCCTGTCGTGGGAGAGTCCGATGCCGCGCCGTTCCAGGAGCATGGTGTAGTCGGTCTCCGGCGGTACCGGGACGGGGGCGAGCCCACGCTTCTTCAGCAGGGCGTGGAAGACGCGGCCGTGCTTGTCCTCGTCGGCGCCGTGCCGGGCGATCTTCGGGGCGAGCGCGCGTTCGCCGTCCGGGACCAGCGCGGCGATCCGGGCGTTCTCCCAGCCGCCCTGGGTCTCCCCTCCGGCGGCGATGGAGCAGAAGAGCCGGAAGGACTCGTCGTGGTCGAGGATCTCCTGGAACAGACTCCTGGCCGACAGCATCGCAGCACCTCTCCGCTCCACGGGGTTCCGCGGGCCTTCCCGGGACTCCGGGGGCTCCAGGGCTCCGGGGCCCCCACGGAAACGAGTCAAATGCGGGCAGAAGGGTGCCGCAACAGGGCTGCGGACCGACTCGGCCGAACGAACGACCGCGACGGCGGGAAAGAAGGGCACCGAGGGTCGTAACCGTGCGGCGCCGGGCGCGTTGTTCCCGGTGACGGCCGTGGCGGGGAAGACCCCCGAGCCCCCACCACGGCCGTGGAAATCCTCCCCGTGCTCCCTCACCGGAAATCCGGCAAGTTCCCCGCCGGGAGTGTGCCGAGGGGTGGCCCTTACGCCAGCCCGGCGCGCTCCAGGGCCTCGCTGCCGGCCCGCAGGGAGGCGAGCCGCTCCTCCAGCGTGAAGCCGGCCGGGGCCAGGCTGAGGGTGGTGACCCCGGCGGCGGCATAGGCCTTCATCCGGTCGGCGATCCGGTCGACGGAGCCCAGCAGGGTGGTCCGGTCGATGAGTTCCTGCGGGATCTCGGCGGCGGCGCCCTGCTTGTCCCCCGACAGGTACTTCCGCTGGATCTCGGCGGCCTCCTTCTCGTAGCCCATGCGCTGGGCCAGCTGGTTGTAGAAGTTCTGCTTGGCGCTGCCCATGCCGCCGACATACAGCGCGGTGTACGGGCGGAAGGTGTCGGCGAGCCGGGCCACGTCCTTGTCGTCGCCGAGGGCGATCGGCAGGGTCGGGCACACGTCGAACCCGTCGAGCGTCAGCCCCGCCTTCTCCCGCCCGGCCCGCAGGTGCTTGACCGTGGTCTCCTCCAGGTGCTCGGCGGAGGGGAAGATCAGCAGCGCGCCGTCGGCGATCTCGCCGGTCTGCTCCAGGTTCTTCGGGCCGATGGCGGCGATGTAGAGCGGAATGTGCTCGCGCTGCGGGTGCACGGTGAGCTTGAGGGGCTTGCCGGGGCCGCCGGGCAGCGGCAGCGTCCAGTGCTCGCCCTCGAACGTCAGCCGCTCCCGGGTCATCGCCTTGCGGACGATCTCCACGTACTCGCGGGTGCGGGCCAGCGGCTTGTCGAACTTGACGCCGTACCAGCCCTCGGAGACCTGCGGTCCGGAGACGCCGAGGCCGAGCCGGAACCGGCCGCCGGAGAGCGAGTCGAGCGTGGCCGCGGTCATCGCCGTCATCGCGGGCTGGCGGGCCGGGATCTGGAAGATGGCCGACCCCACGTCGATGCGCTCGGTCTGCGCGGCGACCCAGCTGAGCACGGTGGCCGCGTCGGAGCCGTAGGCCTCGGCGGCCCAGCACACCGCGTAGCCCAGTCGGTCGGCCTCCCGCGCCACGGCCAGGTTGTCGCCGTCCATTCCGGCACCCCAGTAACCGAGGTTGATCCCGAGCTGCATGCGCGATTCCCCTTACCCGTGAGTAACGTGCTTGTGGGGCAGACCTTAGCGCGGGGACGGGGTGGGACGGCAGGGTGACGGGGGCCGTCCCCTTCGGGGTGGTTGTCCACAGGCAACCCATCGCACCGGTTCTGGCCAGTAATCTCGCCCGCATGGAGCAGAGGCATCTCGGCCGTACCGGCCTGCGCGTGTCCCGGATCGGACTCGGCACCCTCACCTGGGGGCGGGACACCGACGAGCACGACGCCGCTGACATGCTGAAGACGTTCTGGGAGGCCGGCGGCACCCTCGTCGACACCGCCGATGTGTACGGCGACGGGGAGGCGGAGTCTCTGCTCGGACGCCTCATGGACGGGCTGGTGCCGCGACGGGATCTGGTCATCTCCACCAAGGCCGGCAGCGTGCCCGACCCCGAGCGCCGCTTCGACGGCTCCCGGGGCCATCTGCTCGCCGCGCTCGACGCCTCCCTGGCCCGCCTCGGCACGGAGTACGTCGACCTGTGGCACATCCACGCCTACGACCCCGGGACCCCGCTGGAGGAGACGCTCCAGGCCCTCGACCTGGCGGTGAGCAGCGGCCGCGCCCGGTACGCCGGTGTCTCCAACTTCTGCGGCTGGCAACTGGCCAAGGCGGCCACCTGGCAGCTCGCGGCGCCGGGCACCCGCACCCGGCTGGCCAGCACCCAGATGGAGTACTCGCTGCTCCAGCGCGGTGTGGAACGGGAGGTGCTGCCGGCCGCGCTCGACCTCGGCGTGGGCCTGCTGCCGTCCTCGCCGCTCGGCCGGGGCGTGCTGACCGGGAAGTACCGGCACACCACTCCCCCGGACTCGCGCGGCGCCTCCGAGCACCTCGCCCCCTTCGTCGAGCCGTATCTGGACGACACCGCGACCCGCATCGTGGACGCGGTGACGACGGCGGCCGACGGGCTCGCGGTCACCCCGCTGCAGGTGGCGCTGGCGTGGGTGCGGGACCGGCCCGGGGTGGCCGCGCCGATCGTCGGCGCGCGCACCGCGCAGCAGCTCGTGGCGGCGTTGTCAGTGGAGGCGCTTAGTCTTCCTGACGAGATCTGCCGGGCGCTGGACGATGTGTCGGCGCCCGTGCACCGCTATCCCGATCACGACTGGAGCACGCTGTGAGCACGGAGCCGGAGACCACGGAGGAAGCCGGGCCGGGGACACCGGACACCCGTGGGACACGGGAGGGGGGCACGGAGGGGGCCGCCGAGGGAGCCGACGCGGTTACGGAGGGCGGCGGTAGCGACGGCGACGCGGCCGGGGGTACGGAGCCGGCCGGCGGTACGGACATGGCCGCCGGTACGGATACGGAGCCGGCCGACGGCGCGGAGGGGGCCGGCGGCTCGGAGGGGGCCGAGGACGCCGAGCGGGTCGTGGGGGGTGCCGACACGGGTACCGACGGGCGTGCGGAGGAGAGCGTCGCGGCCGAGGGTACGGGGGGCGTCGGTGCCGCGGAGGGGGCCGGTGCCTCCGAGGGGGCCGAGGGGGCCGCCGGTGAGGGCAAGGGTGGCTCGGGCGAGCTGTCCGAGGCGGAGGCCGAGCTGGTCGCGCAGCGGATCGAGCGGGAGCGGATCGAGCGGCGCAAGGCCGAGAAGAAGGCCCCCATCGCCAGCGGCACCAAGCTCAGCGGCAAGGCGGCCGACCTGCTCGCGGCGGTCAGGGCGGTGGAGAGCGGCGAGAAGCCGGTGGCCACGGTGTTCACCGAGCCGGCGCCGGCACCGCGCCGTCCCGCCCCGGAACCGGTGCGCCGGCCCCAGCCCGTCCCTGCCCCCGTCGCGCCCGGCGCCCCCGCGCCGGAGACCGTCGACGCCGTGCGCCGGGTGCTGGCCGAGGGCGGCGCGCCGGACACCCTGGCCCCCCAGGTGGCCGCGGTGCTCGGCGAGGGCGCCGGCACCGCGCTCCGGGAGGACCCCTGGCAGCTGCTCCGGGTCGGCGGGGTACGGCCGGAGCAGGCCGACGGCTTCGCGCGGGCGCTGCTCGGGCCGGACTGCGGCCCGGGCGACGAGCGGCGGGGCCGGGCGGTGACGGTCTGGCTGCTGGAGCAGGCGGCCGTGGCCGGGCACACCGCCCTTGAGCTGCCGACGCTCACCGCGGCGCTCGGCCGGCAGGGCGTGCCGGACCCGGACGCGGCGGTGCAGGACACGCTCGCCGAGGGTGAGGCGCTGGTGTTCCAGGACGCCCTGGAGGAGCCCGGCGCGCCCGCGCCCCGGGACACCGGCGAGGAAGAAGAGGAACAGGAGCGGCCGGTCCGGGTCCTGGTCGGTCTGGAGCGGTACGCCCTCGCCGAGGAGAGCCTCGCCGACGGCCTGGCCCGCCTGGTGAACTCCGTGCCCGAGGAGGCCGGGCAGCCATGGGAGTCGGTCGCGGCCGGGCTGTCCGGCGGCGCGGCCGAGCTGGCCCGCGCGGTCGCGGGACACGCTCTGGTGCTGCACACCGGCGGCGAGGCGGCCCGCGCCGAACCGGCCGCGCTGCTCGGCGCCGCCCGCGCGGCGGGTCTGCGGGCCTACGCCGCCTGCCACACCCCGGACGGCCGCCGCCGCCTGACGGCGTACCCGGAGGCGGCTTTCGAGCGGCAGGGCGGGGACATCGGGCGGCCGGGGGGTGATCCCGCACGGCAGGGCGCAGCCACGGGGCGCCACGGCGAACACCCGGCCGAGCAGGGCACCGCCCCCGTACAGCCGGGTACGACCCCCGTACAGCCGGGTGGGCAGCCGGTGCGGCCGGGCCCGGGCCACGAGCGTACGGGCGCGGAGCCCGCGCAGCCGGCCGGAGGCCCGGCGGGGTCGGACGCGGAGCCCGCCGCGCAAGGCGTCGTCACCGTTTCCGGGCTGCTGGCCGGGAACGAAGGGCCCGGGCGGGATGCCGACGGGGCCCTGGAGGTCGATCTGCTGATCGTGCTGGACGCGCCGCAGCTCGATGTGGAGAGTTCCGCGATGCTGGTGGAGTCGTTGCCCGACGGGGCGCGGCTGGTGCTCAGCGGTGACCCCGGGGTGCTGTGGTCGGCCGGACCGGGCCGGGTCTTCGCCGACCTGCTCGCGGCCCGGGTCTGCCCGCAGGCCGTCTCCCGCGTCCCGGACCCCGGCCCCCTCGGCGAGCTGGTCTCCGGCATCGGCGTCGGCGAGCTGAACCAGGTCGCCGCCCCCGGCAAGGAGATCGTCATCGTGCCGGTGCGGGACGCGGGCGAGGCGGTGCACCGGACGGTGCAGCTGGTGGCGGACTCGGTGCCGCGGGCGATCGGCGTCCCGGCCGACCAGACCGTGGTGATCACCCCGGGCCACGGCGGCGCCGTCGGCACCCGTGCGCTCAACTCCGCGCTGAAGGAGCGCCTCAACCCCGGTCCCGGCCGGTTCGGCGGCTTCGACCCCGGTGACCGGATCGCCTACTCCCCCGCACCGGGGCGTACGGTGCCGGGCGTGGTGGTGAAGGCCGACGCCGACGGGCTGCACCTGTCGTGTGCCGGCGCCCCCGTCGTCGTACCGCGCGAGCGGGTGGAGGGCAGTGTCCGGCACGGCTGGGCGCTGACCGCGCACCAGGCGGTGGGCGCCCGCTGGCCGGCGGCGGTCGTGGTGCTGCCCGGCGACGCGGCGCAGGCGCTCAGCCGCCCGTGGGTGTACACGGCGTTCGGCCGGGCGGAACGGCATCTGTCCGTGGTGCACGGAGTGGAGCAGGCCCTGCCGAGGGCGGTCGCGGAGGTCCCGGCCAAGCCCCGCACCACGCGCCTGGGGACTCTGCTGCGCGCGCAGGTGCCGGCGGGCTGATCCCCGCCGTCGTCGACGTCGCGGGAGCGGGAATCCGGCGGTGCCGTACCGGGCCCGCCCCGCACGGCACCGCCGGACCCGCCTCATTTGTCGGCGTCGAGCGGCTCCAGCTCCTCCTCGTCGTCGACGAAGTCCAGTTCGTCCTCGTCGTCGTCGGAGGCGTCGTCGTCGAAGACGGCGCTCACGTCGAAGCGGCACACCACCGCTTGCGGATCGATGTGCTCGAACGGCGCCGCGAGCCACTCCCCGGCCTCGGGTGGTTCCTCCGCCGCCGTGACCCAGAGCGTGGAGTCGCCCTCCTCCAGGCCGAACTCCTTGTGCCGGGAGGCGATCTCGTCCGGTTCGAACTCGCCGAACAGGATTCCCAGCGCGCCGGGGACGTTCCCGGCGGCCTCGTCCTCGTCCCCGCCGTCGTCGTACTCCGCCGCCTCGACCCGCTGGGCCTGGGCCAACAGCCGCTGGGGTTCCGCCACGGTGTAGTCGCGGCGGATCAGCACACTGATCGCATGGGGCTCCCCGGGCCCGGCGTACGGCGGCAGGGTGTCCTCGGCACCGGGGATCTCGAAGGGCGTGACCTCGTCGTAGCGGTCGTAGAGCAGCTCGTCGTACGCCTCGGCGGCTGCGGCCAGCTGGTTGAACGCCTCGGAGACGGCCGGGTCGTCCTCTCCCGACCTGCGTTCGATCGCAGCCAGATGACGGTCGAGCGCGGTCTTGACCGCCTCGGCGGCGGCGCGTACCTCGGCAGCGGTGGGCTGCGCAGCATCAGACATAGTGCAGACGCTATCCGTACCGGGCACCAGCCCGCACAATAGATGCGATGCCGGAATACGAATTTGTCGACGTGTACGTACCTCGCGGGGTCTCCCGCAAGGAGGCGACGCGTCTGCTGACGGATCATGCCGAGTACGGACACTGGGAGTTGGACCGACTGAGTCTGTTGCGCGACGGCAGTCGCAAGGTGCGGCTGCGCCGGCGGATCATCCGCCAGGTGCGAGCCACATGGTGAGCCCGGCGCCGCGGCCGGGCGCGAACGGAGCGGGCCCCGCCGGCATGGCAGGGCCCGCTCCGTTTTCCGCTCACCGCCGTGCGGTCACCCTTTCCCGGTCACCGGTGTGCGGTCACCGCGCGGCCCGGGCCTTGCGGTAGAGGACCGAACCGGCGAGCAGTACGCCCGCGCCGACCGGCAGCGCGATGCCGAGCGGCACGTCACCGCCGGTGTGCGCGAGTTGGCCGACGGCCTGCGGCTGGAGGGGACGGCCCGCCTCCACCGCGCCCTGCGACCCGCCACGGGGGCCGTGCTGGGCGGGCGGGGTGCCGGTGCCGGGGTGGCCGGGCTCGCCAGGCTTACCGGGGCCGCCCGGCTTACCCGGCTGAACCGGATGGCCCGGCTGACCCGGATCCCCCGGTTTCCCTGAGTCACCCGGCTTGCCCGGGTGACCCGGTTTCCCGGGCTGCCCCGGGCGGCCCGGCTCTTCCGGCTTTCCCGGCTTCCCGGGCGGGTTGCCGTACCCCCCGTCGTCGGCGCAGTCGTTGCCCACCGTGGTGTTGCCCACACCGATGACGTCGACGCTGTTGCCGCAGACGTTCACCGGGACGTCGACCGGCACCTGCACGGTGTTGCCGGATCCGATGCCCGGCGAGCCGCTGGTGTGACCGTCCGCGCGCGAGCCGCCGGTGCCGCTGCCCGCGGAACCATCCGGCCGGCCCCCCGGAGTGCCGCCGTGGTGGGCGCACTTGTTCCCCATCGACGGGTTGAGCAGCCCGACGACGTTCACGGTGTTGCCGCAGATGTTCACCGGAGCGTGCACCGGTGCCTGCACCGTGTTGCCGGACAGTACGCCGGGTGAGCCCCCGGCGGTGCCCCTGGCGCCCGAGTCGGCCTGTGCGTAGCCGCCCGCGGCGGCGATCACACCGGTGGCGGCGGCCATGGTCATCAGACCCTTGCGCGTGCCGTGTCGCATGCGGGTTTCCCCCTGCCTTCCGTGCTTTCATTCTCGGAAACGGCCGTCGGCCCCGGAGCGCATGGCGCGCGCTCCGAGGCCGACGGCTCGTGAAAGGACGCCCTTCAGGGAGCCTGCGTCACTTGTTGACGCAGGCGTTGCCGAAGGCGGGGTTCAGGACGCCGACCACGTCGATCGTGTTGCCGCACACGTTCACCGGGACGTGGATGGGCGCCTGGATGACGTTGCCGGACACGACGCCGGGGGAGTTCAGGGCAGCGCCCTGAGCACCGGAGTCGGCGACGGCGAGGCCCGCACCCGCGAGAACCAGACCACCGGTGGCGGCCGCAGCTGCGACGACCTTCTTGATCATTCTTCCTCCTAGTTGACAATGCGATCCCAAGGCGCGGGATCACATCAGATGCAACGAGGAGGAACCAATGAAGCTACGAACTGATCGTCGCATTCACCCGTCTCAGGACGTTTCGTACGACTGCCCGAATAGCGGAGTGTATGCCCCGGCCGGGGAGGGCACGGGGCACGGCCTCACGACGCGTCGATGAACCGGTCGAGCACCCGCACACCGAACTGGAGCCCGTCGACCGGCACCCGCTCGTCCACACCGTGGAACATGCCGGCGAAGTCCAGCTCCGGCGGCAGCTTCAGCGGGGCGAAACCGAAGCCGCGGATACCGAGGTCGTCGAAGGACTTGGCGTCGGTACCGCCGGAGAGCATGTACGGGATCGCCTTGGCGGTCGGGTCCTCGGCGAGCAGCGCGGACTGCATGGCCGTCACCAGGGGACCGTCGAAGCCGGTCTCCAGCGCCTTGTCGGTGTGCACGTCCTCGCGGCGGACGTTCGGGCCGAGCAGCCGGTCCAGGTCGGCGAGGAACTCCTCCTCGTGACCGGGCAGGAACCGTCCGTCGATGTGGGCGGTGGCCTCGCCCGGGATGACGTTGACCTTGTAGCCGGCGTCGAGCTGGGTGGGGTTGGCGGTGTTGCTCAAGGTCGCGCCGATCAGCTTGGCGATGCCGCCGAGCTTGGCGATGGTGGCCTCCATGTCCTCCGGGTCCAGTTCGGTGCCGAGCGCGTCGCCCAGCTCGTCCAGGAAGGCCCGGGTGGTCTTGGTGACCCGCACCGGGAACTTGTGCCGGCCGACCCGGGCCACCGCCTCCGACAGCTCGGTGATGGCGTTGTCACGGTGGATCATCGACCCGTGCCCGGCGGTGCCGGCCACGGTCAGCTTCATCCAGTGCATGCCCTTCTCGGCCGTCTGGATCAGATAGAGCCGCCGCTGGTCGTCGACGGTGAAGGAGAAGCCGCCGACCTCGCTGATGGCCTCGGTGACGCCCTCGAACAGCTCGGGGTGGTGGTCGACCAGGTAGCGGGCGCCGTAGGTGCCGCCCGCCTCCTCGTCGGCGAGGAAGGCGACCACGATGTCCCGCGGGGGCCGGCGCCCGCTGCGCAGCCGGTCGCGGACGACCGCCAGCGTCATGGCGTCCATGTCCTTCATGTCGACGGCGCCGCGTCCCCAGACGCATCCGTCGGCGATCTCCCCGGAGAACGGGTCGTGGGTCCAGTCGACGGCGTTGGCCGGTACGACGTCCAGGTGGCCGTGGATGAGCAGCGCGGGCCGGGACGGGTCCTCGCCCTCGATCCGGGCCACCGTGGAGGCGCGGCCGGGGTGCGACTCGTAGATCTTCGGCTCCAGCCCGACCTCGGCGAGCTTCTCGGCGACCCATTCGGCGGCCTTGCGCTCGCCGGGGCCGGAGTGGTCGCCGTAGTTGCTGGTGTCGAACCGGATCAGCTCGCGGCAGAGGTCCACGACCTCGTCCTCGCCGGTGACGGTCCTGGCCGTGCCCGTCTCGCTCACGATGCTTCCTCCCGCTGTCACTGCTGGTGGTCCCCCTCATCCTCTCTCCGGCCCCGCCCCGGGCCCAATACCGGCCCCCGCCTGTGACACGCCGTTCACGCACGGCCGGGGCCGGGGCCGGGGGTGATCGGACACCCCCGAAAGCCTGGTAATGTTTCCTTCGTCGCCGCGAGGGAAACCCCGCCGAAAGGGAAGATCTCGCACGACAGACACCTTGTCCGGGTGGCGGAATGGCAGACGCGCTAGCTTGAGGTGCTAGTGCCCTTTATCGGGCGTGGGGGTTCAAGTCCCCCCTCGGACACCAGCGAAAGACCCCAGTCGACCTGGGGTCTTTCTGTTTCTCCCGCCTGTGGCGTGACCGACCGCGTGACCAACAGCCCGGAGACTCCCCGGGCGGGACGGTTCAGGGCAGTGGTCGTGCGGTGAGGGTGTTGGCGGGGGTGTGGTCGATCCGGGTGGCGTGCCGGCGGGCGTGGGTGTCCAGGACGGTGCGCAGCCAGGCGGTGTCGGCGGCGGTGGCGTGCTCCAGGCGCATCCGGCGGGCCCGCAGCGGCACCATCCGCGTGCCGGTCAGCCGGCCGGTGCCGGGCTCGACCGACACCAGGTACAGCAGCCGCAGGTCGTCGCGGTAGCTCTCGTAGCCGCCGATGCCCTCGTAGTCGTCGACGAGGTCGCCGCAGCCGTACAGCACGAGCCGGTCGTGGTAGATCTCCGGCGGGCGCGGGTGGTGCGAGGAGTGGCCGTGGACGATGTCGGCGCCCGCGTCGATGAGCGCGTGGGCGAAGCGGACCTCGTCGCGGGTGACGGTGTAGCCCCAGTTGGGGCCCCAGTGGACGGAGGCGACGACGATGTCCCCGGGCCGCCCGGCCTGCCGCAGGCGGTCGGCGAAGTCGAGGGCGGCGGCCGTGGTCGGCCCGGCGGCGAGGGCGACGCCCGGGCGTTCGGCGGTGGCGGCCCAGCCGTGCGGGATGCCGCTGGAGGGCAGGCCGAAGGCGAGGACCAGGACGCGTCCGCCGGTGCGCAGCGGGACGGCCGCGGGCCGCCACGCGGCGGTCGCGTCCGGGCCGGCGCCGGCGGTGCGCAGTCCGGCGGCGGCGAGGTGGTGGAGGGTCTCGGCGAGGCCGGCGGGGCCGAAGTCGAGGACGTGGTTGTTGGCGAGGACGCAGACGTCGGGGCGGACGGCGGCGAGGCAGGGCAGGTTGGCCGGGTGCATCCGGTAGTGGACGGCCTTGCCGGGGGCGAAGTCGCCGTCGGAGGTGACGGCGGTCTCCAGGTTGACCACCCGTGCGTCGGGTGCGGCCCGCTCCAGGACGGGCAGGGCCTCGCCCCAGGGCCAGGCGGGGTCCACGGGCCGGGGCACCGGGCCGTTCACGGCCTCGGCCAGGGCGATGTAGTCGCGGGCGTCGTGGACGTAGTCCTCCCGCAGGGACGGATCGCCCGGGTGCGGGAGGATCTGGTCGATGCCCCGGCCGAGCATGACGTCCCCGGCCAGGAAGAGCGTGACGGGTCGCTCGGACATGGTCGTCACCTGCACCTGGTCGTCACCTGCACCCGTATGTCCACCTGTATGTGTGCTCGCCGCCTATACGTGCGCCGGGGCCATGTGGTCGGTGAACCAGGCGCACGCCAGCTCGGTGACCCGCTCCAGGGTGCCGGGTTCCTCGAAGAGGTGGGTGGCGCGGGGGACGACCGCCAGCCGGTTCTCGCAGCGCAGCCGGGCCTGCGCGTCCCGGTTGAGGTCGAGCACCATCGGGTCGGCGCCGCCGACGATGAGCAGGGTGGGGGCCGTCACCTCGGGCAGCCGGGCCCCGGCGAGGTCGGGCCGGCCGCCGCGGGAGACGACGGCGGCGGGCCGCGCGGCGGGGTCGGCGGCGGCCCACAGGGCGGCCGCGGCGCCGGTGCTGGCGCCGAAGTAGCCGATGGCGAGCCCTTCGGCGTCGGGTTCCTCGCGCAGCCAGGCGGTGGCGTCCAGCAGCCGGCCGGCCAGCAGCCCGATGTCGAAGACGTTGCCCCGGTCGGCCTCCTCCGCGTCGGTGAGCAGGTCGAACAGCAGGGTGCCGAGCCCGGCGCGGTGCAGGCCGCGGGCGACGAACCGGTTGCGCGGGCTGTGCCGGCTGCTGCCGCTGCCGTGGGCGAAGAGCACGATGCCGGTGGCGCCGTCGGGCACGGTGAGCCGGCCGCCGAGCCGGACGGCACCGGCGGCCACCGTGACGTCCCGGGCGCCGGACGCGGCGCCCGCGGTGTGCCGGTGGCGCTCGGCGGCCCGCCGCAGACAGGTGGTGACCTCCTCGTCCTCGACCTGGGTGAAGTCGGTGTAGAACTGGCCGACGGCGGCGAAGTCCCAGGGGGTGTCCAGGCACACCAGGTCGTCGGCGTCCTCGCCGAGGCGGCGGGCGAAGTCGCGGGGGGCGACCGGGACGGCCAGCACGATGCGGGCCGCGCCCCGGGCGCGGGCGATGCGGCAGGCCGCCCGGGCGGTGGAGCCGGTGGCGACGCCGTCGTCCACCACCACGGCGGTCCGGCCGGCCACGCAGGCCGGGGGTGCCGCGCCCCGGTAGCGCGCGCCCCGCTCGGCGAGGAGGCGGCGCTCGCGTTCCTCGACCGCCGCGAGATCGTCCGGCCCGACCCCGGTGGCGCGCAGCACCTCCTGGTTGATCACGCGGACGCCGTCCTCGCCGATCGCCCCCATGCCCAGCTCGGGCTGGTAGGGCACGCCGAGTTTGCGTACCAGCAGGACGTCCAGGGGGGCGTCGAGCGCCTCGGCGACGGCCGCGGCGACCGGCACGCCACCACGGGGCAGTCCGAGCACCACCACGTCCTGGCCCCTGAGGTACTCCAGGCGCTCCCCCAGCCGCCGTCCGGCCTCCAGACGGTTCGCGAAACGCACGGCGGCGCTCCTTCCTTCACTCGCGGGGCAGCCAGAGCGGCGCCGGGCCGTCCGTGTCGGCCGCTCCGGTGGCCTTCATGTCGCCGTCGGCGGCGCGCAGCAGCCGGCGGCCCATGGCGATCAGGGCGCGACCGGCGGCCAGTTCGTCGCCGATCTCCGGCACCGCCCGGTCGCCGGGGCTGCGGCGGGCCTCGGCGTGGCCCTCCAGGACGTTGTCCCCGGTGTCCAGGACGATCCGGGCCGTGGTGTCCGGGTCGTGCTCGGACAGGTACAGGTTCAGCCGCCACTCCTTGACGGCGGGAGGCCGGCTGCTCACGGGTCCGGTCATCCTCGACCTCACCTCCCTGTGTGCCGGTGTGCGGTCCGGCTCTTCCACTGTGCACCCGGCCCCTGCCGGGCGCCTCCCCTGTCCCGGGCACAATGGGCGTCATGACTGCGCGCACCTGTCCCTGCGGACTCTCCGCGTCCTACGACGCCTGCTGCGGCCGCTTCCACACGGGGCGGGCCGCCGCGCCGACCGCGGAGCTGCTGATGCGCTCGCGCTACAGCGCGTTCGTCAAGGGGGACACGGCGTATCTGCTGCGCACCTGGCATCCGGGGACCCGGCCGGGGCGGCTGGACCTCGATCCGGGGACGAGGTGGACGGGGCTTCGGATCCTGGACACGGTGGACGGCTCGGCGTTCCACACCACGGGCGTGGTGGAGTTCCGCGCCTCCTACCGGGGCGGCGCGCTGCGCGAGCGGAGCCGGTTCGAGCGGGTGGACGGCGCGTGGGTGTACGTGGACGGGGAGTTCCCGCAGGACTAGTACGGGGATTCCCCAAGAGCGCTCAGGGTGCCAGGACGTCCAGTTCCTGGAGGGCGCCCGCGGTGATCTCGCGGGTCAGTTCCTCGGCGCGGGCCGCGTCCCGGGCGCGTACCGCCTCGGCGAGCCGCACGTGCAGGGTGACGGCGGCCGGGTCGGGGTCCTCGAACATGACCTCGTGCCGGGTGCGGCCGGAGAGCACCTCCGCGACGACGTCGCCGAGGCGGGCGAACATCTCGTTGCCCGAGGCGTTGAGGATGACCCGGTGGAAGGCCACGTCGTGGAACAGGTACTCCTGGAGCCGGTGGCCGCGTGAGTTGGCCACCATGCCGAGCGCGCACTCGGTGAGTTCGGCGCACTGCTCCGCCGTGGCGTGCTGGGCGGCCAGGCCGGCCGCGACGGGTTCGACGGCGGAGCGCAGCACGGTGAGCGAGCGCAGCTGGTGCGGGCGGTCGGCGCCGGCCAGCCGCCAGCGGATGACCTGCGGGTCGTAGACGTTCCACTCGGCCTTGGCGCGGACCGTGACGCCCACCCGGCGGCGGGACTCGACCAGGTGCATGGACTCCAGCACGCGGACCGCCTCGCGCATCACGGAGCGGGACACCTCGAAGTGCTGTGCCAGCTCGTCGGTCCGCAGGACGCTGCCCGGCGGGTACTCGCCGGACGTGATGGCGGGGCCGAGGGTGTCCAGTACATGGCCGTGCAGCCCCCGGCCCCGTGTGCTCATGCACTCAGCGTACGGCCTGGATCACAGGGATAAAAAGTCAGACTTATACGTCACACTCTCTTGAATTCGTCGTACCTAATGGGTTTCAGTGTGGCGACGCCGCAGTGGCGTCGGATGTCGAGGAAGACAGCGAGGCAGTGATGCGAACCCCCCAGGTCGTCGTCGTGATGGGCGTCGCGGGGACGGGCAAGACCACGATCGGTCCCTTGCTCGCCGCGCGGCTGGGTGTCCCGTACGCCGAGGGCGACGACTTCCATCCGCAGGCCAACATCGACAAGATGTCGGTCGGGATCCCGCTCGACGACGCCGACCGGTGGCCGTGGCTGGACGCCATCGGGCACTGGGCGCACGGCAGGGCCGGGCTGGGCGGGGTGGTCAGCAGCTCCGCGCTGAAGCGGGCGTACCGCGACCGGCTGCGGGCCGCGGCGCCCGGGATCGTGTTCCTGCACCTGACGGGCGACCGCCGGCTGATCGAGGAGCGGATGTCCCGGCGCCAGGGCCACTTCATGCCGACCGCGCTGCTGGACTCCCAGTTCGCCACGCTCCAGCCGCTCCAGCCGGACGAGGCGGGAGTCGCCGTGGACGTCAGCGGCGGCCCCGAGGAGATCACCGAGCGTGCCGTACGGGCCCTCTCGGCGCTTCCCGACACCGCGGGCAGCTCTCACTAGCGCCCTCAGAAATCCCCCGTAACCGCAAGGAACCCCCGTGACCAGACTCAGCGTCGAGATGCTGGCAGCGGACGCCCCTCCGCCGATCACCTCCGCCGGGCACGCCCAGCTGGGCATCGCCGTCCTGGTGGGCATCGCCGTCATCGTCCTGCTCATCACCAAGTTCAAGCTCCATGCCTTCCTGGCGCTGACCATCGGGTCGCTGGCGCTGGGGGCGGTCGCCGGGGCGCCGCTCGACAAGGCCATCACCAGCTTCACCAGCGGGCTCGGCTCCACGGTGGCCGGCGTGGGCGTCCTGATCGCGCTCGGGGCGATCCTGGGCAAGCTGCTCGCCGACTCCGGCGGCGCGGACCAGATCGTCGACACGATCCTGGCCAAGGCCGGCGGGCGGGCGATGCCGTGGGCGATGGTGCTGATCGCCTCCGTGGTCGGCCTGCCCCTCTTCTTCGAGGTCGGCATCGTGCTGCTGATCCCGGTCGTGCTGATGGTCGCCAAGCGCGGCAACTACTCCCTGATGCGCATCGGCATCCCGGCGCTGGCCGGTCTGTCCGTGATGCACGGCCTGATCCCGCCGCACCCCGGCCCGCTGGTCGCCATCGACGCGGTCAAGGCCAACCTGGGTGTCACCCTGGCCCTCGGCATCGTGGTCGCCATCCCGACCGTGATCATCGCCGGGCCGCTGTTCTCCAGGGTCGCGGCCCGCTGGGTGGACGTACCCGCCCCCGACCGGATGCTGCCGCAGCGCGCCTCGGAGCAGCTGGAGCGCCGCCCGGGCTTCGGCCCGACGCTCGCCACCGTGCTGTTGCCGGTGGTGCTGATGCTGGCCAAGGCGCTGGTGGACATCGTCGTCGACGACCCCGCGGACCACACCCAGCGCGTCTTCGACGTCGTCGGCTCCCCGCTGGTCGCCCTGCTCGCCGCCGTGATCGTCGGCTTCTTCACGCTGGGCCGGCCCGCCGGGTTCACCCGGGACCGGCTCCAGCAGACCGTGGAGAAGGGCCTGATGCCCATCGCCGGCATCCTGCTGATCGTCGGCGCGGGCGGCGGCTTCAAGCAGACGCTGATCGACTCCGGCGTGGGCCGGATGATCCTGGACATCTCCGAGGACTGGTCGATCCCGGCGCTGCTGCTGGCCTGGCTGATCGCGGTGGCGATCCGGCTGGCGACCGGCTCGGCGACGGTGGCGACGGTCTCGGCGGCCGGCCTGGTGGCGCCGCTCGCGGCCGACATGTCGACCACCCACACGGCCCTGCTGGTGCTCGCCATCGGCGCGGGTTCGCTCTTCTTCAGCCATGTCAACGACGCCGGTTTCTGGCTGGTGAAGGAGTACTTCGGGCTGGAGGTCGGGCAGACCGTCAAGACCTGGTCGCTGATGGAGACGATCATCTCGGTGGTCGCGGGCGGCCTGGTACTGCTGCTGTCCTTGATCATCTAGGGCCGCCACGGCGCTACGGCATCCGCCGGGCAGGAGCGCTACGGCGCGCCGGCCCGTCCGGCGGGGGGAGACCCCGCGTCCGGACGGGCCGGCTTTCTGTTTCCCGGGGCCTGGTCACCCGTGGCCGAGTGCGCGGGCGCGGGCCGTGCGGAAGGCCGCCAGTGGGTCGCGGTGGGCGTAGGCCCAGGGCGCCGGGGTGGCGTGGTCGCCGATGCGCTGGAACAGGGCCGCCGCCTCGGCCGGGCGGCCGGCGCAGGACAGGCCGAACGCCAGGTGGTTGAGGTCGATCAGGCGGCGCGGGTGTTCGTCGTGCTCCCACTCCAGCCACCAGTCGAAGCAGGCGCCCAGCACCCGCCGGGCCCGGGGGCCGGACCAGTGCCGGGCGGCGGCCTGGCCGGCGTGGTCCGGGCCGGTGGCGGCGAGGACCCGGTACCGCTCGGCGTAGGCGATCACGGGCAGCACGGCCAGCGGGGAGTCGGCGGGGGCCTCGGCGGCGGCCAGCTCGGCGGCGTCGTACACCTCGTGGGCCTCGGCCCGGCCGCGTCCGGGGCGTTCGGCGAGGCAGGCGATCAGCAGGTGGTGGGCGTGGTGGTGCTCGGGGTGGCGGCGGCGCAGTTCGGCGAAGGCGCCGAACACGGCGCTGTGCGGGCCGCGGGCGCGGGCGAGCAGCAGCAGGCCGAGCCAGGGGGTGGGGTCGGCCGGGGCGAGCGCGGCGGCCGCGGCGCAGGCGTCGCGGGCCCGGCCGGGCTCCTCCTCGCCGCGTACCGCCCGGTGGACCAGGGCCAGGGCCAGCAGGGTGGCGGCGTCGGCGCAGCCGGGCTCGGCGGTCAGCCAGTCGCCCGCCCACGTGGTGGCGCGGGGGTCCTGGGCGAGGACGGTGAGGCGGTGGCCGCGGCGGTCCCAGTCGTCGCCGGTGTGTGCCAGCAGGGAGCGGGCGGCCTGCCGCCGGCCCTGGGCCAGCGCGGCGCGGGCGGTGCGCAGTTCGGCGTCGTCGAGGGCGGCGTCGAAGGTGTCGCGGGCGCCGGGGGCGGGGGCGCCGGACGGGTCCGGTGCGGCCCTGAGCGGGCCGAGCAGAGGCGGGGAAGGGGGCACCGCGGGGCTTCCTGTTTCTCGGGCTGCCATCGACCGATCACGCACAGCAAACCCCCCGCCAAGGGTCGCGTCAAGCGGAACAAGGCTGGTACTACCTTCAACTTCCCTGTGCTGGGGGGCACTTGGCTCACCGCGACGCAGGTCGGACCCGTCACGGGTGTGAACGCGGGGATTTTCCTGTGGCGTATGCCATGCCCGGCCGCCCCGCCGGTCCGGGCCGCACACCCCCCCGGGGCCCGCGGTGCGGATGTGGCGCACGCCAGGGCGGGCCGTGCCCGGGTCGCGGACCATGGCGTGCGACCACCCGGTCGCGGGTGCTTTCGGGGCGATGCCGTTCCGGGAGCGCTACAGTCGGCCATTACCCGCCCGTGGTCCGGCCGGATGATCGAGGTACACAGCGTGTCCGTTCTGGTTCTGCTTCTCTCCGTGAGCGCGGCCTGCTGTCTCGGCTTCGGATTCGTCCTCCAGCAGAACGCGGCGCAAAGAGCGCCGCTCGGCGACTTCCTCTCCTTCCGGCTGCTGCTCGACCTGATGCGGATCCCGCGCTGGCTGGGCGGCCTGGCGCTGATGGTGGCCGGCATGGCGCTGGGCGCCGCCGCCCTCGGCAAGGGCGAGATCTCGCTGGTGGAGCCGCTGCTCGCGACCAACCTGCTGTTCGCCCTCGCCCTCTCCCGGCACCAGACCGGACAGCCGCTCGGCCGTCAGGGCTGGGCCGGTCTGCTGCTGCTCGCGGGCGGGGTGAGCGGGTTCATCGTGGCGGGCGAGCCGCGCGCCGGCACGGCCGTCACCGATCCGCTGCGGCACTGGCTGATCATCGGCGCGGTGGTGGGGACGGCCCTGCTGCTGACGGCGTACGCCAAGCGCTCACGGCTGAGCGGCGGCCCGGTGCTGCTGGCGCTGGCGGCCGGGCTGCTCTACGGCGTCCAGGACGCGCTCACCCGGGTGAGCGGCACCCGCTTCTCCGCCGGCGGCCTGGCCGGACTGCTCACCGGCTGGCAGCCGTACGGTGTCGTGGCCTGCGGGGTCACCGGGCTGGTGCTGGTGCAGAGCGCGTTCGAGACGGCGCCGCTGCGCATGTCGCTGCCCGCGCTGACCGCGGCCGAGCCGCTCGCCGGGATCCTGTGCGGGGTGGGCTTCCTCGGGGACCGGCTGCGCACCGACGCCGGGGCACTGGCGGGGGAGGCGGCCGGGCTCGCGGCCGTGGTGGGGGGCATCGTGCTGCTCGGGCTGCATCCGGCGATGCCGTGCGGCACGGGTGAGACGGAACAGGGCACCGCGGACCTCCAGCGACGCTGACCCGGCGCCCGGCCCCGCCGGATCCGGATGCTGCTTGGATGGCGGTCATGAACGCTGCTGACGAGATCCTCGACATCGTCGACGAGCACGACCGGGTCGTCGACCGGCGCCCGCGCGGCGAGGCGTACGCGCGCGGGCTGCGGCACCGCTGTGTGTTCGTGCAGGCCCGGGACGCGGCCGGCCGGCTGTTCGTGCACCGGCGCACGGCGACCAAGCTGGTGTTCCCGTCGCTGTACGACATGTTCGTCGGCGGTGTCGTCGGCGCGGGCGAGTCCTACGACGACGCGGCGCTGCGCGAGGCCGAGGAGGAGCTGGGCGTACGCGGACTGCCGCGGCCCGCCTACCTGTTCAAGTTCCTCTACGACGACGGCGCCGGGCACGGCTGGTGGTCGGCGGTGTACGAGGTGCGCTGCGAGCTGCCCGTGCGTCCGCAGGCGGAGGAGGTCCAGTGGCACGCCTTCCTGCCCGAGGAGGAGGTCGAGCGGCGGCTCGGCACCTGGGAGTGGGTGCCGGACGGGCTGGCGGCGTACCAGCGGCTGCGGGCGTTCCGGGCGGGCGGTGACCGCCCGGTAGGGTCGGCCGGGTGAGCGAATTCGTGCGGAACATCCGGTTGTGGTTCGCGCCGGAGCGGGTGCGGGAGGAGGGCGGCACGCCCGACTACCGGTTCTCGCTGGCCAACGAGCGCACCTTCCTCGCCTGGCTGCGCACCGCGCTGGCACTGATCGGCGGCGGGTTCGCGGTGGACCAGTTCCTGCCCGATCTGCGCTGGGGCTGGCGGGTCGGGCTCGCGCTCGCGCTGCTCGCGGCCGGGGTGCTGTGCTCCCTGCGCGCGGTGAACCACTGGGTGCGCTGCGAGCGGGCGATGCGGCGCGGTGAGGACCTGCCCGCGTCCCGGTTCCCGGTGCTGCTGAGCCTGGTCGTGGCGGTGGTGGCCGTCGCCATGGTCGTGGTGGTGCTGGTGGGGTGGGAGGGGTGACGGCCGGGGCGGGGACGGCGGACCGGGACCCCGGGCTGCAGCCGGAGCGCACCCGGCTGGCCTGGCGGCGTACGACGCTGTCGGCCGCCGTGGCCACCGTGCTGGCCCTGAAGGCCGCGCTGCACGGGGGCCCGTCGGCGGCCGGTGTCCTCGCGGGCGCGGTGTGCTGCGCGCTGTGGCTGGCCTTCCTCGGCGTCGCCCACTTCCGGGTCCGCGCCCTGACCACGTCACCCCGCCCGCCGGCGCTCGCCCCCCGCCAGGCGACGGCGGCGGTCCTGTGCGCCCTCGCGCTGGCGGTGTGTGCGGCGGTGCTGGTGCTCTAGCCCCGGCTCTCAGCGGATGGTGCGGTCCGTGGATCGAGCGCCCTCCAGGACGCCGTCGAGCGTGACCGTTGCGGAGTCGGTCACGCTGACGGATCCGGCCGTGAACCGGCTTGCATGGACGTGTCGTCGTCGGCCGCCGGCTTCCTGCACAGCGGCGCGACCGCGAGGTCGCCGCCCGGCACGGACGGCTGACGACGGCTCAGGGGCGGCTCTGCGAACGGCCCTCACCCGACCCGCGGTCCACGGTCACCACGATCTTGCCGCGGGTGTGGCCCTCCTGGTTCAGCCGGTGGGCGTCCGCCGTGCGGTCCAGCGGGAAGGTCCGCTGGACGTGGACGGCGACGACGCCCTGGTCCGCCCACTCCGACAGGCGTGTCAGATCGTCGGCGTCCGGGCGGACGAAGACGTAGCGGCCGCCGTACTCCCGTACCTCCGGGTCGGTGATCGAGGCCAGCCGGCCCTCCGGGGCGAGCAGGTGGGCGGAGACCTTCAGCGTGTCGCCGCCGACGGTGTCGAAGACCGCGTCGACCCCCTCGGGGGCGAGTCCGCGCACCCGTTCCGCCAGCCCCTCGCCGTAGGTCACGGGTTCGCCGCCCAGGGAGCGGACGTAGTCGTGGTTGGCCTCGCCGGCCGTGCCGAGGACGCGGGCGCCGAGGTGGGCGGCGATCTGGACGGCGAGCGAGCCGACGCCGCCGGCCGCCGCGTGCACCAGGACGGTCTCGCCCCGCCTCACCTCCAGGGCCTTGACCAGCACCTGGTAGGCGGTGAGGCCGGCCAGCGGGAGTCCGGCGGCCTCCTCGAAGGACAGCGTGCGCGGCTTGCGGGCCAGCGTGCGCACCGGCGCGGCCACGTACTCGGCGCAGGTGCCCCGGGAGAGGAAGTCCTCGCGGACGTAGCCGATGACCTCGTCACCGGGGGCGAACTCGGTGACGGCGGGACCGGGACGGACGACCACGCCGCTGACGTCCCAGCCGGGGACCACCGGGAAGACGGCGTCCAGCACCGGCTCCAGAGCGCCCTCGCGGCACTTCCAGTCGACCGGGTTGACGGCCGCCGCGCGCACCTCGACCAGCACCTGGTCGGGACCGACCTTGGGGTCCGGCAGTTCGCCGTACTCCAGCACCTCGGGTCCGCCGTAGCGGCGGTAGCTGATGCCCTTCATGCCCTCGACCCTCCGGGGTACTCGTGCGCCACGCAACCGGGACGAACCGGTCCGTGGCCCGTCCTCGGCACCCCGTACCCCCGGAGGTGAGCGCCATGACCACCCTTCATCAGGAACACACCGCGCACGGGTCGCACCGTCACGGGCCGGACTGCGGGCACTGCGCGGTGCCGCACGGCGATCATGTGGACTATGTCCACGACGGGCATCTGCACCGGGAGCACGCGGGCCACTGGGACGAGTGCGAGCCGGCCGGGCACTCGGTGCACCAGGGCCACCCGCATGTGCACCACGAGGAGTGCGGGCACGCGCAGGTGCCGCACGGCGACCACGTCGACTATCTGCACGGCGGTCACCGGCACGCCGAGCACGGGGACCACTGGGACGACCACTGACCCGACCGGTGGTCCGGGCCCGTGGCCCGCCGGGCCGACGACCCGGCGGGCCGCGGGCTTATCGTGGGCCGTGTCACGTTCGGCGTGATCTTCGCCCCTGCACTGGACGGCATACCGACCGGTCGGCATCATGAGTCTGGTCCTGTTCGCCCGTCCCTAGGAGTGATGTATGAGCGCCGACCACCCGCCCGGGCTGGACCTGGACCGGCTGCGCGCCCTGCTCGACCGCGAGCGCCCCGGCCTGGTGCGCGGTCCGCTGACCGGACGGCTGATCGAGGGCGGACGGTCGAACCTCACCTACGCACTCCGCGACGACCGCTCGAAGTGGGTCGTCCGCCGCCCCCCGCTCGGCCATGTGCTGGCCACCGCGCACGACATGAGACGCGAACACCGGGTCATCAGCGCCCTGCACCCCACCCGGGTGCCGGTCCCGCGCCCGGTGCTGCTGTGCGAGGACGAGGAGGTGCTCGGGGCCCCGTTCTACGTGATGGAGTTCGTCGAGGGCACCCCGTACCGCACCGCCGGGCAGCTCGCCCCGCTCGGCCCGGAGCGCACCCGGAACGCGGTGCTGTCCCTGGTGGACACGCTGGTCGAGCTGCACGCCGTGGACCCCGCGGAGGTGGGCCTCGCGGACTTCGGCCGCCCGGAGGGCTTCCTGGACCGGCAGCTGCGCCGCTGGGGCAAGCAGCTGGACGCCTCCCGCAACCGCGACCTGGCGGGCATCGACGAACTGCACGCGGCGCTCGGCCGCGCCCTGCCCGTCTCCCCCGCCCCGGCCGTCGTACACGGCGACTACCGCCTGGACAACGTCCTGATCGGCGACGACGACCGGATCAGGGCGATCCTCGACTGGGAGATGTCCACGCTCGGCGACCCGCTGACCGACCTCGGTCTGCTGGTGATGTACAGCCGGTCGCTGGGCATGCCCGACTCCCCCGTCTCCACGACCGCCGAGGCGCCCGGGCACCCCTCGCCCCGCGAACTGGTCGAGCGGTACGCCGAGCGCTCGGGGCGGGACGTGTCGGCCGTCTCCTGGTACGAGGCGTTCGCCTGGTTCAAGCTCGCCGTGATCCTGGAGGGCATCCACTACCGGTACACGCTCGGCCAGACGGTCGGCCACGGCTTCGACCGCATCGGCGACCTCGTTCCCGTCTTCATCCGCCACGGACTGACCACTCTCCAGGAAGGCTGACCGCACATGGACTTCGCGTTCGACGCGCGTACGGAAGAGCTGCGCGCCCGGCTGCTCGCCTTCATGGACGAGTACGTCTACCCGGCCGAGGCGGTCGCCGAGGAGCAGCGTGCCGCGCTCGCCTCGCCGTGGGACACCCCGGCCGTGGTGGAGGAGCTGAAGGCCGAGGCACGCCGGCAGGGCCTGTGGAACCTCTTCCTCCCGGACGCCGAGTACGGCGCCGGGCTGACCAACCTCCAGTACGCGCCGCTCGCCGAGATCACCGGCCGGTCCCCGCATCTCGCGCCCACCGCGACCAACTGCGCGGCGCCCGACACCGGGAACATGGAGGTGCTGGCGCAGTTCGGCACCGAGGAGCAGAAGAAGCGGTGGCTCCAGCCGCTGCTGGCCGGGGAGATCCGCTCGGCGTTCGCGATGACCGAGCCGGAGGTGGCCTCCTCCGACGCCACGAACATCACCACGCACATCGAGCGGGACGGCGACGAGTACGTCATCACCGGCCGCAAGTGGTACATCTCCGGCGCGATGAACCCGGACTGCGCAATCTTCATCGTGATGGGCAAGACGGACCCGGACGGCGCCGACATCCGCCGCCAGCAGTCGATGGTCCTCGTCCCCCGCGACACCCCCGGGGTCACGGTCAGGCGCGCGATGCGGGTGTTCGGCTACGAGGACCACTCGCACGGCGGACACGCCGAGGTGGTCTTCGACCGGGTGCGGGTGCCGGTGACGAACCTCGTCGGCGAGGAGGGCGGCGGCTTCGCCATCGCCCAGGCCCGGCTCGGCCCCGGCCGGATCCACCACTGCATGCGGCTGATCGGCATGGCCGAGCGGGCGATCGAGCTGATGTGCCGGCGGGCGGTGTCCCGTACGGCGTTCGGCAAGGCGCTGGCCCGGCAGGGCGTCGTACAGAACTGGATCGCCGACGCCCGGGTCACCGTCGAGCAGCTGCGGCTGCTGGTGCTGAAGACGGCCTGGCTGATGGACACCGTCGGCAACAAGGGCGCGCACACCGAGATCCAGGCCATCAAGATCGCCACTCCGCGCGCGGTGGTCGGCATCCTGGACCGGGCGATCCAGCTGCACGGCGCGGGCGGGGTGAGCCAGGACTTCCCCCTGGCCGAGCTGTACGCGAGCGCCCGCACGCTGATGCTCGCCGACGGCCCCGACGAGGTGCACCAGCGGTCGCTGGCACGCCGGGAGCTGAAGAAGTACCTCTGACCCCCGTCACCGGGCGCGTGGTGCCGTACCCCCGTGGAGCACGCGCCCGGGCCCTCGTGCCGGCCCCCGCCGTGAGCGCGCGCCCGGTCCGTGGTGCCGCAGCCCATTGAGCGGACGCCCGGTGTGTGGTGTCGTACCTCTTCCGGGAGTGGCCGGGACCCGGCCGCCGGCGTGTCGAGGGGGAAGCGTGACCGAGTCACGGGACCACACGGAGTGGAGCACGGCCGCCGGGCCCGGGGTGACCCTGGAACGGCTGCTGTCGGTCGTGGGCTCGGGAGCCCTGGAACTGGACACCGCGCCCGGCGGCCTGGCCGTGGCCGTCGGCGGCGCCACCGTGCTCGATGTGCTGGCCCCCGAGATCCGCCCCGGGGAACTGGTGCTGGCCGTCGGTGTCGCGGCCGGGTCGGCCCAGGCGGTGGACGTCGTGCGCCGGGCCGGTGCCGCCGGGGCCTGCGGGGTGGTGTTCGGCCCGGAGCGCCCCGAGGGGACCCTCGGCGCCCTGCGGTCGGCGGCCCACGAGGCCGGTACGGCGGTGCTGTTCCGCACCTGGTACCGGTGGGAGGAACTGGTGGCGGTGCTCCGGGCCGGGCTCGCCGCGGCGGGGGTGCCGCCGTTACCGGCCGCCCGGGGCCTGGCCCTGGGCGATCTGGACGGGCTGGCCGACGCGGTGGCCGCCCTGGTCGGCGGCTCGGTGACCATCGAGGACACCGAGTCACGGGTGCTGGCGCACTCCTCCACGCAGGAGAACGTGGACGAGATGCGCCGGCTGACCATCCTCGGGCGGCGCGTGCCCGCCTGGCGGGTGGCCGCGATGCGCGACGCCGGGTTCTTCCGCGCCCTGTGGACCACGGACGACGTGCTGCACCGGCGCGCCCAGGGCGACAACCCCGAGCGGCTGGTGTGCGCGGTCCGGGCGGGCGGCGAGGTGCTGGGCTCCGTCTGGGTGGCGGCGGTCGCGGGCCGGCCGCTGTCCCCGAACGCGGCCCAGGCGCTGCGCGCCGCGTCCCGGGCCGCCGCCCCGCATCTGCTCCACCACCGCACGCGCGGCGCGGACAGCCGGCTGGTGGAGGACGCGGCGCGCGCCGTGCTGGAGGAGCGCGGCTCGGCCGAGGTGCTGGCCGAGCGGGCCGCGCTGCCGGCCCGGGAGCCCTGCGCGGTGCTGGCGGTGGGCGTGGAGACCGGGGCGCGGGAGGCGGCCGGTGAGCCGTCCCGGCTGTACGCGCTGCTCGCCCTGCACTGCGCGGCCCTGGGGCACCGGATCGTGGTCGTACCGGCGGGCGGCCGGGCGCTGGTCCTGGTCGGCGCGCTGGACCGGGACGCGGACCGGGCCCGGGAGCAGCTGACGACGCTCGGCACCTCGCTGACCGCCCGGCTGTCGGCGGCCACCGGCGCGCCGGTGCGGGCCGGGCTGGGCGAGGTGGTGCCGGCGCTGGCCGGGGCCGCGCGGTCGCGCCGCAGCGCCGAACAGGCGCTGAAGGCCCTCGCCCGGACCGGGGGCGCGCGGACCGTGGCGTGGGTGGCGGACGTGGCCGACACCATCGGCGTCCTGCAGGTGCTGGAGGCGCTGCGGGAGGTGGAGCTGCCGCCGGGCACCTCGGTGGCACGGCTGGCCGCGTTCGACGCCGAGCACGCCGGCAGCCGTCTGGTGGAGTCCCTGCGGGCCTACCTGGACCACTTCGGTGATGTGCCGGCCGCCGCCCGCAGCCTCTCGCTGCACCCCAACACCATGCGGTACCGGCTGGGCCGGATCACGGCCGTGTCCGGGCTGGACCTCGGCAGTGCGGACGCGCGGCTGCTGGCGCAGCTGCAACTGCGCCTCGGCCCCGGGGACGGGGAGCGGGGGCCGGACGCCGGATCCTGACCGCCGTTGGTGCGCCCGCACCACCGAAGGGTCCGTTCCTCGTCGCCGCGCACGAACGCGGCGCGCACCGGGGCGCGGGCCCCGGTGCGGACCCAGTCGCAACGGGTATGCCTGTGCGCAGCCGACGAAGACGGCCCCCGGGTGCGGCGAGCAGCCTGGTCATGTGCCCGGGGAAACGGCCCCGGGCCGCCGCCTCACACCGGAAGGTGCACCATGACCGCTGTGTCCCCGGCCGCCGCGCGCCGCGAACGGGTCCTGAAGGAAGCCGTGCGGCAGGGCCTGCTGGACCCGGAACTCTCCCCGCTGGCCGCCTTCGTGGACCTCGACGGTGTCGGGGCCACGGTCCGGGCCCTGCGCGAGGCGTTTCCCGGCGCCCCCGAACTGCCCGGCGTCACCCACGCGTTCGCCGCGAAGGCCAACTGCCTGGTGCCCGTGCTGCGCGAGCTGGAGCGGCTCGGCATGGGCTGCGAGGTCGCGACCGGCGGCGAGCTGGCGCGGGCGCTGGCCGCAGGGTTCCCGGCCGACCGGATCGTCTTCGACTCCCCGGCCAAGACGCGCGCCGAGCTGGCGCGGGCCCTGGAGCTGGGGGTGGCCGTCAACGCCGACGGCTTCCAGGAGCTGGAGCGGATCGCCGCCCTGCTGGCGGACCGCCCTTCCGCGTCCCGGATCGGGGTACGGCTGAACTGCCAGGTCGGCGGCGGGGCCATCGCCGCGATGAGCACCGCCACGCACACCTCGAAGTTCGGTGTGCCGCTGACGGATCCGGGCAACCGGGAGCGGCTGCTGCGGGCGTTCGCCGCGTATCCGTGGCTGACCTGGGTGCACACCCACACCGGGTCGCAGGGCTGCCCCCTGGACCTCATGGCGCGCGGGGTGGCGCAGGCGGTGGAGTTCGCCGGCCAGGTGACGGCGGCGTTCGGCGCGGGCCGGGTGGAGGGCATCGACATCGGCGGCGGGCTGCCGGTGAACTTCGCCGACGACGAGGTCACGCCCACGTTCGCCGACTACGTCGGGCAGTTGCGGGCTCACGCTCCGGGGCTGTTCGAGGGCCGGTACCGGGTGGTCACCGAGTTCGGCCGCTCGGTGCTGGCCAAGAACGGGTTCCTGGCGGCGTACGTCGAGTACACCAAGAGTGCCGGGGGCCGGCCGATCGCCGTGACGCACGCCGGGGTGCAGGTCGCCACCCGGACGGTGTTCAGCCCCGACGCCTGGCCGCTGAGGATCGAGGCGTACGACCCGGACGGAGCCGTCCTGCGGGGGCGGCCCGTCCGGCAGGACATCGCCGGTCCGGCCTGCTTCGCCGGCGATCTGCTGGCCCGCGACCGGGCGCTGCCGCGGCTCGGGCCGGGCGACCTGGTGGTGGTGCCGGACACCGGCGCCTACTACTTCTCCACGCCGTTCCACTACAACAGCCTGCCGGAGCCCGCCGTGCACGGGGTCCGGACGGACGCGGCCGGCCGGGTGGAGTTCACGCTCGTGCGGCCGGCCGAGGACCCCTGGCGGCTGACGGACCGGGACGGCGTGGCGGCGCCGGCGCCGGTCCCGGCCGGCCGGGACCGGTGAGGGGCGGCGCGGTGTCCCGGGCCGATCCCGGGCGGCCCGGCGAGAACGGGCCGCTCCTGACCCAGCGCGCCGCCATCGTGTTCCTGCTGGCCGCGCTGGCCGGCCTCGCGGCGGCCGTCCTGGCGGCGCTGGCCGGCGGCGCCTGGCCGGTCGCGGTGAGCGCGGGCGCCGGCACGGCCGCCTCGGCGGTGCTGTTCTTCAAGGAGATCATCGACTAGGCCCGCCGGGCGCCCCGGGGTTCAGGGCCGCAGGGCGCGCAGCAGCAGGTCGGCGAGGTGGTCGGCGACCTGCTGTGGGGTCAGCGGGCCGTCGGGGCGGTACCACGTCGACAGGTGGTGGACGGAGCCGAAGTGGTAGTCCACCACCAGGTCGGCCGGGGTCTCCGTGGAGAAGACGCCTTCTTTCTGGCCCTCCTCCACCAGCGCGCGGAAGCGTTCGTGGTAGCGCCGGCGCTCGGCGCGGACCTGCTTGTTCTTCTCCGGGCTGAGGTGGTGCATGGACCGGAAGAAGATCGAGGCGTCGTCGAGGTTCTCGATCGTGGTGACGACCACGTCGGCCGCCGCGTCCCTGAGCCGTTTCGCCACGGGCTCGTCGGCGTCCGCGAAGGTGTCCAGCCGCTCCTGCTGGAGGCGCAGCACGCGCGCGTACACCTCGTGCAGCAGGTCGTCCTTGGAGCCGAAGTAGTGGTACAGCGCGCCCTTGGTGACGCCGGCCGCCTCCACGATCTCCTGCACGGAGGTGCGGTCGTAGCCCTGCTCGGCGAAGAGCCGGGTGGCGGCGGCCAGCAGCCGCTGCGGGACGGGTGTCCCGTCTCCGTCCGTGGTCCTGGGCACTGCCGCCACCTGCCTTTCCGTGAATCTTCAGTCGGTGTTCCGGGAACGCAGTTCCCGACGGAGGATCTTCCCACTCGCCGTCTTGGGCAAGTCGGGCAGGATCTCCACCTGACGCGGGTATTTGTAGGCGGCCAGTCTCTCCTCGCAGTACGCGGCCAGTTCACCGGGGGCCGCCTCGGCGCCCGGCCGGAGGCTGATATAGGCCTTGACGGTCTCGCCCCGGTATCCGTCGGGCACCCCGACGACGGCCGCCTCGCGCACCGCCGGGTGCGTGTAGAGGACGTCCTCGACCTCGCGCGGCCACACCTTGAAGCCGGACGCGTTGATCATGTCCTTCTTGCGGTCCACGACGTACAGCCAGCCCTGCTCGTCCATGAACCCGATGTCGCCGGTGCGCAGCTCGCCTCCGGGGAAGGTCTCGGCGGTGGCGTCGGGCCGCCGCCAGTAGCCGGGCACCACCTGCGGCCCGCGTACGGCGATCTCCCCGTGTTCCCCGAAGGGCACCTCGGCGCCCTGGTCGTCCAGGATGCGGACGTCCGTGTCGGCGCCGGGCAGGCCGACGGACAGGGTGCCGGAGACCGGGTCCACGGGCGCCTCCAGGTGGGGCGGGACGGAGGCGCAGGGGGCGGTGCACTCGGTGAGGCCGTAGCCGACCCGGATGTACGGCCCGAAGCGCTCGCGGAACCGCTCCACCAGGGCCGGCGGCACGGGAGCGCCGCCCGAGGAGAGGTTCACGAAGGAGGCGAAGTGCTCGCGGGTGGCGCCGGGGTGGGCGGCGAGCGCCATGTAGGCGGTGGAGGGGCCGACGGTGTAGTGCGGGCGGTGCTCGGCGAAGGCGTCCAGGACGACACCGGGTTCGAAGCGGTAGGTGAGCACCAGGGTGCCCGCGCTGTTCAGGCAGGCGCCGAACTGGCAGACCATGCCGGTGATGTGGAACAGGGGGGCGAGGGCGTAGTAGACGGGCGCCTCGGGCAGGCCGAGTCCGGTGCTCTGCCGCTCGGCGTTGTACATGATGTTGGCGTGGGTGTTGGTGGCGCCTTTGGGGGTGCCGCTGGTGCCCGAGGTGTAGCTGATCAGCGCGATGTCCTCGGGGCGCGGCAGGCGGCCCTCGGGGGCCCGGCCGCCCTGCCGGGCGACGGCCGTCAGGTCGTCGGCGTCCGGGGCCTGGGGCAGCCGCTCGAAGGTGAGCACGCGCGGGTCGTCGCGGGTCTGGAAGTCGCGTTCGCAGGCGGTGAGCACGATCCGCACCGGGGAGTCGGCGGCGGTCTGCCGCAGGTACGTCTCCCAGGCCCGGTCGGAGCAGATCAGCGCGCTCACCTCGCCGTCCCGCAGGACGTGGGCGACCTCGCCCGACTTGTACATGGGGTTGACCGGGACGACGGTGGCGCCCGCCTTCCAGGCGCCGAGCACGGCCAGCACGAAGTGCGGGGAGTTCTGCAGCAGGACGGCCACCCGGTCGCCGCGCCTCAGTCCGCGCCCGGCGAGGTGGGCGGCGACGGAGTCGCTCAGCTCGTCGGTCTCCCGGTAGGTCAGCCGGGTGTCGAAGTAGGTGAGGCAGGTGCGGCCCGGGTGCTCGGCGGCGGCGGTGCGCAGGGCGTGCACCAGGGAGTCGGCGGGGTCGAGCGGGGCGCGCTGGGCGTCGGTCAGCAGCGCGAGCCAGGGGCGGCCGGCGTAGCGGGAGGCGGTCACCGGGCGGCCTCCCACTTCTGCTGGAGGTGGTTCATGGTGGCGAGCCAACGCTCGGGCTCGCCGGCCCGCGTCCGGTAGAAGCCGGCGACCTCGGGGTGCGGCAGGATGAGGAAGCGGTCCTCCTCGATGCCCTTCAGCAGCGCGTCGGCCACGGCCTCGGGCTCGATCGCGGTGGGCCGCAGCACCAGGTCGCCCGCGCTGCCGGTGGCGGCGAGCATGTCGGTGCGGACGCCCTGCGGGCAGATGGCGTGCACCTTGACGCCCCGGTGGCGGTAGGTCAGGGACAGCCACTCGGCGAAGGCGTAGGCGCCGTGCTTGGTCACGCTGTAGGAGGGCGCGCCGATCATGGTGAGCAGTCCGGCGGCGGAGACGGTGGAGACGAACCGTCCGGCGCCCCGCTCCAGCCAGCCGGGCAGCAGTGCGTGGGCGGCGCGGACGTGGGCCATCAGGTTGACGTCCCAGGACGTCTCCCAGGTGCGTTCGTCCAGGGCGGTGAGGTCGCCGTCCTCGAAGGCGACTCCGGCGTTGGCGCAGTAGACGTCCACGGTGCCGCCGAGGGCGTCCCGGGCGGCGTCGACGATGCGGGAGGCGTCGCCGGGGACGGCGGTCCCGCCGATCTCCTCGGCCACCGCCTTCGCCTTCCCGGCGTCCAGGTCGTTCACCACGACCCGGGCCCCCTCGGCGGCGAACCGCCGGGCCAGCGCGGCCCCGATCCCCCCGCCCGCCCCGGTGACGACCACTCCCGCATCCCGCACGGCTTCCACCATCGGTCTCCTTCGACACGACACGACGCGACTCGGCTCAGCGAGCGCCAGACTAACCAGTCGGTATGTGTAAAGGAAGGGGCCGCTGCACCAACCTCTAGGGGACTGGAGGACTCATGGACCTGTCCCGAAGAAACCTGCTCGCCTCGACCGCACTGGCGGCCACACCGATGGCACACCACCACCGCGCCCCTCTCCGCACCGGGTTCGACAACCTCGCCGCCCACGACTACGCGCCCCTCTCCGGCCAGAAGGTCGGCATCGTCACCAACCCCACGGGCATCACCGCGACCGCCGAACACATCGTGGACGTGATGCACGAGGACCCCCGGGTCGAGCTGACGGCCGTCTTCGGCCCGGAGCACGGCTTCCGCGGCACCGCCCAGGCCGGCGGCTCCGAGGGGCGCTACGACGACCCGGCGACGGGCCTGCCGGTGTACGACACGTACCTCAAGAGCGGCCGGCCGCTCGCCGACGTCTTCACCGCGTCCGGCGTCGACACGGTCGTCTTCGACATCCAGGACGTCGGCGCCCGCTTCTACACCTACATCTGGACCCTGTACGACTGCATGGAGGCGGCGGCGCTCGCCGGGAAGCGCTTCGTGGTGCTGGACCGCCCCAACCCGGTGACCGGACGCGCGGCCGAAGGCCCGGTGCTGCGCAAGGAGTTCGCCAGCTTCGTCGGCCGGCAGCCCATCGCGCAGGCGCACGGCATGACGGTCGCGGAGCTGGCCGGCCTGTTCAACGGGGAGTTCCTGGGCACGCCGGTGGCGCTGGAGACCGTACGCATGTCGGGCTGGAAGCGGACCGCGTTCTACGACGGCTCGGGCCTGCCCTGGGTGCCGCCGAGCCCCAACATGCCCACGCCCGACACGGCGCTGGTGTACTCCGGGACCTGCCTGTTCGAGGGCACCAACCTCTCCGAGGGGCGCGGCACGACCCGGCCCTTCGAACTGCTCGGCGCCGAGGGCGTGGACGGGCGCTGGGCCGCCGCCGTGAACGGGCTGGGGCTGCCCGGCGTGCGGTTCCGGGAGGCGTACTTCGCGCCCACGTTCTCCAAGTTCCAGGGCAGGACCGTGGGCGGGGTGCAGGTGCACGTGACCGACCGGGCCGCGTTCGACCCCGTGCGCACCGGGATCGCGCTGCTGGTGACGGCCAGGAAGGCATGGGCCGGGTTCGCCTGGCGGTCCGACCACTGGATCGACAGGCTCACCGGTTCGGACCGGGTGCGCACGATGATCGACGCGGGTGCGGACACCGACGAGGTGACGGGCGCCTGGCAGGAGGAGCTGGCCGCGTTCCGGCGGGTGCGAAAGGGGTATCTCCTGTACAAGTAACGCGTCTTCACGGGGGGCGAGGGAGCCTGGCATGGCCGATCCTGGGATGAGCGTGTCTCCCTACTGGGAGCTGACCTTCGACGCGGACGGGGACGTGGACGCCCCCGCACGCGACCGGCTGACGGCGCAGGTCACCGACCGCGGTGTCCGCGACCTGATCGTCTTCGCGCACGGCTGGAACAACGACCGTTCGGGGGCGACCGCGCTGTACCGGCGGTTCTTCGCCCCCGTCCCGAAGCTCGCGCCGAAGGCCCGGATCGGGTACGTCGGGGTGGTGTGGCCGTCGATGCGGTTCAGCGACGAGCCGATCCCCGACTTCCCGAGGTCCGTGGCGGCCGAGGAGGTCCGGGCGGCGCCGCGCCCGGCGCTGGACAAGGACACCCGGCGCGCGCTGCTGGAGACCTTCCCGGGCCGGGCGACGGTGCTGGACCGGCTGGCCCGGCTGCTGGACGAGCGGCCGGCCGGCACCGAGGGGCCGGCCGAGTTCGGGCGGCTGGTGCGGCTCCTGCTGGAGGCGGAGGGGCGGCAGGCGGTGGCCGACACCGACGAGGACGGCGAACCGGCCGTGTTCACCGGGGATCCGGTGACCGCCTGCGCGCAGTTCGCCGAGGCCCTGGCCGCGCTCGAACCGGGCGCCGGCACCGCCGGGTTCGGCCTGCCGAACCCTTGGGACGGCGCGAAGGAGCTGCTGCGGCAGGCGACGTACTACCAGATGAAGCGGCGGGCCGGGACGGTCGGCGAGCACGGACTCGGCCCGCTGCTCGGGCGGTTGGCGAAGGCGGCGCCCGGGGTGCGGGTGCATCTGGTGGGGCACAGCTTCGGCGGCCGGCTGGTGGCGTTCGCGCTGCGCGGACTGCCGCAGCCGGTGCGCACGGTGAAGTCGGTGACCCTGCTGCAAGGCGCGTTCTCGCACTACGCGTTCGCGGCCCGGCTGCCGCACGCGGCGGACCGGTCGGGGGCGCTCAAGGACGCCCAGCGGCGTGTCGACGGCCCCTTGGTGTGCAGCCACTCGCACTTCGACACGGCCCTCGGCACGATCTATCCGCTGGCCTCACGGCTCGCCGGGGACGACCGTTCCTGCGCCGGGAACGAGATCGCGGCGGTGCTGGGTGGGCGCTGGGGCGCCCTGGGGCACGACGGGGCGCAGGCGGTGCCGGGCACCGTCCGGCTGGACCTGGCGGCGGCCCTCGGCGGCGGGCTGCCGGCGTCGGGCTGTGTGAACGTGGACGCGGCGGCCGTGGTCCGGCGCGGGGGCGCGCCGACCGGGGCGCACAGCGACATCGTGCACCCCGAACTGGCCCGGCTGGTGCTGGCGGCGGGCCGGATCGCCTGACCCGCCGCCCGTGGCACCCCGGCCGGTTCAGCGGTGCGAGGTGAACTCCACGACCTGCTGGTAGGTCGGCCGGTTCTGCCAGCCGATCCGGCCGTGCTTGATGCCGCCCAGGGTGCGCTGGACGATGGAGTCGGCGCACCACTGGTCGCCCGCCGCGCACTGGTCGTCGCCGGGGTAGACCTGGGCCGCGGTCAGGGAGGCGGCCTGCTTCAGCGTGGTGAGCAGCAGATCCCGGCAGGCGGTGAGGCTGCCGTCACCGCAGTACTTACGGGCCAGGGGGCCCTGTACGGGCTCGCCGAGCACCGCCCGGATGTCCTTGTCGACATAGGACCACCAGCCGTACTGGAAGGCGCTGCCGGCGTGCGAGCCGGTCGGGCCGTGTCCGGCGGACGGGGCCTCGTCGACGGGCAGGTTGCGGGTGAGCGCGGTGAACAGGCCGGTGCCGAGGTCGGGTTCGAACTCGGCCTTGACCAGCAGCGGCCACCAGGCGTCCAGGACGCGGATCGCGTCGGCGTCGGCGTAGGTCTTGCTGCCGGCCGAGGTCTCGGTGCGTTTGGCGCCCGCGGTCACCCACGCCTGGAGCCTGGTCACCGCGGCGGCGGCCGTGGGGTCGGTCACCGGTCGGGAGGTGACGACCTGGAGCAGCCTGGGCAGCACGTCCTCGGCGCGCAGGTCGGCGAGGCCCGCGTCGGCCATGGCCTGCGTCAGCTTGGCCCGGGTCACCCCGCCGGCCGCGACGAGCCTGCTCACCCGGTCGTCCAGCAGGTCGCCGCGGTGCACCGAGCCCTCGCCCCAGGGCGCGGCGGCGTAGTCCTTCGCCTGCCTGTTGTTCCAGGAGATGTAGTAGTCCTGGTCGACGGAGTGGGGGTGGGCGGAGGCCGGGGTGTACTCGGCGGTGTTGCCGGCCGGGTCCCAGCCCCGCCACTCGTAGGCGGGGGCCGCCCACACCGGGAAGTCGGCGTCGACCCCGTCCGCCCGGACCGGGTTGTCGCCGCTGTTGTAGTACGCGGTGTGCTCGGAGTCGGCGTAGAACCAGTTGAAGGTGTAGTTGATGTGCCGGGCCGCGTTCTGGAAGTCCTGCGGGCCCTTGACGTAGTCGGGGTCGTTGAGCATCTGGAAGCCGATGATGGAGTCGGCCTCGTGCAGGTAGGAGGAGCGCAGGGTGGTGTAGGCGACCTTCTTGCCGCCGACGGTCGCCCGGTAGGCCACCGGCCCGTACTTGGTGCGCCAGACGCGCATGGTGTACGACCCCGCGGCCGTGCCGTCGGCCACGGTCGGCTTCCAGGCGTTCTTCTGCTCGACCTTCTCCATCGCGGTGCAGGTGCCGTGGAACAGGTAGTGGTGGTCGTCCTGGCACAGTTCGACCGCGTAGGTGTCGATGATGTCCTGGCCGGAGGTGGTGGCGCTCCACGCGTAGTCCTGGCCGCGGCCGAGTTCGACGTACATGCTCAGGCCCGCGAAGGAGGCGCCGCGGGCGCTGATGCCGGGGCCCTGGATCTCCTGGAGCAGCAGCAGTTGCGGGGCGAAGTAGCCGGTCTGCGGCCCGAAGACGGCGATCGGGTGGCCACTGGCGGTGTGTTCGCCGCTCACCACGAGGGCGTTGGACATGCCGCGCCGGGCCGAGCCGAGCGCGGTCCCGGCCGCGCCGGCGGAGGTTTTCGCGGCGCTCGCGGTGGCGGCGCTGCCGGTGCGGTCGTGGACGAGCGGTTCGGCGGTGACCGAGCCGGCGTCGGGCAGGGCCGCGCCCCGCGGGTTCGCGGGCTTGGCGGCGTAGGGGAAGCTCTCGCCGTCGTGCAGGGTGAGGACGGCCTCGGGATCGTCGCGCTCGCGGAAGGACTCCCAGACCCTCGTGCCCTCCTCGACGCCGTACCTGGCCTGGGCGGCCAGCAGGGACAGGGCGTTGTCGACCTCCCCGCCGCCGCCGGAGCCGAACAGGGAGCCGATGACGGAGGCCAGCGCCACCAGGTCGGTGACCTTGAAGTGTTCTATGGTGCCGGCGTTGGTGATCGAGTCCTTGTGGCCGGTCAGGACGTACTCGCCGGGGAAGTAACGGCCGCTGTCGGAGGCGTCGATGTAGGCGTTGATGCCGTCGAGGTAGGCCTTGACGTCGGCGAGGGCCTGCCGGCCACGGGCGCCGTTGTGCGCCACCGCGTTGTCGATCTGCGCCTGGAGGTCGGCCTCGGTGTAGGGGGCGTTGCGGTAGAACTGCTGCTCCAGGGCCTGGTTGGCGGGCGCGCCGCCCGCGAAGCCGGTCAACTGCCCGCGTCCGACGTGCCGGAAGACGTCCATCAGCCACAGCCGGTCCTGGGCCGCCGCGTACCCGGCGCCGAACTCGGTGCCGTAGCGGGTGGTGCCCGTGATGTGCGGCACGCCGGTCTTCTTGTCGCGGACGATGGTGACGTCCGCGCGGCCGGCCGGCTTCTCGGTGGAGGCGACCTGGTCGGCGGGGACGCCGAAGGAGGCGTCGTTGAAGAAGGTGTTGACGGTGGCGTCGGTCAGCGTCTTGTGGCCGGTGGCCAGGTTGGCATAGGGGCCGAGCTGGTCCTCGGCGTGCGCGGGCTGGGTGCCGAAGGCCTGGTTGAGCAGGATCTGCGCGAGGGTCGCGTTGCCGTTCTCGCCGGGCGGCAGGATGTCCGAACACCGGCCGCCGCAGTGGTCGTCGGGGGCCGTCGCGTCGGTTGCCGCCACCGCCGTCCGTGTGAGGGGTGTGAGAAGACCGGCGACGAGGACGCATACCGACGCCGTCTTCAGGAACCCGGGGAGTCGGCGGGACGTTCTCAGTCTGTCAGGGGCGGTACGTGGGGTTCGCCGTGGCATGGCAGCTCCTAGCGACTGGGGTGGCCGAACGTTACCGCCGGTTATCCCCACGTTTAAAGGTGAACATGCGTCACTTTCTGGAGTCCGCACGTTCCGGAGTCCACAGGGAGGACCGGAGAAGAGATGGAGCCGAATCGCCTGTCGATACGTCTATTCGGCGACGTCCGTGCGACGACGCCGAAGTGACCGGAGTGCAGGTGCAGGTGTGACGGAGGTGCAGGGCGATGGCCGGTTTCCGGAGTCTGGCGAGACAGGTACGCGATCCGGACTGTGATCTGGCACTGCGGCGGTACTCGCTGCGCAAGTGCCTGGAGAAGTTCGCCCCTTACGGGCATCGGGCGACCTGGGACCATCTGTGCTCCCGGGCGGGGTTCGGCCCCGAGGACCGCTCCCCCGATCCGGCGCGGCTGGTGGCCGCGCTGGAGGAGTTGGAGGAGGCTCGTGACGTCTGGCTCGCCTATGAGACGGACTTCACCGAGCGGCGCAGGAGAGAGAAGCACGACGGACTGCGCCGGCCGGGCAGCGTGGACGACTGGCACCGGCTGACCTGGGGCGGGTTCGGGGTCGCCTGGTGCGACGATCCGCGGGTGCACCCCCGGGCGCCGCTGGCGGAGGTGCTGCGTCGGCTGATCGCCGCGCTGGAACGGGAGCCGGGTTCGTCGTGCCCGGTGTGCGACGGGGAGCGCCTGGTCTGGAAGTACGGCCTGGACCACGAGCCGTCGTCCGGCCCGGTCTGCACGGACTGCGGCATCCTGGTCCCGCGGCCCGTACTCAGCCCGCCGGCCCTGCGGCACGCGGGCCGGGACCGCCAGCTGACACCGGCCTGACCGCCGGTCGAACGGCGAGGTGCGGGGGTGCGCAGGGGATGCCGCACCCCTTCCGCGAAAGACCCGGCCGAGCGCCGGGAAGCACCCCGGACCGCCGGTGCCGGCCGGCCCGCGCCAGCGGCACCCCCGTCTCCCTTGCGCCTGCCGGTGGCGGCTGACCCTTTTCTTCCGGTGGCGACTGAACTCCCTTGCCGAGGGCGACCGGAGCCTCATGTCGAGGGTGGCCGGCATCTCTTGTCGGTGGCGACCGGAGCCTCTTTCGGGGATCGCCGACCCCGCTTGCCGATGGCGCCCCGACCCTCATGTCGAGGGTGGCCGACCCCGCTTGCCGGTGGCGACCGGAGCCTGTCGGCGGGTGGCGGGCCCTCGTGTCGGTGGCGGCCGAGCCATCTGTTCGGCGTCGGCCGACCTCTCGTGTCGGTGGCGGCCGAGCCCTGTCGGCGGCTGGGGGTCCCGATTGTCAGTGGGGGCAGGCATCATCGGGTCATGGTGCAGGTGTGTCTCAACGGGAGCCGATCGGCCGCCGACGGCGCGGGCGTCCCGATGTCCCCGGAGGAACTGGCCCGTTCCGCAGCCGAGGCGGTGGCGGCCGGTGCCACCTCGGTGCACGTCCACCCCAGGACGCCGTGCGGGCGCGAGAGCCTCTCCCCGCGTGTCGTCGGCCCGGCGCTGGAGGCGATACGGGCGCGGGTGCCGGTGCCGGTCGGCGTCACCACCGGCGCCTGGGCGGAGCCCGGCCCGGCGGCCCGGCTGGACCGGGTGCGCTCCTGGACGGTGCTGCCCGATTTCGCCTCGGTCAACTGGCATGAGGCGGGCGCCGAAGAGGTCGCCGAGGAACTGCTTGCGCGGGGTGTGGGCGTGGAGGCTGGCATCTGGTCCGGCACCGGGTCGGCGAGCCGGTTCGCGGCCTCGCCGCTCGGGCCGGGGGTACTGCGGGTGCTGGCCGAGGTGACCGACCCGGACCCGGCGACCGCCGAGGCGTCGGCGCGGGCGCTGCTGGCGGAACTGGGGGCGGCGCACGGCCGCCCGGTGCTGCTGCACGGCGAGGAGGGCGGCACCTGGCCGGTGCTCCGGCTGGCGGTCCGGCTGGGCCTGGCCACCCGGATCGGCCTGGAGGACACCCTGCTGCTGCCGGACGGCCGCCGGGCCGGCTCGAACGCCCGGCTGGTGGCGGAGGCGGTGGCCGAGCGGGCCCGGTCCCGGCACTCACCCCGGGCCGGTCGCAGCGGCTCAGAGCGCCGGTAGCAAGGAGAAGACGGTCGCGGGCACGGGATCGCCGAGGCGGCGACGCGGCTGGGCGCGTCCCGGGTGGGCGACTACGGGGAGGTGTCCGGCGCGAGGGCGCGGGATCCGGCCTACGGCGCGACGGCCGGCGCAAGGCACCGGGTGCGCCGTATTCGACGTGTTCGACCTCTCGGCGGCGGTGGACGGGACCGCGCGCCGGTTGTGCGCGGCGGCGCTGCCGGAGGGTGAACCGCCGCCGGTGCCCCGGCTGTACGCGGGGCCGTGCGACACCGGGCGGGTGCGGGAGGTCGACGACGGCCTTGAGACGGTGGCCGGACGTGGGCTGTGTCTGCGGGAGTGCGTGGTCGTCCGGACCGCCGTGGAGCGCTACGGCTCGGCGGCCGGGCCGTGGCCGAGGCGGTCCGCCCGGCGTACCGGGCGCCGCGGGCGTTGCTCAGCGGCGTTCCGCCATGAGCCGGGACCCCGTCAGCCGGTCGCCGAACACGTCGTCCGGGTTGGACAGGGCGCAGGTCTTCAAAGACAGGCAGCCGCACCCGATGCAGTCGGTGAGCTGGTCGCGCAGCCGGTTCAGCTGCTGGATGCGCTCCTCCAGTTCCGAGCGCCACATCTCCGACAGCCGTGCCCAGTCCTCCCTGGTCGGCGTGCGCTCCTCCGGCAGTTCGGCCAGGGCCTCGCGGATCGTGGCCAGGGGGATGCCGACCCGCTGGGCCGCGCGGATGAAGGCGACCCGGCGCAGGGTGTCGCGGCTGTACCGGCGCTGGTTGCCGGAGGTGCGCCGGCTGGAGATGAGGCCTTTGGACTCGTAGAAGTGCAGGGCGGACACCGCGGCTCCGCTGCGCGCGGACAACTGGCCGACGGTCAGCTCGTGGATCTTCTCGGGAATCTGGGGCACTCCTCAGAGATTACAGAGACCCCCCGCCGCACCGGCCCCGCGTCCGTTGACATCGTCCCGCCACCCGACCATGCTAAGCAGTTGCTTAGAGATGCGAGCGAGAGGCCGGGAACATGGCAGAACCGAGGACCTTCACCTCCCCCGACGAGCTGAAGGCGGCCGTGGGCGAGCAGCTGGGGTACACCGACTGGCTGGAGGTCGACCAGAAGCGGATCGACCTGTTCGCCGAGGCGACCGGCGACCACCAGTGGATCCACGTGGATCCGGAGAAGGCCGCCGCCGGGCCGTTCAAGACCACCATCGCGCACGGCTATCTCACCCTGTCGCTGCTGCCCCTCTTCGGGCCGCAGCTCATCCGGGTGGAGGGCGTGAAGATGGGCGTCAACTACGGGACGAACAAGGTCCGTTTCCCCTCCCCCGTCCCCGTCGGCTCCCGGCTGCGCGCCACCGCGACGATCACCGGTGTCGAGGACGTCACCGGCGGTGTGCAGGTGACGGTCGCGTTCACCGTGGAGCGCGAGGGCGGCGACAAGCCGGTGTGCGTCGCGGAGTCGGTGTCCCGGTACTACCTGTAGCGCGTACCGCCCGCGCGCCTCGGGGGCCTAGCGGGCCCCGACCATCCGCAGGACGAGGTCGGCGTAGAGCGCGCCGACCTCCTCGGGGGTGCGCGGGCCGTCCACGTTGAACCAGCGGGCCACGTCGATGCACAGCGACAGCACGGCGAGCGTGGTGCCCCGCACGTCCAGGACGTCGAACTCGCCGGCGGCCACGCCGTCCTCGATGATGCGGCGCACCTCGGCGTCCACCTGGCGGCGCAGCGCGACGATCTCCGCGCGGGCGTCGGGCCCGAGGGCGTCCAGTTCGTACTGCACGACCCGCGCGGTGGTGCGCCGCCCCGCGTGCCAGCGGACGAAGGAGCCGACCGCGTCGGCCAGCCGCTCCTTGGCGGTGCCCTCGCGGCGGGCCGCGGCGCGCAGGATGCCGAGGGCCTTGTCGTGGCCGATCCGGCTGATCCGGTGGAGCAGCTCTTCCTTGGTCTTGTAGTGGATGTACAGCGCGGCCGGGCTCATACCGGCGCGGCCCGCGATGTCCCGGGTCGTCGTGGCGTGGTAGCCGCGCTCGGCGAAGGCCTCCACGGCGGCGACGAGCAGCCGCCGGGCCGCGTCCGGGGTGACCTCTTCCCACGGCTCCACTTCGCCGCCGGTCGTCTCCTCCGCCGTACTCATCGCTCGCTCGCCCCTCTCGGTGACAGGAGCACCACCATACCGCCGACGGTGAGCGGGCGCTTAGCGTGGCCGCTCAGACCTTGTCGAAGGGGTCGTGCTCGGCGAGCAGCTTCTCCAGCCGGGCCTGATCGACCCGGCTGACCAGCTGCCCGGCCTCCTGCCGGTCGCGGATCACCTTGGCGAGGGTGAAGGCGGAGGTGACGAGGTACAGCACGGCGATCGCCAGGAAGCCACGGACCCAGGCGCTCGCCTCCAGCCGGAGGATGCCGATGCCGGTGGCCGCCATGGCGACCGCGAAGGATGCCACCGCCTGGCCGTAGAAGGCTGCCGTGCTCTGCTGTCTGACCGGTGCGTCGCTCATGGGCCCAGCTTCGGCGGACGCGGCCCGGGGGACATCCGCCGGAATACTCAGACGGGTACTCAGAACGCCGAGACGCCGGTCAGGGCGCGCCCGATGAGCAGCTTCTGGATCTGGCTGGTGCCCTCGTAGAGGGTCATCACGCGGGCGTCGCGCAGGAGTTTGCCGACCGGGTACTCGTCGATGTAGCCGTAGCCGCCGAAGACCTGGAGGGCGTTGTTGGCGGCGCGGACGGCCGCCTCGGAGGCGAACAGCTTGGCCTTGGAGGACTCCACGGCGAACGGCTCGCCGCGGTCGATCAGATCGGCGACCCGCCAGGTCAGCAGCCGGGCCGCGTCGACGTCCACGGCGATGTCGCTGAGCAGTTCCTGCACCAGCTGGTGGTGGGCGATGGGGGTGCCGAACTGCTCGCGCTCCCCCGCGTACGCGACGGCCGCGTCCAGTGCGGCCTGGGCTATCCCGACGCAGCCGGCGGCCACCGACATCCGGCCCTTGGCGAGCGCGGACATGGCGACGTTGAAGCCCTTGCCCTCCGCGCCGACCATGGCGGAGGCGGGCACGCGCACGTCCTGGAGGACCAGTTCGGCGGTGGCCTGGCCGCGCAGGCCCAGCTTGCCGTGGAGGGTACGGCGGGTCAGGCCGGGCGTGTCGGTGGGGATCAGGAAGGCGGACACGCCCTTGTGGCCGGGGGCGTCGGTGGAGCGGGCGAAGAGCAGGACGACGTCCGCCCAGGTGCCGTTGGTGATGAACATCTTGGTGCCGTTGAGCACGTAGTCGTCGCCGTCGCGCACGGCGCGGGTGGTGAGGCTGCCCGCGTCGGAGCCGGTGCCGGGCTCGGTGAGGCCGAAGCAGCCGACGTACTCGCCCGCGGTGAGCCCGGGCAGCCAGCGCCGCTTCTGCTCCTCGCCGCCCCAGGCGGCGATCGTCTTGGCGACGAGCCCGAGGGAGACGGAGACGATGCCGCGCACGGAGGAGTCGCCGCGGCCCAGTTCCTCGGTGACCAGGCAGTACGCGAGGTGGTCGCCGCCCGAGCCGCCGTACTCCTCGTCGATGGTCAGGCCCAGGAAGCCGATGTCGCCGAGCTTCTTGACGATGCCCCGGTCCACCTCCTCGGCGCGGTCCCAGGCGACCACGTGCGGGGCGATCTCGCGCTCCACGAAGTCCCGGGCGAGCTGCCGTACGGCCGCCTGCTCCTCGCTGAGCCCCAGGTTCACCACGAGATCACCCCACACCGAACGGATCCGTCTCGGATCTTGAAAGCCGTACATTTAAATTAGCACTGCTAGTTTCCTGCTCGCAGCCCTACTATGTGCGCCATGGCCCGACCGCGCAAGCCCCTCCTCAGCCCCGACCGGATCGTCGAAACGGCCCGGGACCTCGTGGACCGGGAGGGCCTGGCGGCCGTCTCCACCCGGCGCCTCGCGGCCGAGCTGGGGGTGAGCGGGCCCTCGCTCTACAACCACTTCCGCACCAAGGACGAGATCCTGGAGGCCGTCGCGGACTCGGTGAGCGCACAGGTCGACCTGTCGATGTTCGAGGACGGCCGGGACTGGCGGACCGCGCTGCACGACTGGGCCGTCTCCTACCGGGCCGCCCTGCGCGACCACCCGAACATCGTCCCGGTCCTCGCCCGGGGCCCCGGCCGCCGCCCGGCCGCACTGCGGCTGGCCGACGCGGTCTACGGCGCGATGGTCGACGCGGGCTGGCCGCCGGCGCAGGCCACCTCCATCGGCGCGCTGATGCGGTACTTCATCATGGGCTCGGCACTCGGTTCGTTCGCCGGCGGCTTCGTGGACGACGCGAGCGCCTACGACCCGGCCGACTATCCCCACCTCGGACAGGCCCATCTGCTCGCCGAGCAGCAGGAGAAGATCGACGAGCGGGCCTTCGAGACGGGACTCGGCGCACTGCTGGACGGACTGGCGCAGCAGTACGAGCGGGTACGGGCGTGACGCTTCGGCGACCGCCGAAGTATCGATGTCCCATGCTGGAGGCATGAGCACCGAGGACCCCCGGGCCGCCGGCCTCGCCGCGCTGGCCGGGCTGATCGCCGACCGGACGCGGGCCGCGTGCCTGCTGGCACTGCTGGACGGGCGGGCGTGGACGGCCGGTGAGCTGGCCCGGCACGCCGGGGTGGCCCCCTCCACGCTGAGCGAGCACCTGGACCGGCTGGTGGCCGGCGGGCTGCTCGCCCAGGAGCGGCAGGGGCGGCACCGGTACGTACGGCTGGCCGGCGCGCGGGTGGCACAGCTGGTGGAGGATCTGGCCGCGCAGGTCTCCCCCGCGCAGGTGCGGCGCCCGCCCCGGGGGTTGCGCGAGGCGAGCGCCGGGGCCGCCATGGCCCGGGGGCGCACCTGTTACGACCATCTCGCCGGGCGGCTGGGCATCACGATCACCGACGCGCTGACCGAGCGGGGGCTGCTGCGGCAGGACACCGGGTTCGCGCTGACCGACGCGGGGCTGGAGTGGTTCGGCGCGGCCGGCATCCCGCTCGACCTCTCCGGCCGCCGCCCGCCGGCCCGCGCCTGCCTGGACTGGACCGAACGCCGGCCGCACCTCGCGGGAGCCGCGGGGGCGGCGCTGTGCCGACGGGCGCTGGAGGCGGGGTGGTGTGTGCGGGTGGGCAGCGGGCGGGCCGTGCGGATCACTCCCGTGGGAGAGCAGGTCATGTCCGACCTGCTCGGCATCCCGTCCGGTGCGCTGCGGTGAGACCGATTACCGCCGGAGGGGGGTTCCGTGGCCGGCCGGGTGCGGGTTCGTCGCGGCCGGTCGCGCCCGCGCCGCGAAGCCGCACGTCGAGGACGGCCCCGCGGCGCTTCGGGGCGCTGCCCTTCCGCCGGCTCAGAACACCACCACCGCCCGGCCCCCCTTGCCCGCGAGCATGTTGTCGAAGGCCGCCGGGATGTCCTCCAGGGTGATGCGGTCGGTGACCAGGGTGGAGAGGTCCAGGCGGCCCTGCCTGATGTGGTCGGCGAGGATCGGCACGTCGCGGGAGGGGTCGCTGTTGCCGTAGACGCAGCCCGACAGGGTGCGGCCCCAGTGGAAGAGTTCCAGGGCGTTGAAGGTGACCTGCTGGTCCTTGCCGCCGATGCCGACGACCGTCGTCCGGCCGCCCCGGCGGGTGGACTCCCAGGCCGCGCGGATGGAGACCGCGCGGCCCACGCACTCCACGGACACGTCGACGCCCTGCTTGCCGGTCAGGGCGCGGATCTCGCGGGGCGTGGTGTCGGAGGCGAGGACGTAGTCGGTGGCACCGGCCGCGCGGGCCAGTTCCTCCTTCGCGGGCGAGACGTCGACGGCGATGATCCGGGCCGCGCCCGCGATCCGGGCCGACTGGAGCGCGGCCAGGCCCACCCCGCCGACGCCGAACACGGCGACCGTCTCACCGGCCCGGACCCGCGCCGAGTAGTGGACGGCGCCGTAGCCGGTGAGCACCGCGCAGCCCAGGAGGGCGGCGTCGGCCGGCTCCACCCCGTCCGGCACCGGCAGCACACAGGAGGCGGAGACCACCGTCTCCTCGGCGAACGCGGCCACGTTCAGGCCGGGGTGCAGCTCGGTGCCGTCGGTGGTGCGGGCGTAGACGTCGGCGGAGCCGTTCAGCGCGTTGGCGCACAGCCAGACCTCGCCGAGCGCGCAGGCGTGGCAGCCGCCGCAGGAGGGCGCCCAGTTGAGGACCACGGGGCTGCCGGGCGCGACATGGGTGACGCCCTCGCCGACGGCGACGACCGTGCCGGCGCCCTCGTGGCCGAGGACGGCCGGGACCGGCACCCGCATGGTGCCGTTGGACAGGGACAGGTCGGAGTGGCAGACGCCGGCGGCGGCGAGGCGCACCCGGACCTGTCCGGGACCGGGGTCGGGCAGCTCGATGCCGGTGATCTCCAGCGGGGCGCCGACGGCGGGCAGGACGGCGGCTCGTACGGCCATGGTCGCGACTTCCTTAGAACTGGAGGGACTTGGTCTGCAGGTACTCGGCGAGTCCGTGGCTGCCGAGCTCCCGGCCGACACCGGACTGCTTGTACCCGCCGAAGGGCGCGAGGGGGTTGAACCGGCCGCCGTTGATGTCGACCTGGCCGGTGTCCATGCGGCGCGCGAAGGCCACCGCCTCGGCTTCCTCGGCGGCCCAGACGGCGCCCGCGAGGCCGTACACCGTGCCGTTGGCGATGCGCAGGGCGTCCTCCTCGTCCTCGTAGCGCAGGATCGTCAGGACCGGGCCGAAGATCTCCTCCTGGGCGATCGTCATCTCCGGGGTGACGTCGGCGAAGACGGTCGGGCTGACGAAGTAGCCGCGCTCGCGCGGGGCTTCGGGGCCGCCCGCGACCAGCCGGGCGCCCTCGGCGATGCCCTTCTCGATGTAACCGCGCACCCGCGCCTGCTGCTTGGCGCTGACCACCGGGCCGATGCGGTCGCCGTACTTGGCGGCGGCGGTCGCGGCCAGTTCGACGGCCTCGGCGTACCGGTCGCGGTGGACCAGCATGCGGGTCCAGGCGCTGCACGTCTGGCCGGAGTTGGACATCACGTTGGCGACGCCGACGTTCACGGCCCGGGCGAGGTCGGCACTCGGCAGGATGACGTTGGCGGACTTGCCGCCCAGTTCCAGGGCGACCTTCTTCACGGCCGCGCCGGCCACCGCGCCGATCCGCCGGCCGATCGCGGTGGAGCCGGTGAAGGACACCAGGTCGACACCGGGGTGCTCGGCGAGGGCCTGACCGGCGACCGGTCCGAGGCCGGTGACCAGGTTGAACACGCCCGCGGGCAGCTCCGCCTGGTGCACCGCCTCGGCGAACAGCTGGGCGACGAGCGGGGTGTCCTCGGCGGGCTTGAGGACGATCGTGCAACCGGCGGCGAGGGCCGGGGCGACCTTGGCGACGATCTGGTGGAGCGGGTAGTTCCAGGGGGTGATCGCGCCGACCACGCCGATGGGCTCGTGCAGGACCGTGGAGTTGCCGACCCGCTCCTCGAAGGAGTGCGTCGCGGCCAGTTCGGCGAAGGAGGCCGCGACCGCGAGGGGTACGGCCGCGTGCACGGCCTCGGAGAACTTCAGCGGTGAGCCCAGCTCGGCGGTGACCGTCTCGGCGATCTCGTCCTTGCGCTCGACCAGGGCGCGGTGCAGGGCGGCGAGGCGTGCGGCGCGTTCGGCCGGGGGTGTGGCGGCCCAGCCGGGCAGGGCGGCGCGCGCGGCCCGTACGGCGGTGTCGACGTCCCAAGCGCCGCCCGCCGGGACCTTGCCGATGACCTGCTCGTCGGCCGGGTTCACGACCTCGATCACGTCCCCGTTCCCGGCGGGGCGCCAGGCGCCGTCGATGTACAGGGCGTCATGTGCCTTCATGCTGTGTCCTCCCGGCGGGTCCGCGTCGTCCGGCACACAAACTAGCGGTGATAGTTTTGTTGCGCCAGACATTCCCGGGCCATGGGCCCACCGGGACATCATCGCGGACGGCCCGGCCGGCGCGGACGCCGAGTCCGCCGCACGACCGGGCCGCCGGTTCGCTGGGCACGGGTTCCTGGAGGACCGTTCACCGGACGCCGGTTTCCTGGAGGCCGGTTCACTGGTCGCCGGTCGTCCGCGCGTGCCCCGCCGCTCACTTCGCCGCGGTCAGATGGGCGAAGACCACCACGTTGCTGGTGTAGCCGGTGCGCCGGCTGAACAGGCCGCCGCAGGTCATGATCCTCAGCTCCGGGCGCCCGGTCGCGCCGTAGACCTCCCGGTCGGGGAAGCCGGCCTTGTCGTAGACCTTCACCCGGTCCACGGAGTAGACGGCGGTGCGTCCGTCCGCCCGCCGTACCTCGACCGCCTTGCCGGGCCGGACCTGGGCGAGGCCGGCGAAGACCGCGGGTCCGCTGCGGGTGTCGCGGTGGCCGACGGCGACGGCGGTGCCGGCCTCGCCCGGCGTGGGGCCGCCCTCGTACCAGCCGACCAGCCGGGGCCGGTCCACCGGCGGCGTCTCCAGCTCGTGGCGGGCGTCCAGGCGGAGCGGGACGATGGGGGCGTCGATCCCCAGGGAGGGCACGCGGAAGGAGGTCGGCCGGGACCGGGGCAGCGGGCGGGGCGGCGGGGCGGGGGGCGCGGCCGGGGCCGCCGCCTCGTCCGCGCCGCCCGCCCGGCCGGCCGTGGCCGGTGTGTCCTGCCCCGCGCAGCGCGAGCCGACCGTCACCAGCACGGTCACCAGCACGGCCGTGCGCGCGAGGCGGTAGGCGCGGGTCCGGTGCCAGGGCCTGCGCCGTCTACGCGGCGCCATGGGGCCGGCGGCGGATCAGCCGGACGTACACGGCGGCGCTGACGGCGACCAGACCCACGGCCGCGGCGGCGGCCACCGGGGAGTACGCGGCGGCCGTGTCGATGAGGCCGCCGCCGCCCGCGTGCACACCGCCCTTCGGGCCGCCGTGGTCGCTCTGCCCCCAGGCCCCGTTGTCCTGGTGCTCGCCGTTGTTCTGCTGGTGGTCCTCGATCTGGCCGCCGTGCGCGCCGTCCAGCCTGCCGTCGTGGCAGTTGACGCGGAAGACCTTCTCCTTCAGGGCCGGGGGCGCCCCCACGGTCCAGCTGATCTTGTACTGCCCGTCCGCCAGTCCCAGCGGGTCGGTGTGCCCGGCGCCGCCGGCCAGCTGGATGATGCCGGTCACGGTGGCTGCGGTGGGCAGCGGGGGCTGGGGCGTGATCGTGTACGCGATGCTGGTCAGGGTGTCGAAGTTGACGGCCTCCAGGAAGAACTTGCAGACCACCGGGTCGTCCTTGGCCGAGCCGATGAACGACGGGGGGTTGGTCGAGCGGGCGTTGTGGATCCTGATGTCGCCGTTCTCCCCCTGGGCCGCCGCGTGCGGCGCCGCCACCCACGACGCGCCCGCCGCGGCGAGGGCGGTGAGGACGACGGTGGCACCCGCGCGGGAGCCGGCTGCACGGGGGAGTGTCAGGGTGGGCATGCGCAATCCTCCGGGTTCAGACGATTTTCATACAAATCGCTCTTTCGCCTGGACACTGCCTCATGACCCGCGCGGGCCCCGGCAACGGCGCCGGGCGCGCTGTCAGATATCGCTCGTGCGGCGCAGTCCCGGGCCCGCGCGCCGCTCCCCCGCCACCCGTCCGGCCCCTTCCCGGGGCCGCCCGGACGAGCGCAGCGCGACCCCCGAGGAGACCAGCAGCAGCCCGCCCAGCATCAGGAACGGCGCCGCCACCCCCGCCAGCCCGGCCACCAGGCCCGCGGCGGCCGGAGCGGCGACCTGGCCCAGCCGGTTGCCGGTCAGCCGCAGGGCGAGCGCGGTGGAACGGGCCTCCTCGGGCGCGGCCTGCACCACCGTCGTCATCGACAGCGGCTGGCCCACGCCCAGGCAGAAGCCGAGGAGCGTGAGCATCGCGCCGAGCGTCCAGACCGGCACCGGCAGCGCGACCCCCGCGCACAGCACGGCCGCCAGCAGACAGGTCACGGTGAGCAGCGCGGACCTGCCGAGCAGCCGCAGCAGCGGGGTGAGGACGAGCCGGCAGGCGATGGTGGCGCCGGCCCTCAGGGCGAGCAGGACGCCGATCACCGCGGGGGCGATGCCCCGGTGCTCGCCGACCACCGGCAGATAGGCGGTGAGGATGTCGGTCGCGGACAGCACCGAGAGGCTGATCAGCATGCCCGCCGGCACACCCCGGGCGCGCAGGATGCCCGCGACCGGCACCCGCCCGCCGCGCAGGGGGCGCGCCCTGACGGCCGTACGGTCCTCGATCCGCCACAGCGCGGTGAACGCGACGGCGGCGCCCGCGCCCGCCGCGACAAGGGCGAGCGCGCTGCTGTGCGCCAGGTCGGGGCCGCCGACGAGGGCGCCCGCGGCCAGCGGGCCGACGAGCTGGCCGAGGGAGGCACCGATGGTGAAGTGGCCGAAGTTGCGGTCCTGTTCGTGCGGCGGGGACTGACGGGCCACCAGCGACTGGGCGCCGATCACGAAGCACAGGTGGCCGAGGCCCATCACCCCGCTCCACAGGGCCATCGCCCACAGGGAGCCGGCCAGCCCGCTCAGGGCGCAGCCGCCCGCGATGAGGACCACGCCCGCGGGCAGCAGGGGCGCGCAGCGGCCGTGGTCGGTGCGGCGGCCGAGCGGTACGGCGGCGAACAGCGGCAGCAGCGCGTAGACACCGGCGATGACGCCGACCGCCCGTTCGTCGGCGCCCAGCGCGAGGGCCCGGTAGGAGACGGCGGGGCGGGCCATCGACACCGCCCCCTGGGCGCAGCCGAAGGCGATGACGAGGCGGAGCAGCCAGCCGCGGTTCCCACCGGGCGCCATGAGCGCGGTCCTTCCCGAGGTGATCAGACGATGCCGAACAGGAGCGCCGAGCCGAGCACCACCAGGGAGGTGAGCACGGCCCACTTGACCACGAACCGGGTGTGGTCGCCGAACTCCACCCTGGCCATGCCGACCAGGACGTAGACGGCCGGGACGAGCGGGCTGGACATGTGCAGCGGCTGGCCGGCGATCGAGGCGCGGGCGATCTCCAGCGAGGAGACGCCGTGCGCGTGGCCCGCCTCGGCGAGCACCGGCAGGACGCCGAAGTAGAAGCCGTCGTTGGACATGAAGTAGGTGAGCGGGATGCTCAGCACGCCGGTCACGAGGGCCATGTGCGGGCCCATGCCGTCGGGGATGTTGCCGACCAGCCACTCGGCCATGTGGTCGACCATGCCGGTGCCCTGGAGGACGCCGGTGAAGACGGCGGCGGCGAACACCATGCCGGAGACGTTGAGGACGTTCTCGGCGTGGGCGGCGATCCGGGCCTTCTGGTCCGGCATGTGCGGGAAGTTGACGGTCAGGGCGAGGGCGGCGCCGAGCAGGAACAGCACCGGGATCGGCAGCCACTCCATGATCATGGCGGTGAGCAGGGCGACCGTGAGCAGCGCGTTGAACCAGTACAGCTTCGGCCGCAGGGTGGGGCGGTCCGGGTCCAGGCCCTGGAAGCCGTCGTCGGACTCCTCGGGCAGGCCGGCGCCGGTGCCGGAACCCCCGGCCCGCACACCGGAGTCCCCGCCCCGCACACCGGAGTCCCCGGCCTTCGTGCCGGTGCCCGCGCCGACCAGCACGGTCTCGCCCTCCTCCACCAGCACCTCGTCCAGCGTGAGCACGCCGAGCCGCCCCCGTTCGCGGCGGCCGAGGACGTAGGCGAGGACGAGGACGAACAGCAGACCCATGGCGAGGGCCGGGATCATGGGGACGAAGATGTCGCTCGCGTCCACCTTCAGCGCGGTGGCGGCGCGGGCGGTGGGGCCGCCCCAGGGGAGCGTGTTCATCACGCCGTTGGCCATGGCGGCGACGCCGGTCATCACGACCAGGGACATCTTCAGCCGCTTGTAGAGCGGGTACATCGCCGAGACCGTGATCATGAAGGTGGTGGAGCCGTCGCCGTCCAGGGAGACGATCGCGGCGAGGAGGGCCGTGCCGACCACGATGCGCAGCGGGTCGGCCTTGCAGAACCTCAGGATGCCCCGCACGACCGGGTCGAAGAGGCCGACGTCGATCATCACACCGAAGTAGACGATCGCGAACATGAGCATCGCCGCGGTGGGGGCGAGGCCGGTGACGCCGTCGATGACGTAGTCACCGAGTTTGCCGCCCTTGCCCACGAACACGCAGAACAGCGCGGGGATGAGCACGAGCGCCGCGATCGGCGACATCTTCTTCAGCATGATCAGGACCAGGAAGGTCGCGATCATGGCGAAGCCGAGGATGGTCAGCATGAAATGGATACCTAACGTTCGCCCTTGAACATCCCACCTGGGGGTCGGCGGTGCGATGACGTTAGGTCCGTTCAACCGGCGTTAACAAGATGTTGACGTGCGAGCAATAAGCGCAAAAGTCCAGGTCAGACGTGGGGCCGTTTCAGTCGAGTACGCGTGCCAGGTAGGCCCGCAGCAGCTCCCGGGTCTCGGCGATGATCGCCTCGTCCCCCTGCGGGTCGATCCGGAAGGCGAGTTGCACGAGGGTGTCGGCGCTCTCCACGGCGACCAGGAAGACCCGCCGCAGCTCCTCGTCCGGGGTGCGGGAGAGGTAGCCGGCGAGCAGCTCGGTGAGCCGGTCGGAGACCCGGGTGTTGGGCTCGTCGTGGCGGCAGCCGACCGGGATCTGGTTGCCGAAGTCGACCAGGGAGAAGCCGGGCGCGGTGCGCTTCATGGCGAGGTACTCGTCCAGGACGGCGTCCATGGCGGCCCGCCAGTCCCTCGTACGGGCCTTGTCCAGCCGCTCGGTGACCCGCTCGACGTACCGCTCCAGGTTGCGCTGGGCGAGGGCGTCGGCCATCTCCCGCTTGTTGCCGAAGAACCGGTAGACCGAGCCGATGGGGACACCGGCGCGCTGAGCGACGGCGCGCGTGCTCAGGGCGTCGTAACCGACCTCGTCGAGGAGGCCGGCGCAGGCGTCCAGGATCCTGGTGAGCCGCTCGGCGCTGCGCCGCTGGACGGGCGCGCGACGGAGCGATGTCGCGTGGGGCACGGGCTTCATGATGCCTTTCCGCCGGGGTTAGGGAAACCTTCGTCAGAGTACGGAGAAGGGTGGCCCTGCCACTCAATGCGCCGACGCGAGCGCATGCGGAGCCCGCGCTCGCCCGATCCACCACCGGGCACGGCGCCCCACGCGCACCCCCGGCCACCGAGCCACCCACACGTCCGACGGACCGGCCCCGCCTCCGGGTGACCACCGACCGGGCCCCCGGCCACCGGAGCGTCGCGGCCCCGGCCACCGGAGCACTGCCGGCCGCCCCCGGCCGCCGAACCCACGCCGGCCTGGTGAGGCCCACCGGGTCAGGCCCACCGGAACAGCCGGTACTCACCCGCCGAACCGGAACCGGACCACCGGCCGATCAGCCGCTCCCCCACCGAACCCGCACCAGACGACCCGTCAACCAGCCGGTCCCCTACCGACGAACCGGGACGAGCCCCCCACCGACCAGCCGGTTGCCCTCCCCGCGCCGACCAGGCCCCGAACAACCGGCCCTGCCCACGTCGGGCTCGACCGCGAGCGCCGTTCCCCCGTCGCGTGCTCGCCCGTGCTCCTCTCCGCGTGTCGGATTCACGTGCCCGGCGGGGCGGACGTGGTGGGGTTCGCTGGGCGGTCCGTGGCCGTCTCCGCGTCGGAGACCGTGATGTCGGCGGTGCTCTCGATCGGCTTGCCGTGGACCGCCCACGCCGTGCCGTCGTCGGCGTACAGCCGGGCGGTGATCTGGTGGGTGCCGTGCGGGACGCGGCCGGCGGCCAGGTGGTGGGCGGGGGTGTGCAGCAGGGCGACCGGGCGGCCGTCGACGTAGAGCCGGACGAACCCGCGCCCGAGGGCGGCGGCCGGCCGGGCGCCGGGCGCCGAACAGCGGAAGCGACGCAGGTCCAGCCGGACGTCCCAGCCGCCGGCCGGGTCCGGGGTGACCTGGACGGCGACGGAGGGCGCGTTCTTCTCGGGCACCTCGCGCAGGTTGCGGCCGGTCTCGTCGGTGCTGTCCAGCACCGTTCCCACGGGCGAGGGCGAGACCGTGCCCCCGTGCGCCTCACCGGTTGCGCAGGCCGCCGCTCCCCACGGCAGCAGGACGCACACCACGAGCGCGGCGAGCCGCCCGCGCGTCCACTTCTTCCACGACATGATCCGGAGCGTAGAACAGCGCCCCGGCGCCCCGGATCCGCCTCAGGTCTGGTTCGCGCCCTACCTCCGAGGGAGGACCGGGAATCCTCTTGCGCGGACCCCCACTCATTCCTACGGTGTCGCATAGGAATCGGGAGCGCAAGGAGCGATCATGAGCGGGGACACGCGGAAGACCGCCGAGGGGCTGTCCTATCTGACCGGGTTCGGCAACGAACACGCCTCGGAGGCGGTGCCGGGCGCCCTGCCCGAGGGCCGCAACTCGCCCCAGCGCGCGCCACTCGGCCTGTACGCCGAGCAGCTGAGCGGTACGGCGTTCACCGAGCCCAGGGCGCACAACCGGCGCTCGTGGCTCTACCGCATCCGCCCCTCGGCCGCCCACCCGCCGTTCACCCGCACCGGCAACGGCGCGCTGCGCACGGCCCCCTTCACCGAGACGGTGCCCGACCCCAACCGGCTGCGCTGGAACCCGCTGCCGGAGCCCCCGGCCGGCACCGACTTCCTCGGCGGGCTGTGGACGCTGGGCGGCAACGGCGACGCGACCCAGCGCACGGGCATGGCCGTGCACCTGTACCACGCCACCGCCTCGATGGAGCGCGTCTTCTCCGACGCCGACGGGGAGCTGCTGATCGTGCCCGAGCGCGGCGGACTGCTGCTGCACACCGAGTTCGGCCGACTGCGTGTGGAGCCGGCCCATGTGGCGCTGATCCCCCGTGGGGTGCGCTTCCGTGTGGAGCTGCTGGACGACTCCGCGCGCGGCTATGTGTGCGAGAACTACGGTGCGCCGTTCCGGCTGCCCGACCTCGGGCCCATCGGCGCCAACGGCCTTGCCAACCCGCGGGACTTCCGGGCGCCGGTCGCCGCGTACGAGGACGTCGAGGGCCCGGTGGAGGTGGTGAACAAGTTCTGCGGCAACCTGTGGACGGCCACCTACGACCACAGCCCCCTGGATGTGGTCGCCTGGCACGGCAACCATGTGCCGTACGTCTATGACCTGCGCCGGTTCAATGTGATCGGCACCATCTCCTACGACCACCCGGACCCGTCGATCTTCACGGTGCTGACCTCCCCCTCGGACACCCCGGGCCTGGCCGGCGTGGACTTCGTGGTCTTCGCGCCGCGCTGGCTGGTGGGCGAGGACACCTTCCGGCCGCCGTACTTCCACCGGAACGTGATGAGCGAGTACATGGGCCTGATCGAGGGCGCCTACGACGCCAAGGCGGAGGGCTTCGTACCCGGCGGCGGCTCGCTGCACAACATGATGTCGGCGCACGGCCCGGACCGGGAGACGTTCGACCGGGCGAGCGCGGCCGAGCTGCGGCCGCATAAGGTCGACGACGGGCTGGCCTTCATGTTCGAGACCCGCTGGCCGGTGGCCCTCACCCCGCACGCGGCCGGCGCGGACCATCTCCAGCAGCGCTACGACGATGTGTGGCGGGGACTTCAGCGGCACTTCCGGGCGTGACCGCCGGCGTTGCGCCGGGGGTTCCCAGCCGGGTACGGATAGCGGCGTGACCTCCTTCGCCCCGGACTCCATCGTGCTGAACCGCAAGCTGCCGCTGTGGTACCAGGTGTCGCAGTCGCTGCGCGCCTCGATACTGGGCCGCTCCCCCGAGGACCCGCTGCGGCTGCCCACCGAGGAGCGGCTGGCGGAGCACTACGGCGTGAGCGTGCTGACCATGCGGCAGGCACTGAAGGAGTTGGAGGACGAGGGGCTGATCAGCCGGCACCGGCGGCGCGGCACGTTCATCGAGCCCGGGGTGCGGCGCGGGGCGCCGGTGCGGCTGCTGGGCTCGGTGGACGCCATCGTGGCCCAGCAGTCCGGGATGACGACCGAGCTGCTGGAGCACGGCCTGGTCCCGGTGCCGGCCGCGCTCGCCGAGTACTTCCCGGACCTCGCGGAGGTGGCGGCGTACCACCGGCTGCGCGGCGACGAGAAGACCGGGGAGCCGACCAACCACGCCGTCAACCACATCCGGCCCGACCTGGCCGAGCGGATCGACCCGGACGACCTGGTGCGCTGGCCGATGACCAAGGTCCTGCGGGACGTGGTGAAGGCCGACATCAGCCGGATCACCGACACGGTGCAGGCACGGCTCGCCGACCCGGAGACGGCGCGGCTGCTCGACGTGCCGTTGCTCAGCCCGATCCTGCACTACACCGGGGTGACGTACGACAGTGCGGGGCGGGTGCTGGATGTGGCCGTCATCCACTACCGGGGGGACCGGTTCTCGTTCACGGTCACTCTCGACGCCACCTGAACCGGGGGCGGGTCAGGCCGTACCATGCCCACCGTGACGCACGACGACGCTCCGCCGCTGGCGGACCTGATGCCGTGGTCCGTCGCACCGTTGCGGCCGGGCCGCCGCTGGCCGACGGCGCCCGATCCGGGCTCGCTGCGGGCCCGCTGGGACGCCCTGCTGCGGGCCGAGGGGCCGGACCGGGAGGCCCTGTTCGAGCCGTCCCGGGCGCGTGCGCTCACCTCGGCCGTGGCCCAGCTGCCCGGTCAGTCCACCGGTACCGAACGGCTCGCCCGTGCCGGGGGTCCCTGCGCGGAGCCCGTGCGGGTGCTGGCGGCGCCGTTCGACGAGCGGTGGCTGATCCCGGATCACCGGCTGATCGACGCGGCCCGCCCGGAGCTGTGGCGGGTGGCGGACGCGCGGCAGGTGTTCACGGTCGAGACGGGTGACGCGGACCTCCCGCTGCTGGCGACCCCGCTCCTGCCCACCGTGCGCACCGGCCGGATCCGTCCGCTGTACCGCCGCCCCGGCGGCGCCGAACCGAACCTGGCCCCGGGCCTGCTGGACCTGCTGTCCCGGCGCCTGGGCGCACGCCCCCCGGCGGCGGACGTGCTGGCCTGGATCGTGGCGACGGTCCGCCCGGACCTGACCGTGCCGCTCACCGACGACGGCGAGCTGTGGGCGTCCGGAGTGGAGCTGGGCCGCCGGGCGCTGTGGCTGATGTGCCGGGACGGAGAGCGGCCCAGGCTGCCGGGCGGCCGTCGGCCTTACGTCCGGGCGCCGCTGCCGGGCCGTCCGGAGACCCTCCGGTACGACCCCGACGAGGAGGCCCTGTACCTGGACGGGGGCCGGATCTCCCCCGTCCCGGCGGCGGCCTGGGAGTTCGAGGCGGCCGGGGTGCGGGTCCTGGAGTCCTGGTTCACGGCCCGTACCGCGCCGGCCGAGCCGGGCACGCTCGCCGCGATCCGCCCGGCGGCCTGGCCGCAGAGCTGGACCTCCCAGCTGCTGGAGCTGATCACGGTCCTCGCGCTGCTGGCGGAACTGCGGGCGCCGCGCGCCGGGTTGCGGCCGGTGTCGGCGGTGACGGCGGGCGAGCTGCGGCGGGCGGGCGTCCTGCCGGTTCCGGAGTCCGCCCGGCGCCCCGCCTCGGTGCTGGACCACCAGGAAGAGGGCCCGGAGGGGCAGTTCGCGCTGCTCTAGCCCGCCGCACGCGCGCGCAGGGCGGCCTCCAGCCGGGCGATGTCCTCGGCGTCCTTGGCCCGGCGGGGCCGGGAGGGGTCCCAGACCGGCATCATGCGCTTGATCTCGATCTGGGCGCGCGGATCGACGACGGGCGCCCTCAGCGCGCCGATCCGGCCGGGCTCGGCCGCGAGCAGCCCGTCCGGCCAGGGGGTGCCGGCCCAGGGTCCGCCCGCCACGGTCACCCGTCCCGCCGTGTCCCGGTCGATCAGGGTGAAGCTGCTGTCCAGGCCGTCCTTGACGAAGTCGAGCTGGAGATCCGCGGGCGGGCCCGGCACCGGTGTGTGGCCGAGCCGGGCGAGGAGCCCGGCGAGGGCCGGGGCGTCCCGCGCCCAGGCGAACCAGTCGATGTCCCCGTGGTCCCGGGTGACCTCACCGAGGAAGAAGTCCACGGCCCAGCCGCCGCGCAGCCAGAGCGGAATGCCGGCGTCCCGGGCGGCCTCCAGCACCTCGGCGATCAGGCCGAGCTGGCGCCGGGCCCGCTCCCGGTCCATCGTGGGGTACGCCCGGGTCTCCCCGGGCACGGGCCCCTCGGGCCGCCATCGATCGGTCACCCCGGCACCTTCCTGATCTCCTGCCGCTCGCGGTACGCCGGTATGCGCGGACCGGGACCGGGTGGCTCCGCACTGCTGACAAAGCCGCCGGTCAGGGGAGATCATCCACCCCATGGATCAACTCCCGCTCCCCCTGGAGGGCATCACCGTCGTCGCCGTCGAACAGGCCGTCTCCGCGCCCTTCGCGACGCGGCAGCTCGCCGACCTGGGGGCCCGGGTCATCAAGGTGGAGCGCGTCGACGGCGGCGACTTCGCGCGCGGTTACGACACGGCGGCCCGCGGTCTGGCCTCGCACTTCGTGTGGTGCAACCGCGGCAAGGAGTCCCTGGCGCTGGACCTGAAGGATCCGCGCGCTCTGGCGGTCGTACGGCGGCTGGTCGCGGACGCGGACGTGTTCGTGCAGAACCTCGCGCACGGCGCGGCGGCCCGGCTCGGCCTGGACGCGGCCACGCTGTGCGCCGCGCACCCGCGGCTGATCGCCGTGGACATCTCGGGCTACGGCGGCTCGGGGCCGTACGCGGACAAGCGGGCCTACGACATGCTCGTGCAGTGCGAGGCGGGGCTGGTGTCGGTGACCGGGACACCGGAGCAGCCGGTGAAGGCGGGCATCCCGGCGGCGGACATCGCGGCGGCCATGTACGCGTTCTCCGGTGTGCTGGCCGCGCTGGTGCGGCGCGGCACGACCGGGCGGGGCGGGCCGGTGGAGGTGTCCATGCTGGAGGCGCTCGCCGAGTGGCTGGGGCATCCGCTGCACCACACGATGCACGGCGGTGAGCCGCCCGCCCGCACGGGGCTGGCGCACGCGGTGATCGCTCCGTACGACGCCTATCCGACGGCGGACGGCGGCCGGGTGCTGCTGTCGGTGCAGAACGACCGGGAGTGGCGGCGGCTGGCCGAACAGGTCCTGCGCCGCCCGGATCTGGGCACGGACCCGGCGTACGCGACGAACGCCGCCCGGGTGGCCCATCGGGAGCGCACCGACGCGCTGGTGGCGGCGGCGCTGCGGGTGCTGGACGCCGAGGAGGCGCTGGCCCGGCTGGAGCGGGCGGGCATCGCCTGCGCCCGGCTGCGGGACGTGCGGGAGCTGGCAGAGCATCCGCAGCTGGCGGCCCGGGAGCGGTGGCGTCAGGTGGGAACGCCGGCCGGGCCGCTGCGGGCACTGCTGCCGCCCATCACACTGCCGGGCGGGGGCGAGGCACGGATGGGTGAGGTGCCCGCGCTCGGGCAGCACACCGGAGCGCTGCTGCGTGCCGTGGGGATGACGGACGACGAGATCGCAGCGCTGCGCCGGGACGGTGTGGTGGCCTGAGCGCGGCGCCCCCGCCGGGAGGCCGGGGCCCTGCGGTGCGGTCAGTGACCGCCGAACAGCGAACGGCGCAGCCGGCGCAGCGGCGCGAAGAGGGAGACGCGGCTGACCCGCGCACCCCGGTCGCTGCGCGTGTGCACGGAGTCGCGTGCCGTCAGCTCACGCATCAGCGAGGTCGCCTCGACCGTCTCCCGCTGCGGTATGGCGGGTCCCGCCAGCACCGACAGGTGGCGGTCCAGGCGCGAACTGGTCGCGCTGCTCCCGCAGGTGATCGCAGGGACCCTCGCCCTGCTGCGCACTGTTATCTGTTCCATGTCACTCCCCACCCGTACGAGTCACCCGGCCCGGGCAGGCTAACCCTATCGCCCCACTGGGGCACCCGGGTATCTCGGCCACAGGATTCACCATCCCTGTAAGGGGGTTGACCATCCCCCTTTGACTACTCTCCGAATGCGACCGATTTCAGGGTGAGTTGGACAAGCGGCCGACCGCCGAGCCCGACTGAGCCGCCGTCCGGCTCGGCGGTTACGGCGAGTGACGTCGCGGCGGGATCGAGGTCTTCCGTGATCAAGGGCGTGTCGCGCGCCGGGAGCCTGGGAGAGAGCGGATGCGCGCGGGGAGCGCGCGAGCCGGAGCCGGCGGACGCGCCCGCCTGACGGGGTGCCGTGTCCGCCGAGGGTGACGACGGCCTCCCGCGCGTAAGGCGGAAGCGATCACTCCGGTCCTCCGGCGCGCCGTTCTTCCGCGCCGCTCGCCGCGCGGGCCTTTGGGGGCGTCCGCAGGCGTCCGCGGCGGACAGAACGTGGGCGATCTCACGCACCAGGGGCCGCTCGGCGGCCGGCCGACCGGTCCTGGGCGCGGGAGTTGCGGGCTCGCCCCGGCCCGGCTCCCGGAGGGGGCCGGGAGTCCACCCGGCAGGGCGAGCCCGTTCGGGTCACGCGTTGTTCGTGAACACCGGCAGGTAGCCGCCGAACTGGCCGGCCGCGGTCGGGTGGTACGACTCGCCGATGTCGAGCCAGTTGACGCTGTGCAGCCAGGAGGAGCTGGAGCAGATCTCGTGGCCGGTGAAGGTGGTGCGGACGTCGCCGAAGACGAAGCCGTGGGCGGTGGCACGGGCCTTGATGGCGGTGTCGAGGTAGTCGGCGGCGTCGTTGACTGCGGCCCGCTTGGTCTCGGAGAGGCCGAGGCAGGACTGGCCGAGCAGGTAGAAGCGGGGGTAGCCGATGACGACCACCCGGGCGGACGGGGCCTTGGCCCTGATCGCGTTGTAGAGGGTGTCCAGCTTGCCGGGGAGCGTGTTGGCGACGTACGCCTTGGCGGTGTTGATGCGGGAGAGACAGGAGCTGTCGGACTGGAGCACACACGTCGTCATGACGTCGGCGAAGCCCGCGTCGTTGCCGCCTGCCGTGACGGACACCAGCGAGGTGGTGGAGCCGAGCGAGCCGAGCTGGTTCGCGCGCACGTCGTCCGTCGTGGCGCCCGAGCAGGCGTTGAAGGCGAACGACGAGGGGCTGTGGGCGGCGTTCCACAGGTAGGGGTAGGCCTTGGTGCTGCGCTCGCAGCTGCCGCTGGAGCCGATGTAGCTGCCGGCGCCCACCCCGGAGGAGTAGGAGTCGCCGAGGGCCACGTAGCCGCCGGCCGCGGCCGTCGAGGACGCCTGCGCCGGAGCGGCCCCGGTGAGACCGAGGCCGGCGGCGAGGAGGAGCGAGGTAACGAGTCCGGTAAATCGGGAACGTCTCATGGAACCTCCCTTTAGCAGGATCTCTGCCTCAACGTTGGTAGCAGCTACGCGTGTTGACAGGAAGTGTCCATGCCAAAACTTTCGGGGTCTCGACGAGATCGACCCGAGACATTCACCGTTCAGGTATGGCGCGTGCACGCCGGGTCGGTTGACACTCCATCAACTCGGGGGCGGCGCGCGGAGAAGCCGTCGTCGGCGCGCTTCCGGACAACATCCGTTCCGCCCGCGCCGCCGCCTTGACGCCCGCCTGCGGCTGCGCCACATTGAAACCCGGCATCAGGCGCGTCGGGGGGCAAAGTCGCCAATGCAGAACATACGTATCAAGCCGCCTTCTCCGGACGACACCGGGGCTTCTCCGGACGACACTGGGACGGACACCGACGGCACGCGGCCGGGACCGGGGAGGGGCCCGGCACCGCTGCTCGCCGGGGCCGTGGCCGCCGCAGTGACGGCCGGCGCGCTGCTCGCGCTGATCGACTCCGGTTCACCCCTGCGTGCCCCGTGCACGCTCTTCTTCCTGCTCGCGGCGCCGGCCGGGGCGATCGCCGCGGCGCTGCGCGGGCCGGATCCGCTCGGCCGCGCGGTCACCGCCGTCGCGGGCGCCATCGCCGTCGACCTGCTGGTCGCCCAGTGCATGCTGGCCGCAGACCGCTGGTCGGCCGGGGGCGGGGTGGTCGTGGTGACCGGGTTCAGCCTGCTGGTCCTGCTGGTCGCGCTGGTCAGGGGCCGCGGTTGCGAAAGGGGCCGGTACGACTGACGCCCGCGGAGGACGGCCGGGGCTCTTCCGGAACGTTGGACCGGAAATGCCGTGCGGGCGGGGCATCCGTGCCGGATCATGGCGGGCATGTCCGCGAACCCACACGACGCCCTGCCGATCCGGCTCCACGTCGACGATTCCGACTCACCGTCCGACGTCGTCGACGCGCTGTTCCTCGGCCGCTTCGCGACGGGCGAGCAACCGTACTCGCACGCGGTGAACATCGACCGCGTCCGCTCGGGAGCGACCCTGCTGCCGGAGGGCGCCCGAGTGCTGCGGGTGGCCCGCGACGACGACCGCAGCGCGACCCTCGCCGAGGGGGACGGCTGGACCCTGCTGGTCTCCCGCTGGAACCGGGGCGCGGACGTGACGGTCACCGCGACCAGCGCCGATCTGGCCGAACGGATCCTCGGGCAGGCCACGGACGGCGCGGCCGACGAGCCGGAACCGCAGCCGGAGAACGTGACGATGGGGTTCTGGTACGTCTCCCCGCGGCGCGGCCCGCACCGCACCACCCGGCAGATCTCCGCGGGCACCTGGGAGGAGGTCCGGGCCAACTACACGGCGCCGGTGGCCGATGCCATGGACCGGCTGATGCGGACGACGCCCGACGACATCGCCGGCCGGCTGCTGCTGCTCCACGGCCCGCCGGGCACCGGCAAGACCTCCGCGCTGCGCACGCTGGCCCGTTCCTGGCGGGACTGGTGCCAGGTCGACTGCGTCCTGGACCCCGAGCGGCTCTTCTCCGACGTCGGCTATCTGATGGACATCGCGATCGGCGAGGACGACGGCGCGGGCAAGGGCCGCTGGCGCCTGCTGCTGCTGGAGGACTGCGACGAGCTGATCCGCGGCGAGGCCCGGCACACCGCGGGCCAGGCCCTGTCCCGGCTGCTGAATCTCACCGACGGCCTGCTCGGCCAGGGCCGCAACGTGCTGGTCGGCGTCACCACCAACGAGGACCTGGAGCGGCTGCACCCGGCCGTGGTCCGCCCCGGCCGCTGTCTGGCCCGGATCGAGGTGGGCCCGCTGACCCGCCCGGAGGCGGTGGACTGGCTCGGCACCGAGCAGGGCATCGGCCGGGAGGGCGCGACCCTGGCCGAGCTGTACGCGCTGCGCCGGGGCACCGCGCCGACATCGGTGCCGGGGGCCCGGGAGGGCGCGGACGCGGGGCTGTACCTGTGAGCACGGTTCGGATGAGCGCTGTCACGGCGAGTGCTTTCATGGGTGTATGACCCTGTATGTCGGCACGTCGGGGTGGCAGTACAAGGACTGGCGGGACCTCGTCTATCCGGCCGGGGTGCCGGCGCGGCGGTGGCTGGAGGAGTACACCCGGCTGTTCGCGACCGTGGAGATCAACAACGCGTTCTACCGGCTGCCGTCGTACGACACCTTCGCCGGGTGGCGGGAGCGGGTGCCGCCGGACTTCGTGGTCGCGGTCAAGGCCAGCCGGTTCCTCACCCACGTCAAGCGGCTGAAGGAGCCCGAGGAGCCGGTGCACCGGCTGCTGACCCACGCGGCGGGGCTCGGCGACCGCCTGGGCCCCGTCCTCCTCCAGCTCCCGCCGACCCTGCGCGTCGATGCGGCCCTGCTGGACGCCTGCCTGGCCTGTTTCCCGCCCAATGCGAGGGTGGCGGTCGAGCCCCGGCACGAGTCCTGGTGGACCGGCGAGGTGCGCGAGGTGCTGGAGTCCCGTGACGCGGCCCTGTGCTGGGCGGATGTCCTGGCCCGCCCGGCCGGGCCGCTGTGGCGCACCGCCGGCTGGGGCTACGTCCGCTTCCACCAGGGCCGCGCCCGGCCCTGGCCGCGCTACGGGCGGCGCAGCCTGGAGACCTGGGTGGACCGGATCGCGACGACCTGGCCCGACGGCCGGGACGTGTACGCGTACTTCAACAACGACCCGGGCGGCGCGGCGGTACAGGACGCGGTGGTGTTCGGCGGGGCGGCGCGCCGGGCGGGGCTGACGGTGACGAGAACACCGGAACCGGCGGAACTCCGGTAGCCGCCCCGCCCGGCTGCCCGCCGCGGGTGCGCGCCCCGGCCCGTTCTTCCCGCCGCCTCGGCCGCGGGGCCCGGCGGTGCCGGGCTCCCCTCAGCCCTCCCCGTAAGCCGCCCGCAGGGCCTCCCGTACGGCGCTCAGCGCCTCGTCCTCGTCGAGCCCGAGCCGCCGGACCCGCCCGGCGTACGCCTGGGCGGCCGCGGATGCCTCCCGCTCCGCGGCCGAGCCGGCGGCGGCCACGAACGTGCCGTTGCGCCCCCGCGTCTCGATCACCCCGTCGCCCTCCAGCGCCCGGTACGCCTTGGCCACCGTGTTCACCGCGAGCCCCAGTGACTCGGCCAGCCCCCGCACGGTCGGCAGCCGGTACCCCACCGGGAGCGCCCCGGAGCGCGCCTGCTCGGAGATCTGCGCCCGCACCTGCTCGTAGGGGGGCGCGCTGTCGTCGATGCGGATCTTCAGGCTCACGGGGCCGATTGTCCCGCACCCGCCGGAAAATGGGAGGCAGCCCGGCATCCCGGCCTCGTACGGTGCGGTGCCATGACAGTCCTCGTGCGTGACCTGCGCCCCCAAGTCCCCGCCGACGCGGAGGGCTTCGCCCGGGTGCGCCGCCTCGCGCTGCCGTACATCCTGTTCACTCCCGACTCGGTGCGGCACACGGCCGCCCATGTCCACCCCGACGCCCGTTTCCGGCCGCTCGTCGCGGAGGAGGACGGGGAGATCATCGGCACGGCGCAGGTCCACCTGGTCCACGACAGCCCCGAGCCGGGCCAGGGCGTCCTGAACATCTACGTCCGCCCCGACCGGACCGGGCGCGGGGCCGGCCGGCTGCTGGCGCGGGCCGCCGAGGAGTACCTGACGGACCTGGGCGCGACCCGGCTGCTCGCCTGGGCCCTGGACGAGCCGGCCAACCGGGCGTTCGCCGAGCGGCGCGGCTACCGGCCGGGCCGCAGCGCCGACTTCCTCCGGCTGGACCTGGCGCACGGCACCCTGCCGCCGCTTCCCGGGACCCCGCCCGGAATCGAGCTGCGGACGGCCGCCGACTTCGCGGCCGATCCCCGGCCGCTGTTCGAGCTGGACGCGGAGACGGTGCGCGACGAACCGGGCGATGTGGACACCGAGTTCTCGGACTACGACGCGTGGGTGGAGGAGGTCTGGCACCACCCGCTGCTGCACCGGGAGCTGACCGTGGTGGCCTGTGCCGGCGGCCGGCCGGTCGCCTTCAGCGTGGCCTACACCGACGGCGGCACCGGCTACTCGACGGCGATGACCGGCACCGTCCGCTCCCATCGCGGCCGCGGCCTGGCCAAGCTCGTCAAGACCCACTCCCTGTACCGGGCCCGTGCCGCCGGTCTCGCCGAGGCGTTCACGGGCAACGACACCGGAAACGGTCCCATGCTCGCGATCAACAAGTGGCTCGGGTACGAAATCCGCGCGCGGGAGGTGCGCTACGTCCGCGAACTCGGCTGACCGGGCCGAGCGGTCGGAGGCCGTCCTGCTCGGCGGCCCGCGCATCGCGGTCCGCTTCCGGGGCACCAGCACCCCTGTGCGTGTTCCCGTTCTTCAGTCCCGGAGGGTGACACACGCCACTGACGGTACGGACGTGACAGCCGCCACTGACAAACCGGCACTGATGAGGAAATCTCCCCGAAAACGTCTACCTCCGTGACAACACGGAACCCGTAGGCATCGAAGGAGGCAGCGATGCGCCGTATGACCGTGCAGAAGAAGCCCCTGAAGCGGACGGACAGCCGCCGGATGGCCGAGGAGGCGGAAGAGACCCCGGCGGGACGGCCGGAGGTGCGCAAGGACATCGCGCGCACCTGGTGGCCCGACGCCTGACCCGACGGACTGCTCAGTCCAGCAGCTTGCGGTAGTGGAAGCGGTCGTAGGGGCCGTCGATCCGGCGGGCCACGACCTCGTAGCCGTAACGCGGATAGATCTCCTGGTTCTCCCACATCATCGCGTTCGTGTAGAGCCTGATCTCGCCCAGCCCGAGGGCACGCGCGTGTGCGTCGACGAAGCGCAGCAGGCGGCGGCCGACGCCCGTGCCGTGGGCGCGGGGGTGGACGGCGATGCTGTCCAGGAAGAGGTGGTCGGCGAACGCCTCGACCACCACCAGGCCGACGACGGGCTCGCCGGTGACGAACACCTTGCCGGCCGCCACGTCCGCCGCGTGGTCGGCCTCCATGGGCTGGGGCACGACCCCGATGCGCTCGATGTAGGGGTGGTAGGCCGCGTCCGTCACCGCCCGCACGGCGGGTACGTCCCGCGTGCCGGCCGGCCGGACCTGTTCCGTGCCGCTGTGGTCTATGTCGATCATGCCGCGCACGTTATCCGCCCGAGCAGGGTGGAGGCTCCGGGGCCTGTCCGGCGGCTCGGACCGGACAGGCCCCGGCGGCGGCTCAGCCGAGGGCCGAGGCGCAGGTGGTGGCGGTGGCGTGGGCCGGGTCGAGGGCGTTGGCCACCTCGTGGAAGGCGATGCGGTCGAACAGGCCGATCGCGAGGTGTTCGGACAGGTCGAGCGGGCAGAGGTCCTGGAGCAGGACGTTGCGGACGCCGGTGCCGCTCAGGTACTGGGTGCGCCAGGGGGTGACCACCTCGTCGTACCTGGTGGCGATGACGGTGTAGCGCACGCCGGGGACGGTGTCGCCGCCCGCGTTGAGCTTGGTGAGGAAGTCGGAGCCGACGATCTGGTCGGCGAGGCCGGGGGTGGTGGCCTTGAGCAGGTCCTCGGCGCCGGGGAAGTACGGCAGCAGGTTGGTGAGGCCGACCAGGTCGGTGCCGTGGTTGTCGGGGGCGATGCCGACGAGGGCGTGCACCTTGGCCGCTCCGCCGAGGAACTTCAGGTAGTAGCGGGGCATCATGCCGCCCTGGGAGTGGCCGACCAGGTCGGCCTCGGCGGCTCCGGTCGCGGTGAGCACCTTGTCGATGAACGCGGACAGCTGCCCGGCCGACTTGTCGATGGGGCCGAGACCGTGGAAGAGGGGCACGCCGGGGAGCCGGCCGTAGTCGAGGGAGTAGACGCAGTACCCGCGGCTCGTGAGGTACGGGGCGAGGCCGAGCCAGTTGTCGACCGAGTTGCCGAAGGTTCCGTGGACGAGGACGACGGGCCGGGGATGGGCGGCGGACGGCTTGCACGAGTAGTCGTTCCAGCCACTGCTGGGGGCACCGGCGTCGGAGGCGCTGGCGGTGGCGGCCGGTACGGCGGCGACGGCGACGGCGAGCAGGAGCGCGGCGAGCGGTCTGAGCACTCGCTTCCAGGGCAGCATCGTGTGATCTCCTTGCGGCTCAAGGGGAGGTGCACGGCCTAACCCTGTGATCCGGATCACGGGATGCTGTTCACTGGTCAAGTTACGGTCGGGTAGTCCGGCTGTGAAGTTACGCGTCAGTAAAAACTTGCAGTGCTAACCAGGCCGGGGAGGCGCGCGGCGGGCGGGTCACGCCGCCAAGGTGCCCGGGAACGCCGCGCGGGGGCCGAACTTCGCTCGGGCCCGGTCCGCCGTTTCCTCGATGCGGCGGACCTTCTCGTCCACGGGGTCGAAGGTGAGCTGGTGGGCGGCCTGGTCGGCGGGGGTCAGGTCCTCGGCGCGCAGGGCCAGCGCGCGGACCCGGGCGCGTTGCAGGCCCAGCGCCTCGTACATGCCGTAGGCCGTCCGGGTCAGGGCCGCCGAGTGCGCGGTCGGCTCCTTCAGGGCGCGGCTGCGGGTGGTGCCGGACCGGTCGGCGTAGCGCACGGTGAGGGTCAGGGTGCGGCAGACCTTCTCCACCGCGCGCAGCCGGGCGCCGATCTCCTCGGCGGCCGACAGCAGCGCCCCACGGTGCCGAACGGGGTCCAACTCGTCGAGGGGGAAGGCCCGTTCCGTCACCAGCGAGCGCGAGACGGCGTTCGGCACGACCCGGCCGCGGTCGATGCCGCTCGCCTTCTCCCGCAGTTCCCGGCCCGCCCGCGCGCCGATCAGCCGCTGGAGCGTGGACAGCGGCGCGGCGGCGACCCGGCCCAGGGTGTCCAGGCCGTACTCGTCCAGGGTGCGGGCGGTCGCCGCGCCGACGCCGGGCAGCGCGGTGACGGGCTTGCCGGCGAGGAACTCGGCGACGGCGTCCGCCGGCACCGCGCGGGTCGCCCCGGGCCGGGCCTCGCGCAGCGCCACCCGGGCCAGCAGCGGGCCCGGCCCGGCGCCGATCGCGCAGTCGACGCCGTACCGGGCGAGGGCCCGTACCCGGATCACCGAGGCCAGTTCCACCGCGTCGCGCCCGAAGTACCGCTCGGCACCGCGCAGATCGGCCAGCGCGCCGTCCGGCGGCAGCGCCTCCACCACCGGGGTGAACTCCTCCAGCAGCCCGAGCAGCCCCGGCAGGGCGGCCTCGTACATCGGCGGCAGCTGGAAACGTACGCAGAGAATGGTCATCCCGCACTCCCCGGACTCTGGTGCCACAACTTCCGTACCGCCGCCGGACCTCGCGCGGCGTCCTCGCCCGCGGGCCGCAGATCGGCCCAGGGGTGCATCTCGTATCCCGTGGGCATGCGGATCGTCCGGTCCGCCATCGGGTCGCGGGCCGCGGAGCCGGCCGGCGCGGGCAGCCCCTCGGACCCGGCGACCCGGGTCCGGAACGGACCGCCGTCGCCCTTCGCCGGGAACCCGTCCGTACCGGACGGTCCGGCCAGCCGGGCCGCGACCCCGTCGAGCCCCTCCGCGCGCCGCACCTCCACCAGGTCGGCGAGGTTCCAGGCGGCGGAGCCGACCACGCTGAGGCTGCGCGGGCCGCGCCGCTGCACCACCCCGCGCACCAGCAGCAGCCAGGAGTGGAAGACGGTGTGGGCGCAGGCGTCGTGGGAGTCGTCGAAGAAGGCCAGGTCCACCAGCCCCGTGCCGTCGTCCAGGGTGGAGAAGACGACCCGCTTGCCGGAGCGGATCGGCGGGGTCTGGGTGGCCGCCTTGGCGCCCGCGACCAGCACGGTCTCCCCGTGCCGGGCCGCGCGCAGCCGGCGCGCGGAGACCACGCCCAGCTCCGCCAGGAACTCCCGGTGGTCGTCCATGAGATTGCGCGAGGCGTCCATGGACAGCACGCCCAGCTCGGCGCTGAGCCGTTCCGCCGGGGTCAGGTCCGGCAGCCCGGCCGGCGCGGTCTTCCGGCCGCCGGCCAGGGGGAGTTGGCCACCGCCGCCGCCCCGGGCCCCCCGGTGCAGTTCGGACAGGTGCAGTTGCAGATCGCGCCGGTTGGCGCCGAAGGCGTCCAGCGCGCCCACCTGGGCGAGCCGCTGGGCCAGCGGGCGGCTCGGCCGGGCCCGCTCCCAGAAGTCCACCAGCGAGGAGTACGGCTGGCCGTCCGCGATCCGCCGCGCCTCGGCCTCGCTGATGCCGTGGACGTCGCAGAGCGCGAGCCGCAGCCCCCACCCCCCTGATTCAGACACCAGTTCGATCCGGTGGGCGACGCCGGAGACGTTCACGTCCAGCGGCAGGATCGGCACCCCGCGCCGCCGGGCGTCGGCCAGCAGCAGCCGCTTCGGGTACATCCCCGGGTCGTGGGTGAGCAGCCCGGCGTAGAACGCGGCCGGGTGATGGGCCTTCAGCCACGCCGACTGGTAGGTGGGCACGGCGAAGGCGACGGCGTGCGCCTTGCAGAAGCCGTACGACCCGAAGGCCTCCACGATCTCCCAGGTCCGCCCGATCGTCTCCGCGTCGTACCCCCGGGCCGCCGCCCGCTGGGCGAACCACACCCGGATCCGGCCCTGTGCCCCGGGGTCGGACAGCCCGCGCCGCACCCGGTCGGCCTCGCCCCGCCCGCAGCCGGTCATGACGGCGACGATGTCGATGACCTGCTCGTGGAAGACGACGACCCCGTACGTTCCCTTCAGCGGCTCCTCCAGGTCCGGGTGCGGGTAGCGCACCGGCGCCCGACCGTGCCGCGCCTCGATGAACGGCCGCACCATGTCGGCGGCGACGGGACCGGGCCGGAACAGCGAGATGTCCACGACCAGGTCGTGGAAGGTGCTCGGCTGGAGCCGCCCCACCAGGTCCCGCTGGCCGGGCGACTCGATCTGGAAGCAGCCCAGCGTCTCGGCGGACCGGATCAGCCGGTAGGTCTCCGGGTCGCCCGGCTCCACCGCGTCCAGGTCGATCCGCTCCCCGGTGGCCCGTTCCACCTCGGCGACCGCGTGCGCCATCGCCGACTGCATCCGCACCCCCAGGACGTCCAGCTTGAGCAGCCCGAGGTCCTCCACGTCCTCCTTGTCGAACTGGGCCATGGGCAGCCCCTCGCCGCTGGTCGGCACCACCGGCGTACGGGTGAGCAGGGAGGCGTCGGACAGCAGCACCCCGCACGGGTGCATGGCGACCCCGCGCGGCAGCGCGTCGAGCGCCTCGACCAGCTCCCACAGCCTGCCGTACTTCTCCTTCTCCCCCGCGAGCCGCCGCAGTTCGGGCAGTTCCGCCAGGGCCGCGCGGGCGTCGCGCGCCCGGATGTGCGGGAAGGACTTGGCGATCCGGTCGATCTCGGCCGGGTCCATGGACAGCGCGGCGCCCACGTCCCGGATGGCGTGCCGGACCCGGTAGGTCTCCGGCATGGCGACGGTCGCGACCCGCTCGGCGCCGAACCGGCCGATGATCGCCCGGTAGACCTCCAGCCGCCGCGCGGACTCCACGTCGATGTCGATGTCCGGCAGCACCACCCGCTCCTTGGACAGGAAGCGTTCCATCAGCAGCCCGTGCTCGACCGGGTCGGCGTGCGCGATCCCGAGCAGGTGGTTGACGAGCGACCCGGCCCCGGAACCGCGGGCGGCCACCCGGATCCCCATCGCGCGGACGTCGTCGACCACCTGGGCGACCGTCAGGAAGTAGGAGGCGAAGCCGTGGTGGGCGATGATGTCCAGCTCGTGGTGGACGCGTTCCCAGTAGGCGCGCCGCCCGCCGTAGCCGAGCCGCAGCATGCCCGCCGCCGCCCGTGAGGCGAGCGCCCGCTGGGCGGTGCGCCGGCCGGCGCCGACGAGGTGCGGCTCGGGGAAGTGCACGCTGCCCATGCCCAGGTCGTCCTCGGGGTCGACCCGGCACTCGGCGGCGGTGGCGAGGGTCTGGTCCAGCAGCCGGTGGGCGGCCCCCCGCCGGTATCCGGCCGCCTCCGTGATCCGCTCGGCGGCGTCCAGCATGGCCGGAGCGTCCTTCAGCCAGGCCGCGCCGGAGTCCAGCTCCCCCCGGGGGTCGATGGGCACCAGGCGCCGGGCCGCGTCCAGCACGTCGGCCACCGGCCCCTGCCCGGGGTCGGCGTACCGGACGGCGTTGCTGAGCACCGGCCGCACCCCCTGCTCGGCGGCGAACCCGACGGTACGGGCCGCCAGCCGCAGGGAGCCGGGGCCGGTGCCGGTGCCGGTACGGCCGTGCCAGACGGCCTCCAGGCGCAGCGCGTCGCCGTACACCTCGCGCCACGGGGCCAGCAGGACGGCCGCCCGGTCGGGCCGGCCGGCGGCGAGCGCCCGGCCCACGTCCGAGTCCGGGCCGAGCAGCACCACCAGTCCGTCGCCCCGGTTGCCGGCCCACGGCAGCAGCGGGGTCCCCCCGCCCGCGTGCGCCGCGGTGACGAGCCGGCACAGACCGGCCCAGCCGCGGGCGCCGTCCCCGGCGAGGAAGGTCACCCGGGGGTCCGACTCGTCCACGAAGGCGCCACCGCGCACCGGGCTGCGACGCTTGTCCCGGCGTACGGGCTCCCTCGGCGCCACCGCCAGGTTCACCCCGAACAGCGGGCGGACGCCCGCCCCGGCGCAGGCCTTGGCGAAGCGGACGGCACCGGCGAGGGTGTCGCGGTCGGTCAGCGCGAGGGCGTCCATGCCCCGCTCCGCGGCGCGCTCGGCCAGCCGCTCCGGGTGGGACGCCCCGTACCTCAGGGAGAACCCGGAGACGGTGTGCAGATGCGCGAAGCCCGGCACACCCACCTCCCGCACACGTGACCCCGAAACGACTCTCGAACATCAGTTCCCTACTGCTCTCCCCACCATACCTCCATTCCCGAACATGTGTACGACACCCGTCCAACCGCCTCCGACCTGCGCAAACAAACACCGCGACCACACGGCGAAGCCCCCGCACACCGGAGCGTGCGGGGGCCGGGCCGGAAGGGGGGCGCGTCAGAAGACGTGCACTCCGTAGGCGCTCAGCGCCTCGGTGACCGGCTGGAAGAACGTCGTACCGCCGGAGGAGCAGTTGCCGCTGCCGCCCGAGGTCAGGCCGTAGGCGGTGGTGCCGCCGTACAGCGGGCCGCCGGAGTCGCCGGGCTCGGCGCACACGGTGGTCTGGATCAGGCCGGAGACGATGTCGCCGCCGCCGTAGTTGACCGTGGCGTTGAGCGCGGTGACCCGGCCGCTGTGCGTACCGGTGGTGGATCCGCGCCGGTAGACGGTCGTGCCCACCGACGGCGTGGCCGCGCTGGCGATGTCCTGGCTGCCCACGGCGCCCGACTTGGCCACCGAGCTGTTGGTGTAGCGCACCAGGCCGTAGTCGTTGCCGGGGAAGCTGGACCCGGCCGTGGTGCCGAGCGTGGTGGTGTGGGAGGAGTTCGACCACCAGGTGCCCGCGCCGTCGGTGCAGTGCCCGGCGGTCAGGAAGAAGTAGTTGCCGCTGGCGTCCTGGACGTTGAAGCCCAGCGAGCAGCGCCAGCTGCTCGCGTAGATGGCGTCGCCGCCGGAGATCAGCTTGTTGAACTTGCCCGGCGTGTGCTTGATCACCAGGGCGTCCGCGCCGGCCCCGGCCTGCTTCTTGATCTTGGCGATCTCGGCCTGGGACACCGTGCTGTCGACGGTGACGACGACGCGGTTGGTCTTGGCGTCCACCGCCCAGGCCGTGCCCGGGACGTCGGCCTTGAGGACGGAGTCGCTCGCCTGGGTGAGCTGGGTGGCGCTGAAGGCGGGGGCGTCACTGGCGTTCGCGGTGGGGGCGGCGAACGCCGCCGCGGCCAGGAAGCCGGTGGCCACGGCCGTCAGCCGGGTCCGTCTCGTGGTGCCGCGGGGAGTGGTGCGCTTGATCCTCACTTTTCGTTCCCCTCCAAGGGAAGTCGGGGGCCCGCGTGGGGTCGGGGCCCGTGAGGCGCAGCCAGGAGCCCGACCGGGTTGCGATGTACATGCCCCTGACAAGCGCTGGGGTGGAGTATTCGGCCGAACGGCCGGTCGGCACAAGGGTGCCTTTCGGCCGTCGGCCCGGAACCACCCGAACGCCCCCCGAAGCGGCACCGGTCCGGCCCACACCCCTGGGGCGGGACCGGCCGGCGCGCCACGGCTCAGCCCAGCCGGCGCTCCCCCGCCTCCACCGCCACGTCCAGCGTGTTGCCGGGGGCCGGCAGGGGGCAGATGAAGTGGCCGGCGAAGGCGCACGGCGGGAGCTGTGCGCGGTTGAAGTCGACGAGGGTGCGCCCCTCGGCATCCGGAGCCGCCGGGAAGAGGAAGCGGAACCGGAAGCTGGTGTCGCCGCTGGTGGCGTCGGCGAACACCGCCCACAGGCCGCCGTCCGCCCGCCGCGCCACCTTCAGCCTCCGCTCCCGGCCGGCCAGCGGGAAGGCCAGCTCACCGGCGAGGTCGAAGCCGCGCTCGCGGCCGTCGGCGTTGCCGAGCCGGATGGTGCGGGTGGTGTCGTACGGCGTGAACCGGCCGGGCACCGACCAGCGGGGGTCGTAGGGGCCTGCCTCGATGCCCCGGAAGGCCCGCCGGGCGGGGGATGCGGGATCGTACACCCGTACGCCCCACACGCCCTCGCGCACCAGGACGACCAGCCGCTTCTCCCCCAGCGCGACCCGCGCCCCGGCCTCCGGGCCGCTGTCGGCGGCCAGCCGGGTCTCGCCCGCGAAGGGCCGGCCGGCCACGGTCAGGCCGTCGGCCTCGGCGGCGGTGAGCACGACCCCGTCCCGCTCCGCCACCCACTTCCCGGAAATGTCCGGAAGTCGACCATCCGGATAGTCCTCGATCCAGTGCGTCGCGGTCAGCGCGAGCGGGCCGTAGGGCGCCGAGACGCTCTCCACCCGCTCCTCGTGCCACCGCTTCCAGGCGTCGGACGCGTCCGTCGTCATCTCATCGGTTCCTTTCCTCTGTGCCCTCGGCGGTCGTCTGTGCCCTCGGCAGTCGTCGTCAACGGCCGTCATCGGCCGTCCCTCCCGGCACCCCGAGATGGGAGCGGAGCGTGCCGCCGCGGTATTCCGTGCGGAAGGCGGCACGTTCCTGGAGCAGCGGCACCACCCGGTCCACGAACTCCTCCAGCCCGTCCGGGAGCTGCGGGGCCAGCAGGAAGCCGTCGGCGGCCCCCTCCTCGGCGTACCGGTGCAGATCGGCGGCGACCGCGTCGGGCGTGCCGACGAAGGACGGCCGGCCGCTCGCCTCGATCACGGTCTCCCGCAGGGAGAGCCCCTTCTCCTCGGCCAGCGCCCGCCAGCGCGCGGCGAGCGCGCGCGTACGGCGGTCCCGGGTGCGGGGCTCGGTCCGGGGCAACGGGCCGTCGGGGTCGTATCCGGACAGGTCCGTTCCCCAGATCCGCTCCACCGCGTGCAGCGCGTGGCGCGGGGTGACCAGCCGCCGTCCGATCCCGGCGGCCCGCTCCTGCGCCTCGGCCGCGGTGTCCCCGAGGACGACGGTGATCCGGGACATCACCTTCAGGTCCCCGGGGGCGCGGCCGTACGCCGCCAGCCGCCGTTTGACGTCGGCGTAGCGGGCACGGGCCGGTTCCGGCGGGGCGTGCCGGACCAGGAGTACGTCGGCCCAGGCCGCGGCCGGCTCCCGGGCCCGCCCGGACTCCCCGGACCGGATCACCACCGGGTGGCCCTGGGGCGAGCGGGGCAGGCCGAACTCGCCCGCGATGTCGAAGTGCCGGCCCCGGTGGGCGAACGGCCGGGGCACCCCCTCGGGGCTCCAGGAGTCCCATAACGCCCGTGCCGCCAGGACGAGTTCGGCGGCCCGGCCGCAGGGGTCCGCGTGGCCGGCGAAGCGGTGGTCGGCGCCGGTGCGGGGGTCCGCCGAGACCGCCACCCGCCAGCCCGCCCGGCCCGCGCTCAAGTGGTCCAGGGTGGCCAGCCTGCGGGCGAGTTCGTACGGCTGGGCGCAGGCGGCGTCCACGGTGGCGGCGAGGCCGAGCCGGGTGGTGACCCCGGCGAGCGCGTTCAGTACGGCGATCGGCTCCGGCCCGCCGGCCGGGACCGGCTCGTGCGGCCGTCCCCGGTGTTCGGGCAGCGGCGGCTCCTCGTCCAGCAGGAGGAAGTCGAACAGGCCGCGCTCGGCGGCGCCGGCGAGCCGTTCGTAGGAGGCGAACGCGATCCGGGAGCCCGCGCGGGTACCGGCCCACACGGCGTCGGACCCGAGGCCGGCCGGGTCGTCGGCGTCCGGGTCGGCCAGGCACGCGCCCGGTGGCACGGCCGCCAGGTACAGCTGTCGTGCGGTCATGACGCTCTTGGGGGAACGGCCGACGCCCCGGGCGCGGCGTACCGGTTGGCGGGCCGGGCCAGGCCCAGGTGCTCGCGCAGGGTGCTGCCCGGGTAGAAGGTGCGGAACAGGCCGCGGTGCTGGAGCAGCGCCACCGTGCCGTTGACCAGCCGTTCCAGATCGCGGCGCGGTTCGACGGGGACGAAGTGGAAGCCGTCGGTGATGCCCTTGGCGTGCCAGGAGGTCACCAGCTCCGCGAGGTCGACGGGGCCGCCCCGGTACAGCGGACCGTGCACGGTGGGACGCGGCCCCCCGCCCCCGTGGCCCGGCTCGGCCGCGTGCTCGCCGTCGCCGAGGTCCACCAGCAGGCTCACCAGCACCCGCAGCGTGTCCGGGTCCCGCCCGGACGCCCTCGCCTGCTCCCGCAGCCGGTCCCGTACGCCCGCGGCCTGGGCGGGTGAGACCGCCCGGACCAGGGCCACGTCGGCGTGGCGGGCGGCGACCGTACAGGCGTGGGCGTCGGTGGCGTCGACCACGCGGACGGGGTGGCCCTGCGGCGGCCGGGGCACGGTCGAGGGCCCCCGGACCGAGAAGCCGGTGCCGGTGAAGTCGACGCGGTGCACCCGGTCCCCGTCGAGGAAGCGGCCGGTGGCCGCGTCCCGGATCTCGGCGCCGTCCTCCCAGCTGTCCCACAGCCGGGCGGCCACGTCGGCGACCTCGCCCGCCTCCCGCCACAGAGCGCCGGCGGGCGCCGCGGAGCGGCGGCCGAACAGCCGGGCCTCGCTCTCGGTGCCGGACACGTCGATCCGCCAGCCGGCCCGGCCCCGGCCGACCCAGTCCAGGGTGGCCACGGCGGCCTGCACCCGGAAGGGCTCGGTGTGGGTGGTGGTGACCGTCGGCACCAGTCCGATCCGCCGGGTCGCGGGCGCCACCCGGCACAGCACGCCGAGCGCGTCGGGGCCGGGCCGGGCGAAGGAGTCGTCCAGCGTCACGAAGTCCAGCCCGCCGCGCTCGGCGAGCCGTGCCAGAGCGGCGAACGCCCCGCCGTCGAACACCCCGGGCAGGTCGAGCGCGGCGGCGAGATGTACCAGCCCCCTCATGCCGGCCCCTTCCCCGTCGCGTGCCGTTCCACGCTCACAGCACCTTCGCCAGGAACGTCCGGGTCCGCTCCTCGCGCGGCGCGCCCAGGACCTGTTCCGGGGTGCCCTGTTCCACGATCCGGCCGTCGGCCATGAACACCACCGTGTCGGCGACCTCGCGGGCGAACGCGATCTCGTGGGTGACGACGATCATCGTGGTGCCCTGTGCCGCCAGGTCCCGGATGACGTCCAGCACCTCCCCCACCAGTTCGGGGTCGAGCGCGGACGTCGGCTCGTCGAACAGCAGCAGCTTCGGCTCCAGCGCGAGCGCCCGCGCGATGGCCACCCGCTGCTGCTGCCCGCCGGACAGCTGGCGCGGGTAGGCGTCGGCCTTGTCCCCGAGCCCGACCCGCTCCAGCAGCCGGTGCGCGGTCTCCACCGCCGCCTTCCGGGGCCGCTTCAGCGCGGACACGGGTGCCTCGATGACGTTGTCCAGGACGGTGAGGTGGGGGAAGAGGTTGAAGTTCTGGAAGACGAACCCGATCCGGGTGCGCTGCCGCAGCACCTCGCGCTCGGGCAGTTCGTGCAGCTTGTTCCCGGCCCGCCGGTAGCCCATCAGCGCGCCGTCCACGCTGATCTCGCCCCGGTCCACCTTCTCCAGGTGGTTGATGGTGCGCAGCAGGGTGGACTTGCCGGAGCCGGAGGGGCCGAGCACGACGGTGACCTCACCGGCGCGCACCTGCAGGTCGATGCCCTTGAGCACGTCGAGCGAGCCGAAGCTCTTGTACACCGACCGGATGTCGACCATGACGCTCATCGCGTGAGTTCCTTTGCTTGTGGGGCCGCGTCGGAGGCTGCCTGTGAATTGAGGAAGAACAGCACCGCCCGGGCGGTCGCGTCGTTCTGCCGGAACGCGGGGCCGCCGGTGCGCGGCCGGGTGAACGCGCCGGGGGTGCGGACGTCGGTGTACGGGCCGAGCGCGAACCGCCGGGGGTGCGGGCGCCCGGCGGTGTCCAGGATCCGGCCGTCGCCGGGGTCGGTCCGGAGCAGTCCGTCGGGGGTCTCGGCGGCGCCGTCGGCGCGCAGTGCGCGCAGCAGGTTGTCGCGGGTCAGGCCGACGGCGGGCTCGGGCAGCCGGGCCTCCACCAGTGCCCGGGCGGTGACGGAGAAGCCCGGCACGGTAGGGGCGGCGGCCCGGAACACCCCGTCCTCGGCGGTGACGGTCATGCCGGCCCCGATAAACCGCAGCAGCCCGGCCCGGGACAGCGCGAGCATCTGCCGCAGCCGGGGTCCGGGCGGCCCGGACGCCAGGTAGCTGAAGAACCCGTGCCACCAGGGCCCGATGTCGCCGAGCCGCACCAGTTGCCCGTAGACGGACAGCAGCCCGAGGAAGACGGCCAGGTCGGGGCTGTGGGCGGGGTCGTGACGGCGGCGCAGGTCCGCCTCGATGTAGTCCCGCAGCCCGTCCTGGAAGGCGTCGTGCGAGGCGTAGCGCACGCCGTCCAGCGGGTGGTCGAGCGCGGCGAGGTCGAGCCGGTCGGCCGGGTCGGGCACGGCGGCGGCGACCAGCGCCCGCTGCTCGGCGGGGCCGTCGGCCGCCGCGTACTTCTCCTCGAAGTCCCGCCAGGCCATCGCCGTGCGCCCGGGGTGGGCGGTGAACAGCCGGTGGTAGTGGGCGAAGCCCAGCTCCTTCTCGACCAGCGGCCACACATCGCGCCGGAAGTCGAGGCCGCCGGGGCGGGCCAGCAGGGCGTCCACCTCGGCGGGGCCGAAGAAGCGGGGCAGCGGCGGCCGGTCGCCGGTCAGGTCGTAGCCGATCTTCGAGTGGTACGGCACTCCGCGCCGGGAGCCGACGTAGAGCACCGGCTCCCGCCCCGAGGGCAGGTACCTCTCCCCCTCGTACCGTCCGCCGCGGCCCTCGGTGAGCAGCACCATCAGGTCGACGAAGGCCAGTCCGAAGCCGCGGACGAGGACGGGTTCGCCGGCCCGCAGCGCGGACAGGTCGCTGTCGGCGGTGAAGTCGGGCGGCAGGTGCGCCAGGCCGTGCTCCCGGGCGTAGGCGGCCAGCGCGGCCTGCTCGCCGTCGGGTTCGGCGTCCAGGTGGCCGAGGGCGAGGATCACCAGGTCGGCCGGGAGCGGGTGCGGATGGCCGGCGAGCCACACCTGCTGGCGGCCGTCGCGGGGGCCGCTGATCCTCAGGGCGCGCCGGGGGTGGTGGTGGACGGTGACGTTCGGCGGCAGGGCGGCCCGGGCCCGTTCGTAGACCCAGCGCAGATAGCGGCCCTGGAGCCGCCGGTCGGGGAAGACGCGGCCGTCGAGCCCGGCCCATTCGTGCAGGGTGGGACCCGGGCGCACGGGGCCGTCCATGACCACCGTGTCGTCGGTGAACATGGTGACGTCCTCGGCGTGCGAGTTCATCCACAGCAGCGGGGACTGTTCCTGGCGCCATATGCGTCCGCCGCCCGGCGGGTGGGGGTCGACCAGGTGGATGTCCAGGCCCTCGCCGGCGTACAGGCCGGGCGCGTTGGCGGCGAGGCGTTCGAGGACGCCGGTCCCCCGCGGCCCGGCCCCGACGATCACCAGCTGCTGCCTCATCGGGTCTGCTCCGTGCCGCGCGCGTAGCGTTTCTCGACGTAGTACTGGACGATGCCGAGCAGCGAGGTGACCACGGCGTACCAGAGGGTGGCGACCATCAGCAGCGGGATCACCTGGTAGGTGCGGTGGTAGACCAACTGGGCGGAGAACAGCAGGTCGTTGACGGCGATGATGCTGACGATCGAGGTGCCCTTGAGGGTGCCGATCAGCATGTTGGCGGCGGGCGGCACGATGGAGCGCATGGCCTGCGGCAAAACGATCCGCCACCAGCGCCGGCCCCGGCCGAGACCGAGCGCCTGGGCGGCCTCGATCTGCCCGCGGTCGACGGAGAGGATGCCGCCGCGGACCACCTCGGCGGCGAAGGCGGCCTCGTGCAGGGTGAGGCCGACGATGGCGACGGCGACCGGGGTGAGCAGGTTGACGGTCTTCACGCCGAACACCTGCGGGTACAGCGCCCCGATGTTGAACCACAGCAGCAGCTGCACCAGGATCGGGATGGACCGGAACAGCCAGACGTAGCCCCAGCCGACCGCCCGCAGCACGGGGTTGGCGGACAGCCGGAACGCGGCGAGCAGGGTGCCGAGGGCGAAGCCGAGGGCCATCACCACGGCGGTCAGCCACAGGGTGAGCCACAGTCCGCGCAGGATGGCGTCGGAGGTGAAGTAGTCGGCGACGACGTCCCACTGGAACGCCTTGTTGCGCAGGACGGAGTTGACGGCGAAGCCGAGCAGCACGAGGACGACGACGGCCGCCGTCCACTGGCCGTAGCGGCGCTGCGGGACGACCCGCGGGACGTCGGCGGGCTCGGGGGTCTGGGCTGCGGCGGGGACTTTGGCGAGGGTGTCGGATGACATGCGAAGGCTCCGTGACGCGTGAATCGTCGGAACGAAGGTGATGCCTTCACACGGGCGCGCCGCGCGGCGCGGATACGGCCGAGCCCCTCAGCAGGGCCGTATGCCGAGAGTACGGGGGCGTTTCGGCCCGCTGTCAAGGCTGTCCATACTGTGAGCCGTACATCTCAAGTCAGTTGACGCGGAACCGGATGCCTGTTCCACTTGGCCCATGCATCCACAGCAGTGGCTGGTCACCCGCTCCCACATCGACTTCGGTCGCGTGTGGTCCTCTTCCTGTTGAGCTGACCCCCTGCGCGCGCCCGCCGTTTCGGCGGGCCTCCTCGCGTTCTCTTGCTTCTCCCCGCCTTCACACGCGCCCCCTCCCCTCGCGCTTTCCGCACACCCGCCCGCTCTCAGGAGACCGCTGACCGATGCGCACGCCCATTTTTCGGCATGTCATACCCTTTACCGCCATTACCTCGGCCGCCCTGCTGCTCACCGCCTGCGGTTCCGGTTCCGGCGGTACGGGCGGTACGGGCGCCTCGGGAGTGGCGGCCAAGAACGCCGGGATACCCACCACCGATGTCGTCTCCGCCATCCGGAAGGACCCGGCCGCGGCGAAGCTGCTGCCCGCCGGCACCACGAGCCTGACCGTCGCGGTCAGCGTCGGCGGCACCCCGCCCGGCACCGCCTACCTGGGCGACGGCAAGACCCTGACCGGCCAGGACGTCGACTTCACCCGGGCGGTGGCCCGGGTGCTCGGCATCGATGTGAAGGTGGAGCAGGCGAGCTTCGACGCGATCCTGCCCGCCCTGGACAGCGGCAAGTACGACTTCGGCGCGAGCAACTTCGGCGTCACCGACGAGCGCCGCAGGACCATCGACTTCGTCACCTACATCAACGACGGCCAGGGCTTCGCCGCCCGCAAGGACAGCGAGCTGACGAAGATCACGGATCTGAAGCAGCTGTGCGGCCTGAACGTGGCGACGGCCGCCGGCACCACCTTCGAGGCCACGCTGGAGCGGAGCAGGCACGTGTGCTCCGAGGCGGGCGAGAAGGCGTACCGGGTGCAGACGTACGGCGAGCCGAGCGCGCTGTGGTCCTCGCTCCAGCAGGGCCGCAGCGATGTGGTGATGTCCACGATCAACGGGCTGCGCTACGCCGTCGCCCATCAGGAGGGCCTGAAGTTCCTCAACGAGTTCCACCGCCTGGACGTCGGCTTCGCCTTCAAGAAGGACTCGAAGCTGGCACCGGCCTTCCGGGCGGCCGTCAACAAGCTGCTCTCCGATGGCTCCTACGAGCGGATTCTCAAGAAGTGGGGAACGACCGGCTCGGCGATCGAGGAGTCCCGGATCAGCCCGCCGGAGCGGAAGAACTGACGGCCCGGACGGGCCCCGGCGACCGGCCGGGGCCCGTCTGAGTCCCTGTCAGGATCACCCGGACGCACCTCTTCTCACCCGTCCGCCGAGAACAATCATATTTCACTCTCAGTCAGCAGCGGTATGAGTCACGACCCTTGGGGCACAAGGACTCTCGACGGATCGGCTGTGCACCAGTACCGTCACAAACCCCCCGCGCGGCGTCTATCCACTTGGCGCACCGTCCGCATCATGGATGACCATAGGGATGCGGAAAGCAAGAAGGACCGCTGTGAGAGGAGGCGTCCATGGGATCGGTACGCAAGGCGAGTGCATGGCTCGGCCTCGTCGACGACAACGATGACGAGCGCTATTACGACGACGACTACTCCGAGGGCACCGAGTCCGGGGACGCCTGGGTCACCGACCCGCGCGTGCGGGTGGCCACGGACACCGCCGAGGAGAAGGGCCGCCGGATCGGCACGGTGACCCCGGACAGCTTCCGGGACGCCCGCGCCATCGGCGAGCTGTTCCGGGACGGCATCCCGGTCATCATGAACCTCACCAACATGGAGCCCGGCGACGCCAAGCGGGTCGTGGACTTCGCGGCCGGGCTCATCTTCGGGCTGCGTGGTTCGATCGACCGGGTGTCCAACCGCGTGTTCCTGCTCACCCCGGCCGACACGGAGATCATCAGCGGCGAGGCGTCCGCGCACCGCTCCGACGGCTTCTTCAACCAGAGCTGAGGCAGGGCCGCCCACGGCCCCGCCCCGCCAGGGGGCTCACCGGAAGGCGTCCAGCCCGGTGAGCGCCTTGCCCAGCACCAGCTGGTGCATCTCGACGGTGCCCTCGTAGGTGAGCACCGACTCCAGATTGGTGGCGTGCCGCATCACCGGGTACTCCAGGGAGATCCCGTTGGCACCGAGGATCGTCCGCGCCGTACGGCAGATCTCGATGGCCTCGCGGACGTTGTTGAGTTTTCCGAAGCTGACCTGTTCCGGACGCAGCCGCCCGGCGTCCATCCGCCGCCCCAGATGGTGGGCGAGCAGAATCCCCTTGTGCAGTTCCACGGCCATGTCGGCGAGCTTGGCCTGGGTGAGCTGGAAACCGCCGATGGGCCGCCCGAACTGCTCCCGTGACTTGGCGTAGTCGAGGGCCGCCTCGAAGCTGCTGCGAGCGGCGCCCATCGCGCCCCACACGATGCCGTAGCGGGCGTGCGAGAGACAGCTGAGCGGTCCGCGCAGCCCGGTGACCTCCGGCAGCACGGCACTGCCGGGCAGCCGTACGTCGTCCAGGACCAGTTCGCTGGTGACGGAGGCGCGCAGGGACCACTTGTGCTTGATCTCCGGTGCCGAGAAGCCGGGGCTGTCGGTGGGCACGACGAAGCCGCGGATGCCCTCCTCGGTCCCCGCCCAGACCACGGCCACCCCGGCGACCGAGCCGTTGGTGATCCACATCTTGCGGCCGCTGAGGATCCAGTCGCCGCCGTCCCGCTTGGCGCGGGTGCGCATCGAGGCGGGGTCGGAGCCGTGGTCGGGCTCGGTCAGCCCGAAGCAGCCGATCACCTCGCCGGCCGCCATGCGCGGCAGCCACTGCCGCTTCTGCTCCTCGCTGCCGAACCGGTGGATGGCGTACATCGCCAGGGAGCCCTGCACGGAGACCAGCGACCGGATGCCCGAGTCGGCCGCCTCCAGCTCCAGGCAGGCCAGGCCGTACTGCACGGCGCTCGCGCCCGCGCAGCCGTACCCGGTGAGCGACATGCCGAGCGCGCCGAGGGCGCCCAGTTCGCGGGCGAGGTCCCGGATGCCGGGCAGCTCGCCCTTCTCGTACCAGTCGGCGACATGGGGCAGGACACGGTCGGCCGCCCAGCCGCGGACCGTGTCCCGGATCGCCAGGTCCTCCGGTTCCAGCAGGTCGTCGATGCCGAGCGGGTCGGCGGCATCGAACGGGGGCAGCTTCGCGGACGCGGACATGAGACACCCTCCGGGAACGGGAACGCGACAAAACTAGCAGCGCTAGTTACCACTCTCCGGCCGACGTTACGGCGGAGCGTCCCGCACGTCCAGAGCGGACCGCACGCCGACCGGGGCAGGTCAGGCGGTGACGCGCGGCTTTCCGGCGGCCGGCTCCGCCTCCCGGGGCGCCGGCAGCCCCACCTCGCCGTCCGGTTCCGCACCGCACTGCATCACCCACGGCAGCCGCAGCGCCAGCACCGCGCCCAGCAGCAACAGCCCCGCGCTCACCAGCAGCGTCACATGCAGCCCGTGCACGAAGGAGTCGCGCGCCGCCCGGCGCAGCGCGGCCCCGGCGCCCCCGCCGAGCCGGCCGGCCACCTCGTAGGCCTCGCCGAGCGAGTGGCCCGCCGCGTCCGACGCGGGCCGGGGCACGCCGGGCACCGAGCGGAGCCCCGGGGCGTAGGCCGCGTTCATCACGCTGCCCAGCAGCGCGATGCCGATGCCCGCACCGAGCTGGTACGACGTCTCGCCGATCGCCGCCGCGCCACCGGCCCGGCCGGCCGGGGCCTCGCTCAGCATCGACTCGTAGGCCCCGAAGAGGGTGGTCTCCAGACCGAAGCCCAGCAGCACGAACCCGGCCAGCAGCAGCGGCGGGTCGTCGGTGCCGCCCATCGCGGTCAGGGCCAGCACCGCGGCGGCCGTCAGACAGAACCCGGCGCACACCATCCGCCGCGGCCCGAAGCGGCGCAGCACGCGGGCGCCCGCCAGGCCCGCCGCCATCGCCGCGACGGTCAGCGGCAGCAGCCTGAGGCCGGTCTGCAGCGGGGACAGCCCGAGCACCAGTTGCAGGTACTGGGCGGCGACCAGTTCCAGGCCGACCAGCGCGAGCATGGCCAGCACGATGCAGCCCACCGAGGTGCCGAACGCCGGCCGGGTGAACATCCGCAGCTCCACCAGCGGGTGCGGGTGCCGCCGCTGGCGCCGTACGAAAAGGAAGAGGAGGGCCGCGCCGGCCAGCAGGGGCAGCACGGTGACCGGGCTCGCCACCGCCTCCCCGCCGCCGAGCCGCTTCACCCCGAGGACGGCGCCGAACAGCCCGCCCGCCGCGAGCAGCGCGCCGGTCACATCCCAGGGGCCGTCGTCCGTGCCCCGGGACTCCGGCAGCAGCATCCGGCCCACCGGAAGGCTGACCAGCATCAACGGGATGTTGACCAGGAAGACCGAACCCCAGCGGAAGTGCTCCAGCAGAAAGCCGCCGAGCAGGGGTCCGACCGCCGCGCCGACCGCCGCCACCGCGCTCCACACGCCGATGGCGAGGGCGCGCTCACGCCGGTCGGGGAAGACCTGGCGGAGGATCGACAGGGTCGCCGGCATGATCATCGCGCCGCCGGCGCCGAGCAGCGCGCGGGCGAGAATGAGCATCGGCGCGCTCCAGGCGAACGCGGCCAGGGCGGAGGCGACACCGAAGAGGCCGTAGCCGAGCAGCAGCACCCGTCTGCGGCCGACCCGGTCGCCCAGGGTGCCGAAGAGGATCAGCAGCGAGGCGCAGACCAGCGGGTAGACGTCGACGATCCACAGCAGTTGCACGGCGTCGGGCCGCAGGTCCTCGGTGACGGCGGGGACCGCCACGTGCAGCACGGTGGCGTCGAGGGCGACGAGCAGCAGGCTCGCGCACAGGACGACGAGGACGACCCACCGGTCGGCACCGGCCCCGGCCGCCCGACGATGCCGCCCTACGGCGGCCGTGGTCGTCCCGGACATGTACGTACCTCCCAGATGATCCCTCGCGCGGGGCGGACCGACGGGGTGGGGACTCCCTGTCGTACGGCCGGAGCGAGCGGTGTCCCCGGCCCGCGCGAACCCACGCGAGTGACTCGTCAGCGTACGCGAGGCGGCCGTGCGGTCACGTGGCGGACCTCTCACACGCGCGAGGCAACCCGTGTGGCGTACCGCACGTCGCCGCCCCTTGACCGTGACCCGGCGGCCGGTCCCGTGCGCGGTCCGGTCGATAATCGAGCCTGTGAGCGATCTTGAAACGCGCGGGATCCCGGCCCGCGCCCCTCTCCTGCGCCGGGCGGCCCCGGCCCTGCTGGGCTATGCGGCGGTCCGCGCCCTGGGGCTGGTGGTGCTGGCGGGGTGGAGCGCCGCGCGCGGCAAGAGCGCGTACACGCTGCTGACCGCGCGCTGGGACGCGCTGTGGTACACGCGGGTCGCCGAACTGGGCTACGGCTACGAGGTGCGGCTGCCGAACGGGGACGTCCACTCCAACCTGGCGTTCTTCCCGCTGCTGCCCTGGCTGGAGCGGCTGCTGCACACCCTTACCCCGCTGTCGTACGCGGACGCCGGGTTCGTGGTCGGCCTGCTCGCCTCGCTCGCCGCCGCGGCCGGGATCTTCGCCGTCGCGGACCGGCTGCACGGCGCCCGGGCCGGTTTCTTCGCGGTGCTGCTGTGGGCGGTGCTGCCGGTCGGGATCGTGCAGTCGATGGCGTACAGCGAGTCGCTGTTCACGGCGCTGGCGGCCTGGTCCCTGTACGCGGTGCTGACCGGGCGGTGGGTGAGCGCGGGTCTGCTCGCGGCGCTGGCGGGGCTGACCCGGCCGGTGGGGGCGGCGGTGGTCGCCGCGGTGTGGACGGCGGGCGTGATCTCGTTCGTGCGAGCGCGTAGCGCGCAGCGTGCGCCGGGCGCGCACCCCGAGACACACGCCCCCGGTGCGCCGGGGGCGGCGCCGTTGCGCGCGTCCGCGTCCGGTGACCCCGCCCGGCGTCGCGCGCTCGGCATGCTGCTCGCTCCGCTCGGGGCCGCCGGGTACGTCCTGTGGGTCGGGCACCGCACCGGCGCGGGCCCGCTCGGCTATCTGGACGTCCAGGCCGGATGGCGCAACGGCTTCGACGGCGGCTACGCCTTCGCCCGCTTCGTGGCCGGCAGGTTCACGTCGTTCCCGTCGGCGCTCGCGGGCGTCGGCCTGATCGCCGGGGTGGCCCTGCTGATCCGGCTCTACGTCGCCGGCGTGCGCCAGCGCCAGCCGGCCGCGCTGCTGGTGTACACGGGCGTCGTCCTCGCCCTCGCCCTGTGCGCGTCGAGCTACTTCGGTTCCAAGCCACGGCTGCTGATGCCCGCCTTCCCCGTGCTGCTGCCGCTCGCCCGCGCCCTGGCCCGGTCGCGCCCCTCCCGTGCGGCCCTGGTCACGGTCGGTCCGGCGGTCGCGGCGGCGGTCTACGGGGCGTTCTGGCTGAACGGCTCCGGGCCGCCGTGACCGGCACCGACGGCCCGATGACGTCCGGGAGAATTCCACGCCAGGACCGGGTTAACGCATTCATAAGCGCCATATAAACAACACCCGTCCTGATCAAAGGAATTGACCCGATCGGCCTCTCCGGATTGCGGAATCACGGGAATTCTGGCTGCCCTTGAGAGGTTTCCCACATCACATCGTCATCACAAAGCCGCAGTTTCGACCGGGAACACCGCTCACTCGCTGTAACGTCGATTGGGTGCGTACCGAACGAAACCTCACCCGGCGTCTGGACCGGGTGTTCGCCAGACTGGACCGGGAGCCGGAACGACCGGCCCACATCGATATGCCGCGGATGAGCCGGCACCGGGTCGTGCTGTTCTCCGCGACCCTGGCCTTCTACCTGGCGATCGTGTGGGCCGTCGTGACCACCTCCTGGCTCGTCCGGCTGGACTGGCAGGTCATGTTCTTCCGGCCGTACCAGCAGTGGCCGGAGATCCACGCGTTCCTCGACTACTACGTGGTGCTGGGCCAGCGCGGCCCCACCGCCGTGATGGTCGCGGCGTGGCTCGGCTGGCGCTCCTGGCGGCAGCACACCCTGCGCCCGCTGCTCACCCTCGCCACCTCGCTGCTGCTGCTGAACGTCACCGTCGGCGCCGCCAAGATCGGCATGGGACGGCTCGGCCCGCACTACGCCACCGCGATCGGCTCGAACGAGATGGGCCTGGGCGGCGATATATTCCCCAGCGGCCACACCGCCAACGCGGTCGTCACCTGGGGCATCCTGGCCTATCTGGCCTCCACCCCGAGAGCGCGCCGCTGGCTGTCGGCCCTCTCCGCGGTCACCTCGCTCGGCGTCGGCCTCACCACCGTCTACCTCGGTACGCACTGGCTGAGCGACGTGTTGCTGGGCTGGGCCGCCGGCCTGCTGATCCTGCTCGCACTGCCCTGGTTCGAACCGCTGATCGCCAAGGTCGAACTGTGGCTGTTCGACCTGCGCGACCGCTGGCGCGCCCGCCGCGGCCGGCCCTCGGCCGGGCCCGCCGTCCCGGTGGCACCGGTCGTGCTCAGGCCGCTCGGCACCCCGGCGCAGCAGCCGGCCCCGGCCCGCGAGCCGGTCTCCCCGACCCGGGCCTCCCCGGGCCTGGCGCACCTGGCGCCGGGCCCGCACACCACCCGTGCGGAACGCACCCCGGTCGCCTCGGTGGGCAGCCGGCGCCCGGCGGGCGCCGACCGCCTCCCCCGCGGTACGACCCAGCCGGCCCGCCCCCTGACGGGCGGCTGACGCGGAGTCGGGCGACGGGGTCCGGTACGCACCACCTCCCCGCCTCCCCACTTCCCCGCGCCGACGGCGAAGGCCCCGCTCCCGTTCCCGGAGCGGGGCCTTCGCCGTACCGGCGTCGGGTCACCCCCTCCAGGCCCGGCTCACCCGGCCGTCCCGTACCTCGAAGTTCAGCCGTCCGGGCCGGTACTCCATGGTGATGATCGCGTCCGGCGGCAGCGACCGTACCGTGGTCCAGCCGCGCCGCCGGGCGAGCCGTTCGGCGTGTGCCGCGTCCAGGCCGACGTACCCGTCCGGATGGTCCTGGGGCTCCGCCGGCTCCGTGGGAATGGGTGCCATACGGTCACGCTAGCCGGGCCCGGCCGCACAGGAGAAGCGGCCGCCCCGGTCACATCTCCATCACAGCTTCCGGACTCGGGTTTTGTCCGAAGTCCGTCACACGTGCGGGGGTTTCCGTTCGGCTTACCGGGGTAATCGAACAGAATTCACGCGTGTCGGACGGCCCCTTCGAATTCCCCGGCGGAAAGTGCCGCAGTGGGGACCGGAGCGGACCCGGGACGCGATTCCCCGCGCAATCCGGTGCGGTGCCACGGCAGCTGACGCCACATGAGAAATTCACGGATCCGCACGGCCGCCGGGCCGCGCCCCGCCCCGGTGCACGGCCCGGCGGGCATCGGGACGGCCGCTCGCGGGTACGCGTCCGCGGGCCGGAAACGACCGGCAGGCGGGCCCGGGCGCGACGATGCGAAGGGGCGAGCGAGCGATGGGGACCCAGACCGCAGGGGTGAGGGCACGTCCGGCGGAGCGCCACCGGGCCGGCCGGGTGGTGGTGGACTGGCTCTCCACCACCGACCACAAGAAGATCGGTCATCTGTATCTGATCACGGCGTTCGGGTTCTTCCTGGCCGGCGGGATCATGGCGCTGCTGATGCGCGCGGAACTCGCCCGGCCGGGGCTGCAACTGATGGACAACAACCAGTTCAACCAGTTGTTCACACTGCACGGCACGATCATGCTGCTGCTGTTCGCGACCCCGAGCTTCGCGGGCTTCGCCAACGAGCTGATGCCGTTGCAGATCGGCGCCCCGGACGTGGCCTTCCCCCGGCTGAACATGCTGTCGTACTGGCTGTTCGCCTTCGGCGGGCTGATCGTGCTGGGCTCGCTGCTGGTGCCGGACGGGCCGGCCGCCTTCGGCTGGTTCGCCTACGCGCCGCTCAACGACGCCCATCACTCCCCCGGGATCGGCCCGGACCTGTGGATCATGGGCCTGGCGCTGTCCGGCTTCGGGACGATCCTGGGCGCGGTCAACTTCGTCGCCACGATCATCGGGATGCGGGCGCCCGGCATGACGATGTTCCGGATGCCCATCTTCACCTGGAACACGCTGTTCACGTCGATCCTGATCCTGATGGCGTTCCCGGTGCTGGCGGCGGCGCTGCTGGTGCTGGAGTCGGACCGGCGGCTGGGCTCGCAGGTGTTCCAGGCACCGAACGGCGGGGCGCTGCTGTGGCAGCACCTGTTCTGGTTCTTCGGGCATCCCGAGGTCTACATCATCGCGCTGCCGTTCTTCGGGATCATCACGGAGATCATTCCGGTGTTCAGCCGCAAGCCGGTCTTCGGCTATCTGACGCTGGTCGGCGCCACGATGGCGATCACCGGGCTGTCGATGGTGGTGTGGGCGCACCACATGTTCGCCACCGGCGCGGTGCTGCTGCCGTTCTTCTCCCTGCTGTCGTTCCTGATCGCGGTGCCGACGGGGGTGAAGTTCTTCAACTGGACCGGCACGATGATCAAGGGCTCGCTGTCCTTCGAGACGCCGATGCTGTGGGCGATGGGCTTCCTGGTGACGTTCCTGTTCGGCGGTCTGACGGGGGTGATCCTGGCCTCCCCGCCGCTGGACTTCCACGTCACGGACTCGTACTTCGTCGTCGCCCACTTCCACTACGTCGTCTTCGGCACGGTCGTCTTCGCGGTCTTCGGCGGCTTCTTCTTCTGGTGGCCGAAGTTCACCGGCAAGATGCTGGACGAGCGGCTGGGGAAGATCCAGTTCTGGACCCTCTTCACCGGCTTCCACACCACCTTCCTGGTGCAGCACTGGCTGGGCGCCGAGGGCATGCCCCGCCGGTACGCCGACTATCTGGCGGCCGACGGCTTCACCGCGCTGAACACGGTCTCGTCGATCGGCTCCTTCCTGCTCGGCCTGTCCACGCTGCCGTTCCTGTACAACGTCTGGAAGACCGCCATGTACGGCGAGAAGGTCCACGCCGACGATCCCTGGGGCTACGGCCGCTCGCTGGAGTGGGCGACCTCCTGCCCGCCGCCCCGGCACAACTTCGTCACCCTGCCCCGCGTCCGCAGCGAGTCCCCGGCCTTCGACCTGCACCACCCGGAGTACGCGGGCCAGGCTCCGCAGCCCGAGCCGAAGGGGCATCAGGCCGAATCCCCGTGAGGCCGGGCGCGGCACGCGGACGGCCGCCGTCCCCGGCTGGGGCGGCGGCCGTACGTCACACCGTGTCCGGCGCTCAGAGCTCGAGGCGCTGACCGGGCACGATCATGTCGGGGTCGTCGCCGATGACGGCCCGGTTGGCGGCGTAGATCCGCTGCCAGGTACTGCCGTGCCGGGCGGCGATGGTGCTCAGGGTGTCGCCCTCGCGGACCGTGTAGTCACCGGTGCCGGTCGCCGTCCGCACCGGCGCCTTCGCCGGGGCGGACCGGGAGGGCACGGAATTCGAAGGAGCGGACTTCGAGGGGGCGGGCTTCGAGGGGGCGGGCTTCGAGGGGGCGGACTTCGTCGTCGCGCCGCCGCCGTGGGACGCCGTGCCGGAGGAGCCGGTACGGGCGGCCGCCGGGGCCGCGCCGGAGGCTCCGGCCCGGGCGGAGCAGACCGGCCAGGCGCCCCAGCCCTGGGCCTGCTGGACCCGGGTGGCGACGGCGATCTGCGCGCTTCTGGAGGCCTGGTCGGCCGTCGGGGCGTAGGCGGTGCCGCCGTACGCGCGCCAGGTGCCGGCGGAGAACTGCAGCCCGCCGTAGTAGCCGTTGCCGGTGTTGATGTGCCAGTTGCCGCCGCTCTCGCACCGGGCGATGCGGTCCCACACCCCGTTGTCGGCCGCGGCGGCGTTGCCGGTCGCGGCCAGCAGGCCCAGCGGGGCCAGCAGGGCGGCTCCCGCGACGGTGGCCGCGGTGCGGCCCCTGCGGGTGCCCTCGGAACGGGTGGGGCGGCGGGTGGTATCGGCACACTCGGACATATGGTTCCCTCTCCACGGACCCGGGCTCCCCCGGGCGGAACGCGCCGGAACCCCGCACGACCGCGGTCCCTCGCGCCCGCCCCGTCCGCCGCGGCCGGTGTCGGCGATCGTGCTCTGCCTGACGCCGGACGGCGGACGTACCCGAGCGGTGCTCGTTGCACACGGCGGAGGAATCTAGGGAGGAGGAGCGGCGGGAATCAACCAACTCGCCGTCGTGCCAGGCCAGTTGCCGGTTACCGAAGGTAGCGGCGATTTCCGGCCACCCACTACATGCAGTGATTTCCGGATATTCCCACCACCACCCGTGATGATCTGTGACCCACCTCACCCTTTCAAGTCCCCTTTTCCCATAAGAACTTGACTGTGTGTGGCTGATTCCGCACCCAAGGTGACCATGCCTGGAGGAAGGTGCGAACCGGTCCGCCCCGGGGCGTGACTCCCACCACAGAACGTCCGTTGTCTTCTTCATGAGCCCGCAACCCCGGGGCTCATGGGCCGGGAGCCACCCGGCCGGACATCAGCACCGCATCCCGAGGGAGCCACCCGTGCCGCGCATGCTCGACGTCAGTGACGCCGTACGCGCCGAGATCGGCGACGAAGAAGCCGAACGGCTGCTCGCCGGAGAGTACGCCCCGGGCAGTTACGACTGCACGTCCTGTCGCACCCCGGGCGACTCCGAGCAGGAGCGCACCAGCACCGTTCTGTTCGTCGGCGACGAGACCGCCGTCCTCGCCTTCGCCCACGCCGGCTGCCTGCCCTCGCAGGTCGTGCAGGTCACGGAGGAGCAATTGCGGGGCGCCGTCCGGTCCATCGGCGCCGTCGGCGGCGAACCGGCCGACGGTGAGCCGCCGCGGGTCGCGCCCGAGCAGGCGGTGCTCGGCGTGACCAGCGGACTGGTCCTGGTCGACGGCGAGTTGCACCCCGCGCTCGTGGTCGAGCCCACCTCCCCGATCGTCCGGCCGGGCACGGACGGGCCCGGCGACGACTTCCTCCCGCTGCTGATCGAGCAGGGCTTCACACCGGTGACCGAGCTGGCCTCCGTCCCCGAGGTGCTGCACGGCTGGTCCGTGCTGCTGGCCGTGGGGCAGCTGCACGCGGTGCTCCAGCCGGGCAGCGACGGGGGCCGGCCGGTGGCCTGGTGGCAGGCGCATCAGCCGCTCCAGGTGACCGACGGCTGGCGGGCCGCCGCGAACAAGCACCAGCAGGTGCTGATGTTCGCGGCGCCGGTGGGGTCCATCGGGCGGCAGCCGCGGGAGGATCTGCTGCGGGAGGCGCTGGACAGGGCCGCCGCGCAGGGGAAGCTGGTCGCCGCCGCGCTTCCGCTCGCCGGTACGTGAGGTCCGCTCCACAAGCAGGGAGCCCACCGCCCCGCGCCCCCGGGGAGTCGTACGACCGCATCTCTTCGGGGCCCCGGTCGTTTGGACATACGTGCACGCATATGACACACCGCCCCGCCGGTCCTTCTCCTCCGTGCCGTCCGCCCGAACGGCGCAGGACCCTTCCGGTGGACCGTCGGCCACGCCGATCTACGACACGCTCTACGCGGAGTGGGTCAAGACCTTCCGCACGCTGCCGGGGGACCGCAGCGGTGAGGAGGAACTGAGGTTCAGCGCCTTCGGGGACTTCCCGGACGGCAGCAGCAGATACGGCGGCCACCGGGCGGGGACGTTCAGCAGCTCCTACAGCGCCTACAGCGCGGGGGCCTACAGCGCCCGGCAGCAGTCGCAGTGGCAGCGGGTCGGCACGCTCGGCCGGCAGCAGGACTCCGGGGCGCCGTACGTCCCGGCCGCCGCACTGCCGCCGGGGCAGCGCCGCGGCGCGTGACAGACCCCGCACACGACGGGCGGCCCCTGGAGAACCAGGGGCCGCCCGTCGTGTCGTACCGCTGCTACTTCTTCTTCGCGCCGCGCTTCTCGCGCACCCGCACCGAGATGTGGATCGGGGTGCCCTCGAAGCCGAACTCCTCGCGCAGCCGGCGCTCGATGAAGCGCCGGTAGCCCGCCTCGATGAAGCCGGAGGCGAAGAGCACGAACCGCGGGGGCTTGGTGCCGGCCTGGGTACCGAACAGGATGCGCGGCTGCTTGCCGCCCCGGATCGGGTGCGGGTGGGCCGAGACCAGCTCGCCGAGGAAGGCGTTCAGGCGACCGGTGGGAACACGCGTCTCCCAGCCGGCCAGGGCGGTCTCGATCGCCGGGACCAGCTTCTCCATGTGGCGGCCGGTGCGCGCCGAGACGTTCACCCGGGGCGCCCAGGCGACCTGGCCCAGCTCGGTCTCGATCTCCCGCTCCAGGTAGTAACGGCGCTCCTCGTCCAGGGTGTCCCACTTGTTGAAGGCGAGGACGATCGCGCGGCCCGCCTCCACGGCCATGGTGACGATCCGCTGGTCCTGCACGGAGATGTTCTCGGAGGCGTCGAGCAGGATGACCGCGACCTCCGCCTTCTCCACCGCGGCCGCCGTGCGCAGGGAGGCGTAGTAGTCGGCGCCCTGCTGGAGGTGGACCCGCTTGCGGATGCCGGCGGTGTCCACGAACTTCCAGGTCTTGCCGCCGAGTTCGATGATCTCGTCCACCGGGTCGCGGGTGGTGCCCGCCAGCTCGTTGACGACGACGCGCTCCTCGCCGGCGACCTTGTTCAGCAGCGAGGACTTGCCGACGTTCGGGCGGCCGATCAGGGCGATCCGGCGGGGGCCGCCGATCGCGGTGCCGAAGGACTGCTCGGGCGCGTCCGGCAGCGCCTCCAGGACGGCGTCGAGCATGTCGCCGGTGCCCCGGCCGTGCAGTGCCGAGACCGGGTGGGGCTCGCCGAGGCCGAGGTTCCACAGATAGGCGGCGTCGGCCTCGCCGCTCGGGCCGTCGACCTTGTTGGCGCACAGCACGACCGGCTTGCCGGCCTTGCGCAGCAGCCGGACGACCGCCTCGTCGGTGTCGGTCGCGCCGACCTTGGCGTCCACGACGAAGACGACCGCGTCGGCCGCCTCGATCGCGTACTCGGCCTGGGCCGCCACGGAGGCGTCGATGCCGAGGACGTCCTGCTCCCAGCCGCCGGTGTCGACCACCTTGAAGCGGCGGCCGGCCCACTCGGCCTCGTAGGTGACACGGTCGCGGGTGACGCCCGGCCGGTCCTCCACGACCGCCTCGCGACGGCCGATCATCCGGTTGACCAGGGTCGACTTGCCGACATTGGGGCGGCCGACGACGGCGAGCACGGGCAGCGGACCGTGGCCCGCCGCCTCGATGGCGCCCTCGACGTCCTCGATGTCGAAGCCCTCTTCCGCGGCGAGCTCCATGAACTCCGCGTACTCGGCGTCGCCGAGAGCCCCGTGCTCGTACTCGTGCTCGGCCGAGCCGTCGGGCTGGATGTCGTCGTTCATGAAGTCCGTACCTCGTCGTTCATTGGTGGTGATCGGTGGGCCGGCCCGGTGGGGGCTGATCCACTACTCAAGTGTCGCCTAGCGCCCGGTCAGGCGCCTGGCGTTTTCCAGGTGGCTGGTGAGCTGTTTCCGGATCCGCGCGGTGGCCGCGTCCAGCGCCGCGCGCGTCCGCCGTCCGCTTCCGTCACCCGCCTCGAACGGGTCGCCGAAGACCACGTCGACGCGGGAGCGCAGCGGAGGCAGTGCCTTGATCAACCGTCCGGGCCGCTCGGCGCTTCCCAGGACGGCCACGGGCACGATCGGCGCCCCGCTGCGGAGTGCGAAGTAGGCGAGCCCGGCGCGCAGCGCGGCGAAGTCGCCCTCACCCCGGGTGCCCTCCGGGAAGATGCCCAGCACTCCCCCGTCCGCCAGCACGCCGAGGGCCTGGGAGATCGCGCCCCGGTCGGCCGTGGCGCGGTCCACCTTCAGCTGGCCGATGCCGGTCAGGAAGGGGTCCAGGGGGCCGACGAAGGCCTCCTTCTTGATCAGGAAGTGCGTGGGGCGGGGGGCCACGCCCATCACCATCGGTCCGTCGATGTTGTGGGAGTGGTTCACGGCGAGAATAACGGGGCCGGCGGCCGGCACCTTCCAGGCGCCGAGCACCCGAGGCCGCCACAGGCCGTACATCAGCCCGACGCCGATGCGCCGGCCGATCTCCGCGCCCCGCTCCGAGGGCACCGGCGCGAGCGTCACTTCCCGGCCCGCTTCTCCTCGACCAGGGTGACGACGCACTCGATGACCTCGGCGAGGGTCAGCTCGGTGGTGTCCACCTCGACGGCGTCGTCGGCCTTGGCGAGCGGCGAGGTCTTGCGGCTGGAGTCGGCCGCGTCCCGCTTGATCAGGGCCTCGCGGGTGGCGTGGACGTCGGCGCCCTTCAGCTCGCCGCTGCGGCGGGCCGCGCGGGCCTCCGGGGAGGCGGTGAGGAAGATCTTCAGGTCGGCGTCCGGCAGGACGGTCGTACCGATGTCCCGGCCCTCCACGACGATGCCGTGCTCCGCGGCGGCGGCCAGCGAGCGCTGGAGCTCGGTGATCCGGGTGCGCACCTCGGGCACCGCGCTGACCGCGCTGACCTTGGAGGTGACCTCCTGGGTGCGGATCGGGCCGGACACGTCCACGCCGTCGACCGTGATGGCCGGGGCGGCCGGGTCGGTGCCGGAGACGATCTCCGGCTTGCCGGCGACGGCGGCGATGGCGGTCGGGTCCTCCAGGTCGATGCCGTTGGTCACCATCCACCAGGTGATCGCCCGGTACTGGGCGCCGGTGTCCAGGTAGCTGAGGCCGAGCTGCGCGGCGACGGCCTTCGACGTGCTCGACTTGCCCGTGCCGGAGGGACCGTCGATCGCGACGATCACGGGCCTGGCGGTCGGGGCGGCGCCGTTTTCCACGGGGGGACACCTTCCTGGTGCGGTGCGGGCGGGGGGCGGGGAGCGAGAGCGCCCCGCACAAGGTTACTGGGTGCGGGTCACTCGTCCGGACGTACGCGGGGCGCGGGGCCCTGCGGCGGACGGGCCGCGCCGCGCGGGCGCTACTGGCGCAGCGCCCAGCCCCGCTCCCGCAGTGCCTCCTTCAGCGCCTCCCGGGCCTTCGGTTCGACCATGAGCTGCACCAGACCGGCCTGCTGTCCGGTGGCGTGCTCGATGCGGACGTCCTCGATGTTGACCCCGGCCCGGCCGGCGTCCGCGAAGATCCGGGCGAGCTGGCCGGGCTGGTCGTCGATGAGCACGGCCACGGTCTCGTAGGCCCGCGGCGCGGACCCGTGCTTGCCGGGTACCCGCACCTGGCCGGCGTTCCCCCGGCGCAGCAGGTCCTCGATGCCCGCGCTGCCCTCGCCGCGCCGGGCCGCGTCGGGGGACTCCAGGTCGCGCAGCGCCCGGACCGTCTCCGTCAGGTCGGCGGCGAGGTCGGAGAGCAGGTCGGCGACCGGGCCCGGGTTCGCGGACAGGATGTCGATCCACATGCGGGGGTCGGAGGCGGCGATCCGGGTCACGTCCCGGATGCCCTGTCCGCACAGCCGTACGGCGGACTCCTCGGCGTGCTCCAGGCGCGCGGCGACCATGCTGGAGACCAGGTGGGGCATGTGGGAGACGAGGGCCACGGCGTGGTCGTGGGCGTCGGCGTCCATGACGACCGGGACGGCCCGGCAGTGCGAGACCAGTTCCAGGGCGAGGTTCAGCACCTCGGTGTCGGTGTCCCGGGTGGGGGTGAGCACCCAGGGGCGGCCCTCGAAGAGGTCGGCGGTGGCGGCCAGCGGGCCGGACTTCTCCCGGCCGGACATCGGGTGGGTGCCGATGTAGGAGGTGAGGTCCAGACCGAGCGCCTCCAGTTCGCGGCGCGGGCCGCCCTTGACGCTGGCGACGTCCAGGTAGCCGCGGGCCAGGCCGCGGTGCATGGCGTCGGCGAGCACCTTGGCGACATGGGCGGGCGGGGCGGCGACGATCGCCAGGTCGACCGGGCCGTCGGGCGCCTCGTCGGTGCCGGCGCCCAGCGCGGCGGCGGTGCGGGCCTGCCCGGGGTCGTGGTCGGCGAGGTGGACGACGACTCCGCGCCGGGCCAGGGCCAGGGCGGCGGAGGTGCCGATCAGGCCGGTTCCGATGACGAGTGCGGTTCTCACTGGGCGATGTCCTTGCGCAGGGCCGCGGCGGCGCCGAGGTAGACGTGGGCGATGTCGTTGCGGGGCTTGTCCGACTCGATGTGCGCGAGGATCCGTACGACCCGGGGCATGGCGCCCTCGATGTCGAGTTCCTGGGCGCAGATCAGGGGGACGTCGACGATGCCGAGCCGGCGGGCGGCGGCGGCCGGGAAGTCGCTGTGCAGGTCGGGAGTGGCCGTGAACCAGATGCTGATCAGGTCGTCGGCGGTCAGCCCGTTCCGTTCGAGGACGGCGGTGAGCAGCGCGCCGACCTGCTCCGCCATATGACCGGCGTCGTCCCGTTCCAGTTGGACGGCTCCCCGGACCGCTCGTACCGCCACGGCGCTGCTCCTCGCTGACATGCGTGTTCCGTTCTTGGTCCGTCCAGCGTAGTCAGCCCGCGCGGTACGGGCGTGCGCCGGCCACGCGCTGAGACGATGCGGAACGTCCGCTATCCATCGATATGTACGTCTGTACGGAGGTCTGACATGCCCCAGCCAGCGACACGGCGCACCGTTCTCGCCACGGGCGCCGGCGCGCTCGCCCTGGGCTGCGTGGGGTGCGGCGGCGACGAAGGCGGCGGCTCCACGGCCCCGCTGCCGCCCACGGCACCGGCGTCGCCGCCCTCCCCCGCCGCCGAGGGCGGCGCCGGGGAGACGTCCCCCGCCGCGCGGGAGGCCGCCCCGGCCGGGGAACCACTGGCCCTCGCCGGTGACATCCCCGTGGGCGGCGGCAAGGTCTTCGCGGACCGCAAGATCGTGGTCACCCAGCCGGAGAAGGGCCGCTTCAAGGCGTTCTCGGCGGTCTGCACCCACCAGGGCTGCACGGTGAGCCAGGTGTCGGACGGCACCATCCTGTGCCCCTGTCACACCAGCCGGTTCCATATCGCCGACGGCTCGGTGGCCGGCGGCCCGGCGAGCAGGCCGCTGGCCGAGGAGCCGGTCACGGTGCGGGGAAATTCCGTCTACCTGACCTGAGCCGCCCGCGTACGCTCCGGGCATGCAGCCGCAGGACCTCGTACGCGACCACACCGTCTACGCCTGTGTCATGGGCTCCCGCGCCTTCGGTCTGGCCACGGAGACCAGCGACACCGACCGGCGCGGGGTGTTCCTCGCCCCGACCCCGCTGTTCTGGCGGTTCGAGAAACCGCCGACGCATGTGGAGGGGCCGGGCGAGGAGCGCTTCTCCTGGGAGCTGGAGCGGTTCTGCGAGCTGGCGCTGCGCGGCAACCCGAACATCCTGGAGTGCCTGCACTCCCCGCTCGTGGAGCGCGTGGACGACACCGGCCGCGAGCTGCTGTCGCTGCGCGGCGCCTTCCTGTCCCGGCAGGCCTACGACACCTTCACCCGGTACGCCCTCGGCCAGCGCAAGCGGCTGGACGCCGATGTGCGGACCACGGGCGCCCCGCGCTGGAAGCACGCGATGCATCTGCTGCGCCTGCTGACGGCCGCCCGGGACCTGCTGCGCACCGGCGAGCTGCGGATCGCCGTCGGCGAGCTGCGCGAACCGTTGCTGGCGGTCAAGCGCGGCGAGGTGCCGTGGGCGCGGGTGGAGGCGTGGATGGTCCGGCTGGCGGGCGAGGCGGAGCAGGCCCTGCCGGGCAGTCCGCTGCCGGCCGAGCCGGACCGGGCGCGCGTGGCCGCCTTCCTGCACCGGGTGCGCCGGGCCTCAGCCCTTCAGGCGGAGCCGGACCACCAGGTCGTGCAGGGCGCCGTGGGCGCCGGCGGTGTCGGGGAGCGCTGAACCGGCCTGCGCCTCGTCCAGCGCGGTGTGCAGCCGCTCCACGTCCATCGCCACGAGGTCCCGGTCGACGTCGGCGCGGGCGTTCTCCCGCTCCCGCTTGGCGGCGATCAGCTCGGGCAGGTAGCCGGGGCCGCCCGCCTCCTCCAGCAGCGTGGGCAGATGTGCCTGGACCTCGCCGCTGCGCATGAGGTGGATGCCGGTGAGCAGCACCCGGAACGTGTAGAGCAGCGGCTTGAGTTCGCCGGTCTTCTCGAACAGCCGCCACTGGGTCGCGGCGAACCCGCGGTAGTGGTGGGCGTGGTGGCTGGTGAGGACGCCGGGGACGAGCGCGGCCAGCTCCCGGTGGGCCTCGGAGGTGTGCACGACCAGCGGGGAGAGCAGCTGCTCCAGCACATAGCCGTTGCGGCGGAGCATCAGGCGGGCGAACTTGCGCAGGTCGTGGGTGACGAGGTCGAGCTCGACGCCGTAGCGGACCCAGGTCCGCGAGCGGGTCTCCTCCGGTTCGCGCAGGCCGACGAGGTCGGCCGCGGGGAGCAGGTGGACTCCTCTCAGGTCCACGTCGGAGTCCTGCGAGGGGAAGCCGTACAGATGGGCTCCGGAGACGGTGGCGAACAGCAGGGTGTCGGGCTGTTCCGCGACCACCGGGGCCAGGTCTATGTCGAGGTCGTCGAGCATGGGCCTAAGCGTCCCAGAGCGTGCCCAGGGCCGACAGGCCGTCTCGGTACTCGATCCGCTCCGTCCAGTCGGCGGGCCAGGCCTCGGCCCCCAGCCAGGCGCCCGCGAAGGCGCCGGTGAGGCAGGCGATGGAGTCGGAGTCGCCGGCGGTGCAGGCGGCCCGGCGCAGGGCGGTGACGGGCTCCTCGGGGAAGAGCAGGAAGCACAGCAGCCCGGTGGCGAGGGCCTCCTCGGCGATCCAGCCCTCGCCGGTGGCCAGGCAGGGGTCGGTCTCCGGGGAGACGGTCCGCACGGCCTCCCGGAGCCGGCCGAGGATCTCCAGGCACTCGTCCCAGCCGCGCGCGATGAAGTGCTCGGGGCCGGGGTCCCCCGAGCGGGTCCACAGGTCGCCCAGCCAGGCGTGGTCGTAGCGCGTGCGGTGTTCCAGGGCGTACGAGCGCAGCCGCCCGACGAGTCCGGCGGGGTCGGCGCCCCCGGCGAGCAGGTGGACGGCGTGCGCGGTGAGGTCGGAGGCGGCCAGCGCGGTGGGGTGGCCGTGGGTGAGCGCGGCCTGCAACTGGGCGGCGCCGGCGCGCTGTTCGTCACTCAGTGCGGGGGCGAGGCCGATCGGGGCGACCCGCATGTTGGCGCCGCAGCCCTTGGAGCCGGGCTGGGTGGCGTCCTGCCAGGCCCGGTCCGGGTCCGCGAGCAGCTCGCAGGCCCGCAGACAGGTGGCGCCGGGGGCGCGGTTGTTCTCCGGCGACCGGTACCAGTGCCCGAACTCCTCGCGCAGCGGCCCCTCCAGCCCCTCCGGCGTCGGGTCGCCGAGGTCCAGGGCGGTTCGCAGGGCGCGGCCGACGGCGAGGGTCATCTGCGTGTCGTCGGAGACGAGCGCGCGCCGCGGCAGCTCCCGCACGCGCCAGGGCCCGAACGCGGACTCGATCAGCGGCACGGTCTTGAACTCGGCCGGGTAGCCGAGGGCGTCCCCGAGGGCGAGTCCGAGAAGCGCTCCGGTCGCCTGCTGCTTCGGCATATGCGCCATCCCCCTTTATCGTCATCGTGACAATAAAGGGGGATGATGATCAGCGCAAGGCGCGCTCTACAGATCGACTTCCTTCATCAGCATGCCGACCTCGGTGTTCGACAGGCGACGCAGCCAGCCCGACTTCTGGTCGCCGAGGGTGATCGGGCCGAAGGCGGTGCGCACCAGCCGCTCGACCGGGAAGCCGGCCTCCGCCAGCATGCGGCGCACGATGTGCTTGCGGCCCTCGTGCAGGGTCACCTCGACCAGGTAGTTCTTGCCGGTCTGCTCGACCACGCGGAAGTGGTCCGCGCGGGCGTAGCCGTCCTCCAGCTGGATGCCGTCCTTCAACCGCTTGCCCAGGTCGCGCGGGATCGGGCCGACGATGGCCGCCAGGTAGGTCTTCTTCACGCCGTACCGCGGGTGCGTGAGGCGGTGCGCCAGCTCGCCGTGGTTGGTGAGCAGGATGACGCCCTCGGTCTCGGTGTCCAGCCGGCCGACGTGGAAGAGCCGCGTCTCACGGTTGGTGACGTAGTCGCCGAGGCACTGCCGGCCCTCCGGGTCCTCCATGGTGGAGACCACGCCCGCGGGCTTGTTCAGCGAGAAGAACTGGTACGACTGGGTCGCCACGGTCAGGCCGTCGACCTTGACCTCGTCCTTCTCCGGGTCGACCCGCTTGCCCTGCTCGGTGACGATCTCGCCGTTCACCTCCACCCGGGCCTGCTCGATCAGCTCCTCGCAGGCCCGCCGGGAGCCGTAGCCCGCGCGCGCGAGGACCTTCTGCAGCCGCTCGCCCTCCTGCTCGGCGCCCGGGAAGGTCTTGGGCAGCTTGATGTCCTTCCTGCCCGCGTACCGCTCCCGGTTGCGCTCCTCGACCCGCGTCTCGTACTCACGCGAGCGTGCCGGGGCCGTCCGAGCGCCCTGCTGGGGCCGCTTCGGACCGCCCTTGGCGCCGCCGCGCGCGGCACCGCCGCGCCCGGCCTTCGGGCCGTCCTTGGTGGCCCCGGGGCCCACGTCGTAGCGGCGCTCCTCGGGGCGGGGCTTGCGGGGCCGGCCCTGCCCCTGCTTCTGGTCCCTGTTGTTGCCGGCACCGCGGTGGTTACCGCGCCCGCCGCTCTTGCCGCTGCCGCTGCTTCGCATCAAGGTTTCCGTCTTAGTCGTCTGCGTCCTGACCGCCGGGCGCGTCGGGCGCGTCCGGGTCGAACGACGGGACCCCCTCCCGGGACTCGGCCTCGACCGCCTCCGCCTCGGGGAGGAAGGGCGCGAGCTCCGGAAGCTCGTCCAGGCCGCGCAGGCCCATCCGCTCCAGGAAGTAGTCCGTCGTCCTGTACAGGATCGCACCTGTTTCGGGTTCCGTGCCCGCCTCCTCGACCAGACCGCGCTGGAGCAGGGTGCGCATCACGCCGTCGCAGTTCACCCCGCGCACGGCGGAGACCCTGCTGCGGCTGACCGGCTGGCGGTAGGCGACCACCGCCAGGGTCTCCAGCGCCGCCTGGGTGAGGCGGGCGGTCTGGCCGTCCAGGACCAGCCGTTCGACGGCGGGCGCGTAGGCGGCGCGGGTGTAGTAGCGCCAGCCGCCCGCGACGAACCGCAGCTCGAAGCCGCGGCCCTGCGCGGTGTACTCGTCGGCCAGCTCGCGCAGGGCGTCCGCGACCTGCCGCCGGGGCCGCTCCAGGAGCCGTGCCAGGTGCTCCTCGGCCGCGGGCTCGTCCACGACCATGAGCACCGCCTCCAGGGCGGGCTTGAGGTCGGGATCGGCGGGCTCGCTCATGCCTTCTCCTCCTCCTCGGGCTGCCGGGGCGGCCGGTCGAACTCGTCCGTGACCGTCGGCGCCCCGTCCCCGTCCCCGCCGGTCCAGCGCACCAGCAGCTCACCGAGGGCGGTCTCCTGGTCCAGCGCGACGGCCTTCTCGCGGTACAGCTCCAGCAGCGCCAGGAACCTGGCCACGACGGTGAGCGTGTCGTCGGTGTCCTCGACCAGCACCCGGAAGCTGGCCTCGCCGAGCTCCTTCAGGCGCGCGACCACGAGCCGCGCCTGTTCCCGCACGCTGACCAGCGGGGCGTGGATGTGGTCGACGTAGACCTGCGGCCTGGGTCTCGGCCGCATCGCCTTGACCGCCAGTTCGGCGAAGCCCTCGGGGCCGATGCTGATGACGACCTCGGGCAGCAGCTCGGCGTGGTGCGGCTCGAGTCCCACGGTACGGGGGTAGCGCCGGGCCTCCTCGTCGAGCCGCTCGTTGAAGATGTCGGCGATCCGCTTGTAGGCGCGGTACTGCAACAGCCGCGCGAACAGCAGGTCCCTGGCCTCCAGCAGGGCGAGGTCGGCCTCGTCCTCCACCTCGGCGGCGGGCAGCAGCCGGGCGGCCTTCAGGTCGAGCAGCGTGGCCGCGACGACGAGGAACTCCGTGGTCTGGTCCAGGTCCCAGTCCGGTCCCCTGGCCCGGATGTGCGCCATGAACTCGTCGGTGACCTTCGACAGGGCGACCTCGGTGACGTCCAGCTTGTGCCTGGAGATCAGCTGGAGCAGCAGGTCGAAGGGGCCCTCGAAGTTCGACAGCCGGACCTTGAAGACGCCGTCGGAGGGCGCGCCGGGCTTCTCGCCGGTCTCCTCCCGGGGCTCCTCCCGGGGCTCCTGCGGGGCGTGTGGGGACTCCTGTGGGGCTTCCCGGGGCTCAAGGGGTGCCGAGGCCTCCTGCGCGCTCTCGGCGGCCTCCGGCCCCGTCCGCCGGGTCTCCGGCCCGGTCGGCGGGATCTCCGGCCCGGTCCCCGCCGCGCCCGGTCCCCGCCCCAGCGCACGCCGACGGCCGGCCGGTGCGCCGGGGGCAGGGGCTTCGTTCCAGGTCATAGCCCCCGCAGGCTATCGCTACCGCCCGCGCAGCCGGCGTACGAGGATGCTCGCGTCCCCGCGGGACTCCAGGTCGGCCAGGACCACGGCCACCGCCTCGCGGACGATCCGGCCGCGGTCCACCGCGAGCCCGTGCTCGCCGCGGAGCACCAGGCGGGCGTGCTCCAGGTCCATCAGCTCCTCGGCCGAGACATAGACGGTGATCTTCTCGTCGTGCCGCTCGCGCCCGCTGGGCCGCCGGGTCGCCGACCGCCCGCGCTTGCGCGGCTGCGCGGCGGCCGGACCCTCCTGCGCCGCCTGGCGGCGCACCGGGCGGCTGCGGGACTCGCCGGTCTCGGCCGGCTCGGCGTCCGCCGCCACGTGCTCGGCGCCCTCTCCGTCGCCGTTGCGGACCGGCACCGACGGCGGTACGTCCTCCCCGGCGGCCGTCTCGTCGCTCTCCCCGGCGGGAGCCGGCACCCGGGCCTCACCGCCCGCCGCGCGCCGGGGAGTGGACGGCTGGAGCGCCATCCCTCCTGTGGTGCGGAAGAGTTCGTCGGCCCCGGGCAGACTCACTCGGCGTGACACCGGGCGAGCACCTCCCTGGCGAGCTGGCGGTAGGCGGCGGCACCGACGGAGTTGGAGGCGTACGTGGTGATCGGCTCACCGGCGACCGTGGTCTCCGGGAAGCGGACCGTGCGGCCGATGACCGTGTGGTAGACGTGGTCGTCGAAGGCCTCGACCACGCGGGCCAGCACCTCGCGGCTGTGGACGGTGCGCGAGTCGTACATCGTGGCGAGGATGCCGTCGAGCTCCAGCTCGGGGTTGAGCCGCTCCTGGACCTTCTCGATGGTCTCGGTCAGCAGGGCCACACCGCGCAGCGCGAAGAACTCGCACTCCAGCGGCACGATCACCTTGTGAGCGGCCGTCAGGGCGTTGACCGTGAGCAGGCCGAGCGAGGGCTGGCAGTCGATCACGATGTAGTCGTAGTCGGGCAGCAACGGCTTCAGGGCCCGCTGGAGCGTGGACTCGCGCGCGACCTCGGAGACCAGCTGGACCTCGGCGGCCGACAGGTCGATGTTGGAGGGCAGCAGGTCCATGTTGGGGACCGCGGTCTTCAGCAGGACCTCGTCCGCGGACATGCCCCGCTCCATGAGCAGGTTGTAGACGGTGAGGTCCAGCTCCATGGGGTTGACCCCGAGACCCACCGACAGCGCGCCCTGCGGGTCGAAGTCCACGAGCAGCACGCGCCGGCCGTACTCCGCGAGCGCGGCACCCAGGTTGATGGTCGACGTCGTCTTGCCGACGCCGCCCTTCTGGTTGCACATCGCGATGATCTTCGCGGGGCCGTGGTCGGTCAGCGGGCCCGGGATCGGGAAGTAGGGCAGCGGGCGTCCGGTCGGACCGATGCGCTCACGGCGCTGACGGGCCGCGTCGGGCGCGAGCGTGGCCGCGTACTCCGGATCCGGCTCGTACTCGGCGTCGGGGTCGTAGAAGTGCCCCTCGGGCAGTTCGTCGTAGTCGGCGAAGTGGTTGTGGGGCGCGCCACTTCCGTCGCCGGCCATGGCGTTCACGTGATGGCCATCCATGCTCTGGTGTGCTGTCCCGGCCGCCTGCGGACCGGAACTCTGGTGGGCTGCGAAGGTGCGCACAGCTACGGAGCCGACAGCCTCGAATCCCGCGGGGCCCTGGCCCCGGACCGGCATTCCTGGTTGACCACCCCCGGGAGAAAATGTCGACTCATTCACAAGTCGTCTTACCTCCTTGGTGACCAGGAAACTTCTAGACAAGGTCAGCGTGGCACCATGCCGACGGTTGGCGACTCTATGGCGTGTCGGCGGTCCGCAGCAACACAATCCGCCGGACCCGGCAGGATGTGTCGGCAATGAAACATGTCGCTGTCAAGGGCGTACGGCCGTCGCACAGCAGGTTTCCAGGGTGTGCGAATCGGTCGAAGCGTTACGTTCGAGGCGAGTTGACCGAGAGTCGCAAAGTGACCATACACACATCCGGCCGGACCTTGTCGGGCAAGGTCCGGCCGGATGTGCGGGATTGACGAGCCGTGTTGACGAATCGCCTTTTGGCGGGTGGCGACTTGGCGACTCACCCGGTCGTGACCTGCTCGCGCAGATCAGCCGAGCAGCGACTCCAGCTCGACGTGGGGCAGGCCGTGGGCCTCCGCGACCTCCTTGTAAACGACCTTGCCGTCATGGGTGTTGAGACCCTTGGCGAGCGCGGCATCGCGGCGCAGCGCCTCCACCCAGCCGTTGTTGGCCAGCGAGACGATGTACGGCAGCGTCGCGTTGGTGAGCGCGTTGGTGGAGGTGTTGGGCACACCGCCCGGCATGTTGGCGACGCAGTAGAAGACCGAGTTGTGCACCTTGAAGGTCGGCTCGGCGTGCGTGGTGGGGCGGGAGTCCTCGAAGCAGCCGCCCTGGTCGATCGCGATGTCGACAAGGACACTTCCGGGCTTCATCCGGGCCACCATCTCGTTGGTGACCAGCTTCGGGGCCTTGGCGCCCGGGATGAGGACCGCGCCGATGACGAGGTCGGCGTCGAGGACGGCCTTCTCCAGCTCGAAGGAGTTGGACATGACGGCCTTGATCTTCGTGCCGAAGATCTTGTCGGCCTCGCGCAGCTTGTTGATGTCGCGGTCGAGCAGGGTGACGTCGAAGCCCATGCCGATGGCGATCTGGGCGGCGTTCCAGCCGGAGACGCCACCGCCGATGACGACGGCCTTGGCCGGGGTCACGCCCGGGACGCCGCCGGGCAGCACGCCACGGCCGCCGGCCGCGCGCATCAGGTGGTAGGCGCCGACCTGCGGGGCCAGCCGGCCCGCGACCTCGGACATCGGGGCGAGCAGCGGCAGGGCGCGGCTGGGCAGCTCGACGGTCTCGTAGGCGATGGCCGTGGTGCCGGAGGCCAGCAGCGCGTCGGTGCACTCCTTGGACGCGGCCAGGTGCAGGTAGGTGAAGAGGGTCTGGTCCTTGCGGAGGCGGTGGTACTCCTCCGCGATGGGCTCCTTGACCTTCAGCAGCAGGTCGGCGCTCGCCCAGACCTCGTCCGCGGTGTCCAGGATGGCGGCACCGGCGGAGACGTACTCCTCGTCCGTGATCGAGGAGCCGAGGCCGGCGCCCCGCTCGATGACGACCTGGTGGCCGTTGCGCACCAGCTCGTGCACACCGGCGGGGGTGATGGCCACCCGGAACTCGTTGTTCTTGACCTCGCGGGGGATGCCGACCTTCACGTCGATCACGGTCCTTGGCTCAGAGGGTATGGGGGTGCAATACAGACGTACCCAGACATGCGGGGGCATACCGGGAGACACCGCAGGAGAATGTGCGGCAGAGCCAGTCTAATGAAGGCGTTCTAGCTGTCTAGCCTTTCATTGCATCAATCTTCGCTGGATGCGGTACGGATTTCGCAGGCGTTAGCGTCTTGTTCCAGCCTTGCGTCGTCCTCCGGGCCCTCCTCGGCCAGCAAGCGCTCCGCCGCCGCCCGGTGCAGCCGGGCCGCCGCGGGGTCGCCGAGGCGGTCCAGGGTGTCGGCCAGCCGCAGCTGCACCGCGGCCTGCAACCGGGCGTCCTCGGCCCGCCGGGCCCACTCCACCGCCTCCTGGCAGGTGCGCAGCGACTCCTCGGGCCGTCCCGCGTACTCCTGCACCCGGGCGATCTCGCTCAACGCCCGTGCGCTGGCGGCGACATCACCGCTCCTGCGGTAGCCGGCCAGGGCGGCCCGCCAGTTGCGCAGCGCCTCGCCGTAGCGGCCGGCGTAGGTGTGGGTGGTGGCGATCCGGCCGTACAGCCGGGCGGCCTCCGGGGCCTCGCCGCGGGCCAGCCGCTCGGCCAGTGCCCGGCCGAACCAGTCGGCGGCCCGGTCGTAATCGCCCAGCTCCTGGTAGGCGCCGCCTACGGATTCCATCGCGCGGCCGGTGGCGTACGGGTCGTTCGCCTCCCGTCCGGCGTCCAGCGCGGCCCGGTAGCGGGCCAGCGCCTCCCGGGTGCGGCCGGTCTGCGCGTCCAGATCGCCCAGGTTCAGCAGGGCCGCGGCCTTCTCCCGGGGCAGCCCGCGCCGCTCGGCGACGTCCAGCACCAGGCCGTGCACCCCGTACAGGTCGGGGGCGGCGGCCTGGGTGCCGACATGGGCGGCCAGCGCCCGCACCAGCTGGGACATCAGCCGGCGGGCGAGGGTGTCCAGCTCGCCGTCGGCCACCGCCAGGCGCGCCGACGCCAGCAGCGCGGGACGCCGGATGCGCAGCCAGTCGGCGGCGGCCCGCGGGTTCGGGAAGCGCAGCGCGGGCGGCATGCCGTTCAGCTTCTCCCGGGCCTGCGGGCTGTCGGTCTCGGTGATCGCCCGGCAGGACTGGAGCAGCCGTACCGTCCGCTCCAGCATCCGGGCCCGGGCCAGCTGGAGTTCGGCGGGCCGCTCCTGGGTCCCGGCCAGGGCGCGCAGCAGCGGGTGCAGCCGGCCGGGGACCTCCCACTGGGGCAGCGGGGAGTCCACCGCGCGCAGCAGGCTGAGGGCGGCGAGGTCGTCCAGGGTGGCGCGGGCGGCGTCCACCGAGCAGCCGGCCAGGGCGGAGGCGGTGTGCGGGTCGGCGAGGCCGGCCGGGGCGAGGCAGACCAGCCGAAGCAGCCGGGCGGCCGGCCCGGGCAGCTGGTCGTAGACGAGCCGGAAGACGCGGGACAGCGGGGTCGCCTCGGCGCCCTCCGCGCCGTCCTCGCAGGCCGCGTGCAGCCGCTTGACCAGGTCGGAGACGGCCGCCTTGGGACGGGCCGCGAGCCAGCCGCCGGCCAGCACCAGCGCGCCCGGGTGGCCCTGGCAGGCCTCCACCAGGCTCTCCGCGGCGCGCGGGTCGACGGTGACGCGGACCGCGCCGGCGTAGCCGGTGAGCAGGTCCACCGCGGACTTGGTGTCGAGGCCGCCCAGCGTGCAGGGACGGACGTCGGCGATACCGGTGAGCGGGCCCCGGGAGACGGCGACCACCAGGCAGTCGGGGGCCTCCGGGAGAAGGGCGTCGACCTGGTCGGCGTCGGCCGCGTCGTCCAGCAGGAGCACCGCGCGCCGGCCGGCCAGGGCCGCGCGCACGGCGGCGGCGAGGTCGTCCTCGGCTGCTCCGGCGGGGGCGGGCAGCTCCAGCGCCTCCAGCAGTGCGCGGGCCGCCCGCTCGACGGGCACCGGGGTGCCGTCGGGCTCGCTGAGCCGGGCCCGCAGCACCCCGCCGGGGTAACGGCCGGCGACCCGGCGGACGAGTTCCTCGGCGAGGCTGGTACGGCCGGAGCCGGGCCGGCCCGCGATGAGCAGGACGCGCGCGCGGGGCGCCTTGCGGCCGGACAGGGTGTCCAGGCCGGCGCGCTCGATGTCGGCGCGCAGTTCCTTCAACTCCCGGGCCCGGCCCAGGAAACGGTCCTTCGGGGCCGGGTGCGCGGACAGCTCCGCACCGTCTGGGTCCACCGCCTGTTCCGTCACGGGCCACACTCCCGTCCCACCGCACGCGCAAGCCCGCCGGTGTCTTCCGGTACGGGCGTTTGCAGAGCCTAGTTCACGCTCTGCGACGTACCCGGAGGAGCGCGGCGAACGCATCGCCCAATCGGATCAGGCGATGGTCACACCGGTGGTCCGGACGGGGTCCGGTCAGCTCTCGAAGGGGCGCGCGGGCCAGGGCGCGCCGGCCGGGCGCAGGGCGTCCAGCCCGTCCCCGCCGCGGGCGGCGACCAGGGACAGCACGCCGACCACGAGACAGTTGTTGTGCACGTCCCCCGCCAGGATCCGGCGCACGAGTTCGTCGACCGGCACGCGCGCGTGCTCCATGTCGGTCTCCTCGTGCTCCGCCGCGAAGCGCTCCCCGTCGGCCTCGGACAGCTCGCGGGCGAGGAAGATCCGCACGGCCTCGTCGCAGCCGCCGGGGGTGGTGTAGACGTCGGTCAGCACCCGCCAGTCCTCGGCCTTGACGTGCGCCTCCTCGTACAGCTCCCGCTGGGCGGCGTGCAGCGGGTTCTCGCCGGGCACGTCCAGCAGGCCGGCCGGGATCTCCCACAGCTTGTGCCGCACCGGGTGGCGGTACTGGTTGATCAGCAGGACCCGGTCGTCCTCGTCCAGGGCGAGGACGGCGACCGAGCCGGGGTGGACCTGGTAGTCGCGGCGGACCACCGAGCCGTCGGGCATGACCACCTCGTCGGTGCGCACGGAGGTCTTGTTGCCCGTGAAGGGGGTCTCCGTGGCCCGGATCTCCCACTCCTCGGGGGCGTCCTTGATCGTCATGCCCTGTCCTTCCACGTAACACGGTGAAACCGGGGTGCCCACCTTCGAAGGTACGCACCCCGGCCACCGTACAACCGGCGTGTTACTTGGAGTTCTTCCGCTCGACAGCCGCCTTCACCAGACCGGCGAACAGCGGGTGCGGACGGGTCGGCCGGGAGCGCAGCTCCGGGTGGGCCTGGGTGGCGACCAGGTACGGGTGGACGTCCCGCGGGTACTCGACGTACTCCACGAGCTTGCCGTCGGGGGAGGTGCCGGAGAAGACGATGCCGGCCTTCTTCTCCAGTTCCGCGCGGTAGGCGTTGTTGACCTCGTAGCGGTGGCGGTGGCGCTCCTCGACGTACTCCTTGCCGTCGTAGACCTCGCGGACGATGGAGCCCTCGGCGAGCTTGGCCGGGTACATGCCCAGGCGCATCGTGCCGCCCATGTCGCCCTCGCCGGCGACGATGTCCATCTGCTCGGCCATGGTGGAGATCACCGGGTGGGCGGTGGCCGGGTCGAACTCGGTGGAGTTGGCGTCGGGGACGCCGGCCAGGTTGCGGGCGGCCTCGATCACGATGCACTGCAGGCCCAGGCACAGGCCGAGCAGCGGGATCTTGTTCTCCCGGGCGTAGCGGATCGCGCCGACCTTGCCCAGCACACCGCGGTCGCCGAAGCCGCCGGGGATGCAGATGCCGTCCACGCCCGCCAGCTGGGCCTTGGCCCCGGCCGGGGTCTTGCAGTCGTCGGAGGTGACCCACTTGATCTTCACCCGGGCACGGTTGGCGAAGCCGCCCGCGCGCAACGCCTCGGTGACCGACAGATAGGCGTCGGGCAGGTCGATGTACTTGCCGACCAGGGCGAGGGTGACCTCGTGCTCGGGGTTGTGCACGCGGTCGAGCAGGTCGTCCCAGGTGGTCCAGTCCACGTCCCGGAACGGCAGGTCGAGCTTGCGCACCACGTAGGCGTCCAGGCCCTCGGTGTGCACGACCTTGGGGATGTCGTAGATCGAGCGGGCGTCGGGGCAGGCGACCACGGCGGCCTCGTCCACGTCGCACATCAGGGAGATCTTCCGCTTGATCGCGGTGGGGACCTCCCGGTCGCAGCGCAGCACGATCGCGTCGGGCTGGATGCCGATGTTGCGCAGCGCGGCCACCGAGTGCTGGGTCGGCTTGGTCTTCAGCTCGCCGGAGGGGCCGATGTAGGGCAGCAGGGAGATGTGCACCACGAAGACGTTGTCCCGGCCGACCTCGTGGCGGACCTGGCGGACGGTCTCCAGGAACGGCAGCGACTCGATGTCGCCGACCGTGCCGCCGACCTCGGTGATGACCACGTCGACCTCGTCGGTGGCCATGCGCCGGATGCGGTGCTTGATCTCGTTGGTGATGTGCGGGATGACCTGCACGGTGTCGCCCAGGTACTCGCCGCGCCGCTCCTTGGCGATCACGGTGGAGTACACCTGGCCGGTGGTGACGTTGGCGCTGCCGTCCAGGTCGCGGTCGAGGAAGCGCTCGTAGTGGCCGATGTCCAGGTCGGTCTCGGCGCCGTCGTTGGTGACGAACACCTCACCGTGCTGGAAGGGGTTCATCGTGCCCGGGTCGACGTTCAGGTACGGGTCGAGCTTCTGCATCACGACACGCAGGCCGCGGGCCTTGAGCAGCATGCCCAGGCTGGAGGCGGTCAGACCCTTGCCGAGCGAGGAGGCGACACCCCCGGTGACGAAGATGTGCTTGGTCGTCGTGGATTTGGGCGGCATGGCCAAGAGGGGGCTCCCGTGGTCGCTGGCGGTGATGCGGTGCGGCTGCCGGCCCGGGGGGTTCCGGGGGTGCCGTCGCTGCGGTTCGGGGGGTTTTCTCCCACCGGTCCACGGGCTACCAGCGTATCAGCGCCTGAGCGGGATGGCTTCCGGCCACGCTCCGCGCTCGGCCGGGCACAGCACGAGTCGACCGGTGTCACTCATGCAACTTCCGTACCGGTCCGGGCACACGGTTCTCACCCGGCGGTCACTCGTTCGGCCCATACGGGTTGCCCGGAGCGGCCCCCGGATCAACCGCGTGCGTCGTATCCTGCTCGGACACTCACTGCCGAGCCCGGCCGGAAACGACGGCACACCCCCGCCTGCACCAACCCGGAACAACGAGAGCGCGGCAGTTCGTTGAGCAAGGACTGTCGTGTTTGCCTCAGGGCTCGGCGGGCTGCTTTGCTTCACCGCTCAACGACACACAACAACGACCCTTGACCGCACTAGCGACTGCCCCCTGCGCGGGGGTGTGACGTGGCCGTTCGACTGGAGTTGCACGTGGCCGGGCGCATCGAAGACTACGCACTCATCGGAGACATGCAGACCGCCGCACTGGTCTGCCGGGACGGCACGGTGGACTGGCTGTGCCTGCCCCGCTTCGACTCGCATGCCATCTTCGCCGGCCTGCTGGGCACCGAGGAGCACGGCTTCTGGCGGCTCGGCCCGGCGCACGCGGCCGACGCGAAACCGCCCACGGCCGCCCGGCGCGGCTACCGCGGCGACTCGCTGATCCTGGAAACCGAGTGGGACACCCCGCGCGGCACCGTACGCGTGACCGATTTCATGCCCCCGCGTGACGGCGCCCCCCAGCTGATCCGGATCGTGGAGGGCGTCACCGGCCGGGTGCCGATGCGCTCCGCCCTGCGGATGCGGTTCTCCTACGGCCGGGTGGTGCCGTGGGTGCACAAGCACGAGGGCCGCACGGTGGCCGTCGCCGGACCCGACTCCGTGTGGTTCGACACCGAGGCCGAGACCTACGGCAAGGCGCTGACGACCTACGCCGACTTCACCGTGGCCCCGGGCGACCGCATCGCCTTCACCATCTCCTGGCAGCCCTCGCACAAGGAGCCGCCGCCGCTGCCGGAGCCGGAGGCCTCGCTGGAGGCCACGGAGGACTTCTGGCGCGAGTGGGTCGAACACTGTACGTACCACGGGCCCTACCGCGAGGCGGTGATCCGTTCGCTGATCACCCTGAAGGCGCTGACGTACGCCCCCACGGGCGGCATCGTCGCCGCCCCGACGACCTCCCTGCCCGAGGACATCGGGGGCGTGCGCAACTGGGACTACCGCTACACCTGGCTGCGGGACGCGGCGATCACCCTGTCCTCGCTGTTGCGCACCGGCTACCGCGAGGAGGCCCGTGCCTGGCGCGAGTGGCTGCTGCGGGCGGTCGCCGGCGACCCGGAGAACCTCCAGATCATGTACGGCATCGCCGGCGAGCGGGAGCTGGGCGAGGCCGAGCTGGACTGGCTGCCGGGCTATGAGAAGTCCGCCCCGGTCCGGGTCGGCAACGGCGCCGCGCACCAGCTCCAGCTGGACGTGTACGGCGAGGTCACCGAGGCCCTGCACCTGGGTCATATGACCGGTCTGGCCCGCAACGACTACGCCTCCCTGCTCCAGCTGAAGCTGATCCGCTACCTGGAGGACCACTGGCAGGAGCCGGACGAGGGCATCTGGGAGGTGCGCGGCCCGCGCCGGCACTTCGTGCACTCCAAGGTGATGGCCTGGGTCGCGGTGGACCGCACCATCAAGCTGATCGAGTCCGGGGACGCGGACGGCCCGCTGGAGCGCTGGCGCGAGCTGCGCGACGACATCCACCGGGACGTGTGCGAGAAGGGCTACGACAAGGAGCGCAACACCTTCACCCAGTCCTACGGCTCCAAGGAGCTGGACGCCTCGCTGCTGCTGATCCCGCAGATGGGCTTCCTGCCGCCGGACGACAAGCGGGTGATCGGCACCATCGAGGCGATCCAGCGCGAGCTGTCCACGCCGGACGGGTTCATCCTGCGCTATCCCACGGAGGGCGAGGACGCGGGCGTCGACGGCCTGCCCGGCGACGAGGGCGCCTTCCTGGCCTGCTCGTTCTGGATGGCGGACGACCTGGCGATGATCGGCCGGGTGGACGAGGCCCGCAAGCTGTTCGAGAAGCTCCTCGCGCTGCGCAACGACCTCGGTCTGCTCGCCGAGGAGTGGGACCCTCGGTTGAAGCGGCAGGTGGGGAACTTCCCGCAGGCGTTCAGCCACGTGCCGCTGATCGACACGGCGCTGCGGCTGACCGCGTCCGGCGCGTACGGAGGGTAGGGGCCGTCGGCCGGCTGCGGGTCCGCCGTGGCCGGTCGCGCGGTTCCCCGCGCCCCTTCGGGGCGCGCACGCCTAGGCTGACAGCGTGGCTTTCTCCACGGCGCACACGGCGCTCGCCGCCCTCCGTGAGGAGCTGGCCGGCGAGGTGTTCGCCCCGTGGGACCCCGGCTACGACGGGGCCCGCGCCGTCTTCGACGCGCGGGACGGCCGGCGGCCGGCGGTGATCGCCCGGTGCGCGGACGCGGCCGACGTGGTGCGGGCCGTCCGCTTCGGCCGGGAGCTGGACCTGCGCGTCGCGGTGCGCGGCGGCGGCCACGGCGCCGCCGGTACGGCGTCGGCCGACGGAGCGCTGATGGTGGACCTGAGCCGGCTGCGCCGGGTGGGCGTCGACCCGGTGGCCGGGACGGCCCGGGTCGAGGGCGGCGCCACGACGGGCGAGCTGGACCGGGCGGCCCTGCCGTACGGTCTGGCGACCACCGGCGCGCGGGCCCCCACCACCGGTGTGGCCGGCTTCGTCCTCGGCGGCGGCACCGGCTGGCTGGACCGCCTCTTCGGCCCGGCCGCCGACAGCCTCCTGACCGTCGAGCTGGTGACCGCCGACGCCGCACGGGTGCGCGCGAGCGCCGACGAGCACCCCGAGCTGTTCCGGGCACTGCACGGCGGGGGCGGCAACTTCGGTGTCGTCACCGCGCTCACCCTGCGGCTGCACGAGCTGCCGCGGTTCTCCCTCGCCCTGCTGCGGTATCCGCCCGGCCGCGGACCGGAGGTGGTCCGCGCCTTCCGGGAGGTCTTCCGTACCGGCCCGGACGAGCTGGGCGGCGCGCTGCTGTACCTGGCCGGGCCGCCCGCGCCGGCGGGCGGCCCGCGGTGCGCGGCCGTGCTGACCTACGCCGGCGGCGCGGACGGGCTGCGCGACCTCGCCGGGCCGCTGCGCGCGCTGCCGCACGAGGCGGCAGTGGCCGGCGAGGTGCCCTACACCGAGGCGCAGCGCCTGCTCGACACCCCGTCCGGGCTGCGCCGCCACGGGTCGGCGGAGTGTCTGACCGGGCTGCCCCAGGAGGCGGTGGACGCCTTCTGCGCGGGCGGGGAGGGCATGCCGGCGGCGGCCGGCTCCCGGCATCTGCTGTTCCCGCAGGGCGGGGCGGTCGCCGCCGGGCCGCGCGGTTACCCGCTGGCCTGGCGGGACGCCCCGTGGACCGCGCACCCGTGCGCGGTGTGGGCGGACCCGGCGGAGGACGAGCGGGCGCTTCGCTGGGTACGGGACGCCCGCGCCGCCCTGCGGCCGTGGAGCACCGGGGCCGTGTGCCTGAACCTGATCGGCGACGAGGGCCCGGAGCGGGTCCGGGCGGGGCTGGGCGCCGGGAACGTGCTGCGGCTGGAGAAGGTGAAGCGGCGCTACGACCCCGACAACGTCTTCCGCTGCAACCACAACATCCGTCCCGTGTGAGCCCCCCTGGTCAGCCCAGGGCCGCGATCACCTCCCGCGCCGCCCGCTCGCCCTCCGTCGCGCCGCCCTCCATGAAGCCCTGGAAGTCGTAGGAGCAGTGCTCGCCGGCGAGGTGGATGTTGCCCTGGGCCGTGCCCTCGTAGCCGGCGTACCGGTGCAGATACCCCACCGGCCAGTACGAATAGGCGCCCTGGGTGTACGGGTCGAGGTGCCAGGCCGACAGCTGGGCGCGCCCGGTCCAGGCGGCCGACGTGCCGGGGAAGAAGGCGTCGATGTCCTTCAGGTACCGGGTGGCGAGGTCCTTGACGTAAGGGTCGTCCTCGTACGAGAACGGCCCCGCCGGCGTCAGCGACCCGGCGCGGCTGCCGCCGCCGTACTGGATGAGGATGCCGCCGGTGCCCGGCTGGACCTTGGTGGTGTCCCAGGTCTGCTGCACCCCGAGGTCGGTGAAGCAGTCGCCCGCGGACACCCCGGGCCAGGGGCCGGTGCCGCGCCAGGGGCGGCCGGTGAACTGCATGTTGAGCTTGGTGCAGTAGCCCATGCGGGCATCGCGCAGCAGGCTGGTCATACGGGGGTCGAACCCGGCTTTGCTCAGGTCCAGCCGCTTCAGGACCGGCAGGGGAACGCACAGGATGGTGTGGTCGGCGGTGACCGTGCGGGTGCTGCCCGCCTCGGTGAAGGTGAGGGTCTGGGTGCCGTCGGTGCCGGCCCGCACCGCCTGGAGGGACCAGCCGTGCCGGAGCGTTCCGGCGGGCAGCCAGGCGGCGATGGCACGCGGGAGCCGGTCGTTGCCGCCGACGATGTGGTACCGCTCGTCGGACAGGCCCCAGACGTTGAAGTGGCCCGGGTTGGGCTGGTAGCCCATGAGCAACACGAGGGCGAGCGAGGACTGCTCGGTGGTGTCGGCGCCGTACTCGACGGCGTAGGCGACGTCGAGGAAGCGGCCGAGCGGGGAGGCGTGGCCGCCGGGCACCCGCGTCTCGATCCAGTCGTACAGGGACAGGTTGTCCAGGGCGGTGCCGGCCGGCGTGGTCCGGTCCCATTTGACCTCGCCGGCGGCCTGGAGATCGGCGCGCAGGGACTGGTAGACCGCCTTGAAGTCCTCGTCGGCCCGGTCGCGCGGGTAGTACGCGCCGTCGAACCAGAGGACTTCCTCCGCGCCCTGGGGACCGCCGCCGGCGAAGTCCTCGACGGGCAGGGAGAAGCGGCGGCACAGCTGGAGGATCTTCTTGTGGCCGGTGTCGATCAGCTCGCCGCCGATCTCCGAGGTCTGCCCCCAGGCCCAGTGGTCGCGCTGGGTGTACATGCGGCCGCCGACGCGGGTGGGGTGGGCCTCGTAGAGGGTGCAGGCGTATCCCGCGTCGCGCAGGGTGAGGGCGGCGGTCAGCCCGGCGATCCCCGCGCCGACGACGGCGACGCGGGGCGCGGACGCGGCGGCGGACGGTGCCGGGACGGCCGCGGCGGCCGGTGTGGGGACGGCCGCGGCGGTCGTCACGGCGGCCGTGCCGGCGGCGCCCTTGAGGACGGTGCGCCGGCGCACGGCCCGCGCCTCGGCGACGGGCAGACCAAGCCGCTCGGCGGCGGCGTGGTCGGCGGTGAGGGTGCGAAGGACGTGCATCAGCCGCGTACGGGACACGGGTGCCTCCTCAGGCGTTGGCGGGGGCTTGCTCGACGTCGTCGTCCGTGCGCTCGGCCGCGTCCTCTAGGACGATCCGGCCGATGACCTCGTACCGTTCCGGCCGCCGGGCCCGCAGATACAGACCGAGCCCGCAGCCGCCGAAGAAGACCAGCCCGACGATCCACGGGATGGCCTCGAAGAAGAGCGACCCGGCCGCCGTACCGGCCGCGGTGTCCATGTTGACCACCAGCAGCACCACGACGGCGATCATGCCGAGGCCGCCGAGCAGCGGCGCGGTCAGGGTGCGGAACCAGTGCCGGTCCTCGGGGTGGTTGCGGCGGAAGTAGCCGATGACGGCGAAGGAGCAGAGGGTCTGCACGATGAGGATCGCCATCGTGCCGAGGATCGCCAGCAGTGTGTACAGGTGGATGTACGGGTCCTGCCCGGTCGCCCAGAACGCGCCGACGATGACGACGGCGATGACGGACTGGGTGAAGGAGGCGAGGTACGGCGAGCCGTGCCGCGGGTGGGTGCGGCCCAGCGCGGGGTGCAGGAAGCCCTCGCGGCCGATGGCGTACAGATAGCGGGCCGCGCACTGGTGGAAGGCCATGCCGCAGGCGAACGAGCCGGTGATCAGCAGCCACTGGAAGGCGTCCACCGCCCAGGCGCCGATGAAGCCGCGCGCCGGGTCGAAGAACAGGTCGAGGGGGCTCGCGCCGGCGGAGACCCGTACCGCGCCGTCGAGGCCGTTGCCGGCGATGGTCATCCAGGAGACGTAGATGTAGAACAGGCCGACGCCGATGACGGAGATCAGCGTCGCGCGCGGGATGACGCGCTTGGGGTCGCGGGACTCCTCGCCGTACATCGCCGTCGATTCGAAGCCGACCCACGACCAGAAGGCGAAGAACAGGCCGAGGCCTGCGGAGGCGCCGGTGAAGGCGTTCTTGGGGTTGACCGGCGCGACGGGGATGCCGTCCGGGCCGCCGCCGCGCAGCAGGACGGCGGTGGCGACCGCGAAGAGGACCGCGATCTCGGCGACGAGCAGCACGCCGAGCGCCTTGGCGGTCAGGTTGATGTCGAAGTACGACAGCACGGCCGTCACCAGCAGCATCGCGGCCGCGTACCCGGCCCACGGCAGATCGGCGCCGAGCTGGTCGCGGACGGTGGTCTGCGCGAAGTAGGCGAAGACGCCGACGATGGACGCCTCGAAGACGACGTACGCGAGCACGGCGAGCATGCCGGAGGCCATGCCCGCGATGCGCCCCAGGCCGTGCGAGATGAACCCGTAGAAGGCTCCGGCCGCGGTGATGCGGCGGGCCATGGCGACATAGCCGACGGAGAAGACCGCCAGCACCAGCGTCGCGAAGAGATAGCCGGCCGGTGCTCCGGTGCCGTTGCCGAAGCCGACGGCGATCGGCAGGTTGCCGGTCATCGCCGTGATCGGCGCGGCGGTGGCCACCGCCATGAACACCACGCCCACCAGTCCTACGGAATTCGCCTTGAGGCGCTGTACCTCTCGCGTGGGTTTCTCTGTCATTCCCGCCCCTCATGTGGTGCTCGCGCAACGAAATCCGAAGGTCAAACGGCGGTTCTTGTACGGTTGCGACAGTGTGCCGGGGCAGTGACGTACACCACAACAGACAGGCGGTCGGGTAATTCCGCGCCGAGGGCGACGCAGTGTCGCTCGCGCGGGCCCGGTGACCGCCGCCGTGATCGGACGGAGATGTCGGCGAAACGTACGCCCGGGTAGCGTCCGCTGCATGGACAGCCGTACGGACCACCGACTCGACACCCAGGGCGCCGGCATCACCGTGCAGCGGGCGCTGGAGCTGCCCGGACTGCGCAGCGGACTGCCGGAGATCCTGGCGGGCGCCGACCGGCTCGGCCGCACCGTGCGCTGGGTGCACGCGGGCGAGGTCCCGAACATCGCCTCGCTGCTCAAGGGCGGCGAGCTGCTGCTCACCACGGGCTACGGCCTGGGCACCCGGCCGGCCGAGCAGCGGGCGTTCGTGCGGACCCTGGCCGAACGGGGCATCGCCGCCCTGGTGGTGGAACTGGGGCCGCGCTTCGGCCGGCTGCCGGCGGCGCTGGTGGACACGGCCCGCACGGCCGGTCTGCCGCTGGTCCAGCTGCACCGCGAGGTGCCGTTCGTGACGGTGACCGAGGAGGTCCACACCGAGATCGTCAACGGCCACTACGCGCTGCTCCAGCGCGCCGAGGAGGTGCACCGGCGCTGCACCGAGGCGCTGCTGGGCGGCGGCGGGGTGCCGCAGGTGCTGTGCATCCTGGCCGACTTCAGCGGCAACCCGGTGTTCCTGGAGACGGCGGACGGCCGGCTGCTGTACGCCGCCGGGGCCGGGCCGGAGGGCGCCGACCCGCTCCAGGTGTGGGAGGGGCTGCGCGGCCCGCACAAGGAGGCCCCGCCGCCGGCCGGCACGGTGCTGGTGGACGTGCCCGGCGGCGGTTTGGGCACGGCCGGCTCGGTGCGGGCCCGGCTGGTCGTGCTGCCGGTGCGCGCGACGCCGGCCCCGGTGCACCGGATCGCCGCCGAGCGGGCCGCGGGCATCCTGGCCGTGGTGCTGATGCAGGCCCGGCAGGAGGAGGAGCTGGCGGCGCGCGGGCGCGGGGACTTCCTCACCGATCTCGCCGAGGGCCGGATCACGGCCGAGGACGCCCCGGCGCAGGCCCGGGTGCTCGGCTTCAAGCCGGGTGACAGCCCGCTGCTGCCGGTGGTGATGCGGATCGGGGACACCCTCTCGCCCGGCGGGGGCTGGGCGGTGCTGGCCCGGGCGGTCTCCGAGGAGCTGGCCGCGGTGGGGGTGCCGGTGCTGCTGGGCGTGCGGCCGGTGGAGGGCCGGGTCCTGGTGCTGCTGGGGCTGCGCGCGGAGGCGGAGCGGACGGCGGTCGCGGACCGGGTGGCGGCGGCGCTGCGGGCCGGGGTGGAGCGGGCCGGGATGCGGCGGCCGGGCTCGCCGCCGCCGGTGGTGGTGGTCGGGGTGGCCGGCGGCTGGGCGGCGGCCTCGGCGGGGCTGCGGCACGCGGCGGAGACGGCGACGGCGGCCCAGGGCCTGACCGACCGGCCCTGGTACGACGCCCGGCGCCTGGACATCGACCTGCTGCTGTGGCGGCTGCGTGACCACCCGGACCTGGCGGCCTTCGTGGACCGGGCGATCGGCCCGCTGCGCGAGCACGACCGGCGTTCCCGGCCGCCGCTGCTGCCGACGCTGGAGACCTATCTCGCGCACGCGGGCCGCAAGGCGGAGACGGCCCGCGAGCTGCATCTCAACCGTCAGACGCTGTACAACCGCCTGGCCCGCATCGGCGAGTTGCTGGGCATCGACCTGGACGACCCGCAGACGGTGCTGGCGCTGAGCCTGGCCCTGCGGGCCCGCCGGCACGTGCCGTAGGCGTCCGCGGCGGCCGGGGCGTCAAGTCAGCGGTCTGGGCCGGGTCAGTTCGTCGTAGACGCTGAGGACCTGGGCGACGGTCTCGTCCTCGGTCGGCCAGGTCGCGCACTGCCGGGCCGCGCGCTCGCGCAGCCGGGCGCGCCGCCCGGGGTCGGCGAGCAGTCGCCGGACCGCCTCCGCGAGGGCCACCGGATCGCCGTACGGGACGAGTTCGGCCGCGTCGCCGACGAGGTCGGGGATGCCGCCGACCCGGGTCGCGACGAGCGGCACGCGCGCGTGCAGCGCCTCCTGGGCGAGGACGGACCGCGATTCCCGGCTGCTGGTGAGCAGGGCAAGGTCGGCGGCGGCGAGCAGATCGGGGATGTCGTCGCGACGCCCGACGAGCCGTACCGGCAACTCCTCGTCCTCGATCCGCCGCTGGAGCGCCGGCCGCAGCGGCCCCTCCCCCGCGATCACCACCAGCGGCACCGGGTCCCGCTCCCGCCACCGGCGGGCCGCGTCGAGCAGGACGTCGTAGCCGCGGTGGCGGTCCAGGGAGCCGACGGCGAGGAGCAACGGGCGGTCGACGGCGCCGAGTTCGGCGCGGGCCTTGGACCGCTGCCGGTCGGGGCCGTCGTGGTCCGCGGTCTCCTCGGCCCCGCCGGGCCGGCGCCGGCCGGGCAGGGCGACCGGGGCGAGCCGGGCGTCCCGCGCGCCGGTCCGGCGGGCGCGGTCGACCAGGTCGGGGCTGGCGCCGAGGACGACGGCCGCGGTGCGTGTCACCCGCCGCTCCAGCATGCGCAGCAGCTGGGCCCGCGGTCCCTCCGCGTGGGCGCGGTCGTGCCAGGTGACCACCAGCGGGGTGGTGCGTCCGCCGAGCGCGAGCACGGACCGGAAGGAGGCGTGCAGGCCGTGGGCGTGCACCAGGTCGGCGTGGGCGCAGGCGGTGCGCAGGGCGGCCACGGAGACGGGGTCGCTGCTGCGCGGCACGTGGACGTGGTCGGCGCCGGTACCGCTGAAGTCGTAGGCCCGGTCGGCCTCGGTGGGGGCGCACACGGTGACCCGTACGCCCCGCGCGACCAGGCCCTCGGCCAGGGAGCGCACGTGCGCGCTGCTGGCGGCGTTGCCTCCGCCGAGCACCTGCACGGTGCGCAGCGGCGGCCGGCCGTGCGGTGCGTAGCTGCTCAGCGGGGTCACGGGGCCAAGGCTCCTGGTTCGTGGGGCGGTCACGAGAAGACGCGTGGGGGCGGTCACGGGAAAACGTACAGAAGGTTGGGGGCTCAGGGGGGCGGAAGGGCGCACCCCGCGCGCCTGAGGCACGGACCGCCCGGGCCCGCCGCCCGCCCGCGTTCCCTGCCAAGCATGCCAGGGCGTACGGCCGTTCAGGGAACACGCGGGAGGGCGCATCGTGCGGCGGGCCGGGGCAATGCGCCGGAGCACATCACCCACACGGGTGAGGAGAGAGATGCCCTCGGTGGGCGGTGCGCGTGGGCATACGGCGAGGTCAGCCGCGCCCGGTACGTGCCAGAGCGCTCACCCGGTCCCCGTAGCGGGCCGCGGCGACCAGCGCGACGGCGTGCGCGAGCAGCCCCGCGCGCCGGTTTCCCGCCACCACGGCCGCCCCCAGCGCGGCGCCGAGCGCGTGCGCCCCCGTGTCCCCGAGCATCACCCGTTCCCCCGCGTCGTCGGGCAGCACGGCCGCGGCGGCCCCCACCGCCCCGGCGGCCAGCAGTGCCCCGGGCCCCTCGCGCACCAGCCCGGGCACCCCGAGCGCGAGCACGGCGCCGGCGGCGCGTCCCGGCCGTACGTCGAGCAGGTTCACGAGATGGGCGCTCCCGGCGATGACGACCCCGGCGAGCAGCTTGTCGGCCGGCCGTTCCTTCAGCACGGCGCCCGCGGCCAGCCCCGCCGCCGAGATGCCGAACAGCTTCACGGCCCCGCTGGTGATCTCCCCGCCCCGCAGCGCCCGCAGATGCGCCCGGAAGCCGCGCCGGTCGTCCCCGGCGGCATCGTCGTACGCCCCGCACACGGCGGCGGCCAGCACCGCGGCCCCGGCCGCGGGACGCACCCGCGCGGCGGCGATCCCGGCCCCCACCGCCACGGCGGGCCCGGCGTACAGCCCGACGGCCCGTCCGGCGTGGTTGGTCCGCTCCCAGCGCGCGCGTCCGCCGGGCGGGGCGGCGCGCAGCAGGGCCTGGCCGGCCCGGGTGAGCGCGGCGGCGAGGAGCAGCGGGCGGCACGTTCGCTCGTCGATCATGCCGCCCACCCTAGGAAACGGCCCGGACCGGGCCGCACCCCGGGAAGCGTCCCCGGGGCCGCCCGCTATACCTCCGCCCTGGCCGTGGCCAGGAGTTCCTCCGCGTGTGCCCGGGCCGTCTGGGAGTCCTCCTGGCCCGCCAGCATGCGGGACAGCTCGCGGACGCGCTCCTCGCCCTCCAGGACCTTCACGCCGGAACGGGTCACGGAACCGTCGCTGGTCTTCTCCACCAGCAGCTGGCGGTCGGCGAACGCGGCGACCTGGGGCAGGTGGGTGACCACGACGACCTGCGCGGTCTTGGCGAGCTTCGCCAGGCGCCGGCCGATCTCCACCGCCGCCTTGCCGCCGACCCCCGCGTCCACCTCGTCGAACAGGTACGTCGGGACCGGGTCGGTGCCCGCGAAGACCACCTCGACCGCGAGCATCACCCGGGACAGCTCACCGCCGGAGGCGCCCTTGGCGATGGGCCGCGCCGGGGCTCCCGGGTGCGGGGCGAGCAGCAGTTCGACCTCGTCGACGCCCGACGGGCCGTAGGCCACCGTCCGTCCGCCGACCTCGACGCCCTCGGGGTCGGGGGTCTGCCGGATGTCGAAGGACACGCGCGCGTGGGGCATCGCCAGCGAGGCCAGCTCGGCGGTGACGGCCGCGGCGAACCGTTCGGCGGCCTCCCTCCGGGCGTCGGTCAGCCGCTGCGCGAGGGCGCCCAGTTCGGTACGGAGCGCGTCGCGCTCGGCGGTCAGCTCCGTGATCCGCTCGTCGTCGCCGTCCAGCTCGGTGAGCCGGGCGGCGCCGTGCTCGGCCCAGGCGAGGACCGCGTCGATGTCCTCGCCGTACTTGCGGGTCAGCGCGGTCAGCGCGGCCCGGCGTTCCTCCACGGCGGCCAGCCGCAGCGGGTCGGCGTCGAGATCGTCGGCGTATCCGGCCAGCTCGCCGGCCACGTCGGCGAGCAGGATGCCGATCTCCCCGATCCGGTCGGCGAGCGCGGCCAGCGCCGGGTCGTGCGCCCGTACGGCCTCCAGGGCGCGGTGGGCGCCCGCGACGAGGGTCGAGGCGTCGATCCCCTCGGGGTCCTCCGGGTTGCCCGCGAGAGCGGCGTGCGCGGCCGTCGCGGCGGACGACAGCGCCTCGGCGTGCCCGAGCCGTCCGGCTTCCTCGGCCAGTTCGGCGTCCTCGCCGGGCCGGGGCTCCACGGCGGCGATCTCGTCGAGCCCGTAGCGCAGCATGTCGGCTTCCTGCGCCCGCTCCCGCGCGCGGGTGGTGATCTCCTCCAGCTCGGCGGAGACGGCCCGCAGCCGCCGGTAGGCCCCGGTGTACTCGGCGAGCGGCACGGCGACGGCGTCGCCCGCGTACCGGTCCAGGGCCTGCCGCTGCCGGGACAGCTTCAGCAGTCCCTGCTGGTCGGTCTGCCCGTGCACGGCCACCAGGTCGTCGGCCAGCTCGGCGAGCAGCCCGACGGGCACGCTGCGCCCGCCCAGATGCGCCCGGGAGCGGCCCTCGGCGGAGACGGTACGGCTGATCAGCAGGGCGCCGTCGTCCAGCTCGGCCCCCGCCTCCTCGGCGCGTACGACGGCGGCGGCTTTGGGGGGGACGGCGACCCGCCCCTCCACGACCGCCTTCTCCGCCCCGATCCGCACGAGCGCCGGGTCCGCCCGGCCGCCGAGCAGCAGCCCGAGGCTGGTGACCACCATGGTCTTGCCCGCACCCGTCTCACCGGTGACAGCGGTGAACCCCGGTGACAGCTCGACTACGGCATCGTCGATGACCCCGAGCGACCGTATCCGCATCTCCTCCAACACGGAACAGACCATACGAGGTCCGGGGCGGGCAGCGCACATGGCCCGCCCGTGTCACTCCTGGGAGTGGTGCGGCGCCCCCCGCCACCCCGTGGTCGGCAGGGCGAACTTCGCCACGAGCCGGTCGGTGAACGACGAGTGGTGCAACCGGGCCAGCCGTACCGGCACCGCGCCCCGGCGCACCTCCACCCGCGCCCCGGGCGGCAGCTCGACCGTGCGCCGGCCGTCGCACCACAGCACGCCCGGCGGGATGTGCGGCAGCACCTCCACCGCGAGCACCGAGTCCGGGGAGGTGACCAGCGGCTTGGCGAACAGCGCGTGCGCGCTGATCGGCACCATCAGCAGTGCCTCCACCTCCGGCCAGACCACCGGACCGCCGGCCGAGAAGGCGTAGGCGGTGGACCCGGTGGGCGTGGACAGGATCACCCCGTCGCAGCCGAACTCCGACACCGGCCGCCCGTCGATCTCCAGCACGACCTCCAGCAGCTTCTCCGCGCCGGCCTTCTGCACGGCCGCCTCGTTCAGCGCCCAGTCGGTGTGCACGATGTCACCGTTGCGGTGGACGACGACATCGACGGTCATCCGCTCCTCGACCTCGTAGGAGCGGGCCACCACCCGGTCCACCACCCGGTCCAGGTCGTCCCGCTCGGCCTCGGCGAGGAACCCCACGCGTCCCAGGTTGACGCCGAGCATCGGCACCCCGGAGGCCCGCGCGAACTCGGCCCCGCGCAGCAGCGTGCCGTCACCGCCCAGCACGATCAGCAGCTCGCAGCCGTCCAGGCACTGCGCGGTGGCCTCCTTGACGAGGTGCACCTCGTCCGGGAGCGGCAGGTCGCGCGCCTCCTCCTCCAGCACCCGCACCCCGATGCCATGCCGCAGCAGGCCCTTGACGACGAGTTCCGCGCTGCGGATCGCCGCGGGCCGCCCGGTGTGGGCGAGCAGGAAAACAGTACGCGCATGGTTCTGTGTCAACGCGGCCCCTCCGCCACTGCACGGTCGACGTCGGCCGGGTCCACCCGGGGTGCCCCCGCCCGCAGCCAGAGAAAGTACTCGACGTTCCCCGCGGGTCCGGGCAGCGGGCTGGCGGTGACCGCCCGCACCCCGAGACCCAGCTCCCACGCCTGCTCGGCCACCTTCCGCACGGCCTCCGCCCGCAGTTCGGGACTGCGCACGACACCGCCGCTGCCGAGCCGGTCCTTGCCCACCTCGAACTGCGGCTTGACCATCATCACCAGATCGGCGTCCGGCGTCACGCACCGCTTCAGGGCGGGCAGCACCAGTCCGAGCGGGATGAAGGACAGATCGCCCACGACCAGCTCCACCGGCTCCCCGTCGATCGCCTCCAGCGTCAACTCACGCACGTTCGTACGGTCCTTGACGGTGACGCGTTCGTCCTGCTGCAGGGACCAGGCGAGCTGTCCGTAGCCGACGTCGACGGCGACGACACGGGCGGCGCCCGCGCGCAGCAGGACATCGGTGAAGCCGCCGGTGGACGCGCCGGCGTCCAGCGCGCGCCGGCCCTCGACCACGAGCCCCTGCGGCACGAAGACCTGGAGCGCGCCGGCGAGTTTGTGACCGCCCCGGGAGACGTAGTCGGGATCACTGTCGTCGGCCTGGACGACGATGGGCGCGGCGGTCTCCACCTGCGTGGCCGGCTTGGTCGCCACGGTCTTGCCGACGGTGACCCGCCCGGCGGCGATCAGCTGGCCGGCGTGCTCGCGCGAACGGGCGAGCTTCCGGCGGACCAGCTCCGCGTCGAGACGGCGGCGTGCGACTCCTGCCACGTTCGGTTCAGCTCCTGCTCTGGTTACGGTCTGCTGGGGTACGGCGTCGGGGGCGCCGGAGGTTCCGGGCGGGCGTCGAGCGCGGTGAGCGCGTCGCGCAGCCCCCGCAGTACATCCTCGTACACCGCCACATGTCCGTCGGTGGCGAGGTGGTCGGCGTCGGCCAGCCGCTCCAGGCACGCGTCGGCCTCCGGGACGCCGGTTGGCGTGCGCGGGACGTTCAGGGGGGCGGGAGCGGCGGGCTCGGCCGCCCGCTCGGGCTCGGCCGGCGCCGCCGTACCGGCCTCGGACACGGACTCGCTCATGCCCCGACGCTACCCCGAACCGCTGGGGTACCGTCGGGGGCGATGGCCACGATCGAGGAGTGCCGCGCCGCACTGGGCAAGTTTTCGGACACCATGCGGGGCGCCGAGGGCGAGGTCCGCGCGGCCGCCGCGCTGGACCGCTCGGTGAGCTGCCACATCACCGACCTGGACGTCACCTTCACCGGCCGGATGACGGGCGGCCGGATCGAGGTGGACGACACCCGCCCCGGCCCGCCTCGGGAGAAGGCACAGATCAGGCTCGCCCTGGCCGGGGACGACCTGGTGGCCCTGGTGGACGGCGAGCTGAACTTCGCGACCGCCTGGGGCTCGGGCCGGGTACGGCTGGAGGCGAGCCTGCTGGATCTGTTCCGGCTCAGGAAGCTGCTGTGAGCCGCGCCTTCCGGGCGGCGGGCACGACCAGCGGGGTGCCCGTCTCCGGGTCGTCGATCACCTGGCAGCGCAGCCCGAACACCTCTTCCACCAGCCCTGCCGTCACGATCTCGTTGGGCGCGCCCTCGGCGATCACCTTCCCGCCGCGCAGGGCGATGAGGTGGGTGGCGTAACGGGCGGCGTGGTTGAGGTCGTGCAGCACCGCCACCAGCGTCCGGCCCTGCTCCTCGTGGAGTTCGGCGCACAGGTCGAGGACGTCGATCTGGTGCTGGATGTCCAGATAGGTGGTCGGCTCGTCCAGGAGCAGCAGCGGGGTCTGCTGGGCGAGCGCCATGGCGATCCACACCCGCTGCCGCTGCCCGCCGGACAGCTCGTCCACGTACCGGTCGGCCAGTTCGGCCACGCCGGTCTGCCGCATCGACTCCTGGACGACCCGCTCGTCCTCCGCCGACCACTGGCGCAGCAGGCCCTGGTGCGGGTAGCGGCCCCGGCCGACGAGGTCGGCGACCGTGATGCCGTCGGGCGCGACGGCCGTCTGGGGCAGCAGGCCGAGGGTGCGGGCGACCTTCTTCGCGGGCATCGACTGGATGGCCTGCCCGTCCAGCAGCACCCGTCCCTGGCTGGGCTTGAGCATCCGCGACAGCGCCCGCAGCAGCGTCGACTTGCCGCACGCGTTCGGGCCGACGATCACCGTGAAGGAGTGGTCGGGGATCTGCACCGACAGCTGCTCGGCGATGACTCGCTGGTCGTAGGCGAGAGTGACGTTCTCGGCGGACAGGCGGTTCACAGTGCTCCTCGGGTTGTTCGTCGGGCCGGCGGGGGTCATATCCGGCCCGCCCGGCGCTCGGTGACCAGCAGCCACAGCAGATAGGCGCCGCCGAGCACGCCGGTGACCACGCCCACGGGCAGCTGGTCGGCGCCGAAGGCGCGCTGGGAGGCCCAGTCGGCGGCGACCAGCAGGGTCGCGCCCATGCACAGGGACGGCACGAGGTTGGGCCCCGGCGAGCGGGTCAGCCGGCGGGCGAGCTGCGGCGCGGTCAGCGCGACGAAGCTGACGGGCCCCGCGGCGGCCGTGGCCGCGGCGGTGAGCAGGACGGCGCTGACCATGAGCAGCAGCCGCGCCCACTGGACGCGCACGCCGAGCGCGTTCGAGATGTCGTCGCCCATCTCCATCATCCGCAGGCCGCGGGCGTTGGCGAGGACCAGCGGGACGAGGACGGCGCACAGCGCGAGCAGCGGCCAGACCTGGTCCCAGCCCCGGCCGTTGAGCGAGCCGGTCATCCACACCACCGCACGGGCCGCGTCGACCATGTCGGCCTTGGTGAGCAGATAGCCGTTGACGGCCGTCATGACCGCGTTGACGCCGATACCGACCAGCACCATCCGGTAGCCGTGCACGCCCTGCTTCCAGGCGAGCAGGTAGATGGCGAGGCCGGTGACCAGGCCGCCGGCCAGCGCGCCGAGGGTCACCTGGGAGGCGCTGCCGGACAGCAGCACGATCACGATCAGCGCGCCGGCCGTGGAGCCCTGGGACAGGCCGAGCACGTCCGGGCTGCCCAGCGGGTTGCGGGAGATCGACTGGAACAGGGCGCCGCCGAGGCCGAGCGAGGCGCCGACCAGCAGGCCGACGAGGACCCGGGGCAGGCGCAGTTCGTTGACGATGAAGTCCTGGTAGGCGGTGCCGTTCCCGGCGAGCGTCCGCAGCACGTCGGCCGCCGGGATCTTCGCGTCGCCGGTCCCGATCAGGGCGACCCCGGCGGCGCAGGCGGCGACCACCAGCAGCACGACGACGGTCAGGGCGCGCGGGTCCAGGCGCAGGGAGAGCCCGCCGGGGGTGCGTACGGCACGGCTCCTGGAGTGGGTCTTCACAGCTGGGCCGTCCTCCGCCGTCGTACGAGAAAGATGAAGACCGGGCCGCCGATGATCGCGGTGACGATGCCGACCTGGAGTTCGGCGGGCCGGGCCACGACCCGGCCGAGGACGTCGGAGCCGAGCAGCAGCACGGGCGCCAGGAGCGTGGCGTACGGCAGGATCCAGCGCAGGTCGGGGCCGGTGAAGGAGCGCACGACGTGCGGCACCATCAGGCCGACGAACATGATCGGGCCGCAGGCGGCGGTCGCGGCACCGCACAGCACCACGGCGGACAGCATGGCCAGCGCGCGGGTGCGGTCGAGGTTGGCGCCGAGGGCGCGGGCGGTGTCGTCGCCCATCTCCACCGCGTTCAGCGGCCGGGCCAGCGCCAGCGCCAGCACCGTGCCGACCGCGAGGAACGGCAGCACCTGCGCGATGGTCGAGTCGGTGGCCGAGACCAGCGAACCCACCGTCCAGAAGCGCATCTTGCCCAGGGCCGCGCCGTCCGTGATCATCACGGCCTGGAGATAGCCGTACAGGGCCGCGGTGATCGCCGTACCGGCGAGCGCGAGCCGGACCGGGGTGGCGCCCCGGCTGCCGCCGAGGAACCACACCAGCGCGCCGACCGCCGCCGCGCCCAGGAACGCGAACCACACATACCCGGTGAGGCTGGTGACGCCGAGAAAGGTCATGGCCGTGACGACGGCGGCGGAGGCGCCGGCGTTGATGCCGAGCAGCCCGGGGTCGGCCAGCGGGTTGCGGGTCAGCGCCTGGAGCACCGCGCCGGAGAGCCCGAGCGCGGCGCCGACCAGCAGACCGAGCACCGTGCGCGAGAGCCGCTCGTCCACGACCACGTCGCCGTAAGTGCCCGTGTCGTGGAAGAGGCCGTGCCAGACCTGGGCCGGTGACAGCCCTTTCGCCCCGATCGCGATACTCGCCAGGGCGACGAGCGCCAGGAGCACGGCCGAGAGCAGGAGCCCAAGGGCCCTGGCCACATGGCGGGTTGGGGGCGCGGGGGTGTTCTCCGCGCGCTGTTCCGGAGGACTGTCGACCAACACGAGGTTAGGTTAGCCTACCCTGCACTTCTTCTGGCTCCCCGATGTGTGTTCCGTCCCACTCCCGGCACGCCTCCCCCGTCACATACTCGGCCGGGGCCGGACGATTCCGGGCCGGACCCGGCATGGCGATGGACATGCGGGGCGCCGGCCCGGCCCGGCTCGGCCTGACGATGGACATGCGCTCGCCGGGCCGTGACGATCCCGGGCCCCTCCGAGCCGTGACGATCCCGGCCCGGAGGGGTGACTACCCCGGCCGAGCCCGTCAAAGCCCCAGCTGCTCCAGCGCCTTGCCGCCGTCCAGGGCACAGGAGCCCTCGCCGGCCGCCGTCCAGGCCGCCGCGCACAGCGCCCGCAGCCCGTCCAGCGCCTCGCCGTCGCCCGTCAGCTCCAGCCGGTCGGCCCCGGCCGTCGCCGTCCAGCCGCCACAGCGGAACCCGGACCCGTCCCCGGTGACCTCCGGCTGCCCGGTGAGCAGCCCGCGCAGATCCGCGTCCACATACGCCGGCCGGTGGTGGGGCGGCGCGGCGAGCAGCTGGGCTGCGTCGGTGACACCGGTCAGCACCAGCAGCGAGTCGACCCCGCCGTTGAACGCGCCCTCGATGTCGGTGTCCAGCCGGTCCCCGACCACCAGCGGGCGTTCGGCCCCCGTCCGGATGATCGTCTCCCGGTGCATCGGGGGCAGCGGCTTGCCAGCGACCTGCGGCTCGGCGCCGGTCGCGATCCGTACGACCTCCACGGCCGCCCCGTTGCCCGGCGCGATGCCCCGCCCGCTGGGAATCGTCAGATCGGTGTTGGACGCGAACCACGGCACGCCCCGCCGGATGGCGTACGACGCCTCCGCGAACCGGCCCCACGGCAGGTCGGGCCCGCCGTAGCCCTGGACGACCGCCGCCGGGTCGTCATCCGCCGACTCCACCGGCACCAGGCCGCGCTCGCGCAGCGCCGCCCTGAGTCCCTCGCCGCCGATCACCAGCACCCGCGCCCCGGCCGGCACCTGCTCGCCGACCAGCCGGGCCACGGCCTGCGCGGAGGTGATGACATCGTCCGCGCCGGTCGGTATGCCCAGCTCCGTCAGGTGCTCGGCCACCGCGTCCGGGGTGCGCAGCGCGTTGTTCGTGACATACGCCAGCCGCATGCCGCCCGAGCCGGCCACCGCCAGCGCGTCGACCGCGTGCGCGATCGCGCTGCCCCCCGCGTAGACCACCCCGTCCAGATCGAGCAGCGCCGTGTCGTACGCCTCGCTCAGGGGCTGCCCGCTGCCCTCGGGCCTGGTCCTGACGCCTTGGCTCATGTCCGTATCGCTCCTCGTAGACTCGCCTTTCCCCCGATCATCCCGCATGCCACCGACACACGTACGATGCCGGGATGAAGACAGCAGGTCACTCGGAGGCAACGACGCGCCGCGGCCTGGAACTCACCCCGTTCCGTGGCCTGCGCTACGACCCCGACCGGGTCGGGAGCCTCTCCTCCGTCACCTCCCCTCCCTACGACGTCGTCGTACGGCCCGACGGCCTGCACCACCTTCAGTCGGCCGACCCGCACAACATCGTCCGGCTGATCCTGCCGCAGGCCGGCACCCCCAGCGCCGGCACCGAGCAGGCCTCCGACACCCTGCGCCGCTGGCTGGCCGAGGGCATCCTCGTCGCCGACCCGGCCCCCGGGCTGTACGTGTACGAGCAGCGCGACGGCGAAGGCATGCTCCAGCGCGGGATCATCGGCACCCTGCGGGTGACGGAGCCCGCCGAGGGCGTGGTCCTGCCGCACGAGGACGTCATGCCGCCCGTGGTCGCCGACCGCGCCGCCCTGATGCGCGCCACCCGCGCGAACCTGGAACCGCTGCTGCTGACCTACCGGGGTGACGGCGCGACGGCCGGCGATCCGGCACGGACGAACACCGGTACGGCGTCGGGGGCGGAGGCGGGTACGGCGTCTGGGGTGGGCGCGGGGACGGCGGCCGAGGTGATCGAGCGCACGGCGAGCCGACCACCGCTGCTGGCCACGACCACCGAGGACGGCTTCCGGCACCGCCTGTGGTCCGTCACCGACCCCGCCGACCTGGCCCGTGTCCAGGCCGACCTGGCCGGCCGCCAGGCACTGATCGCCGACGGCCACCACCGCTGGGCCACCTACCGGCGGCTGCGCCTGGAGCACCCCTCCCCCAGCCCCTGGGACTACGGCCTGGTCCTGCTGGTCGACACCGCCCGCTATCCGCTGCGGGTCCGCGCCATCCACCGGCTGCTGCACGGCCTGCCGGTCGCGGACGCGCTCGACGCGGTCGACGGCCTGTTCCGGGTACGGCGGCTCGACGTGCCGCTGCCGAGGGCCCAGGCCGCCCTGGCGGAGGCGTCCCGCGCGGGCAACTCGTTCCTGCTGGCCGGTGACGGCGCCTTCCACCTGCTCGACCGGCCGGACCCGAAGCTGCTGGCCCGGACCGTCCCGGCGGACCGGCCGGCCGCCTGGCGCTCTCTGGACGCCACGGTGCTGCACGCCACGCTGCTGGAGCACGTCTGGCGTGTCCCCGAGGACTCCCCGGCGCACATCGCCTACATCCACGACACGGCGGCGACGGTCGAGAAGGCGGAACGCGACGGCAGTACGGCCGTCCTGATGCACCCGGTCCGCGAGGAGGTCGTACGGGACCTGGCCCGGCAGGGGGTGACGATGCCCCGCAAGTCGACGTCGTTCGGTCCGAAGCCGGCGTCGGGGCTGGTGCTGCGCGCGCTGGAGATCTGAGCCGGGGGCATCACCGGCATCACCCGCTTTACCTGCCGCCTTACCTGCAAAAAAAAGGGGGGCGGGTTCCATGGGAACCCGCCCCCCTTTCAGGTGACTGCCGGCGTCAGTGCTTGTCGTCGTCCTCCGGAGCGGCGTCCGGGGCTTCGGCCGCTTCCCCGGGCTCGTCCGAGGCGTCCTCGGCCAGGGCGTCGACGAACTCCACGCCGTCCAGCTCGGCGAGCCGGTCGGAGGCGTCCGTGCTGCCGTCCCGGTCGGCCTCGACGGCCTTCGCGAACCACTCCCGCGCCTCGCGCTCCCGGCCGGCGGCCAGCAGCGCGTCGGCGTAGGCGTAGCGCAGACGCGCGGTCCAGGGCTGCACCGAGTTGGAGGCCAGCTCCGGGCTCTGGAGGGTCACGATGGCCGCGTCCAGCTGGCCCATGTCACGCCGGGCGCCGGCGGCGACGAGCCGCATCTCGACCTGCCCGGCCTTGTCCAGCTTGTGCACCTCCGGGGCACCGGCCATGTCGAGCGCCTTCTCCGGCCGGCCGAGCCCGCGCTCGCAGTCGGCCATCACCGGCCACAGCTCGACGGTGCCGGTCATCCGCCGGGCGGCCCGGAACTCGGCGAGGGCCTCGCTGTACTTCTGGGTCGCGTACGCGGCGAACCCGGCGGCCTCGCGCACGGCGGCCACACGGGACGCCAGTCGCAGAGCGACCTTGGAGTAGCCGTAGGCGCCTTCGGGGTCCTCGTCGATCAGCCGGGCGACCATCACCAGGTTCTTGGCGACGTCCTCCGCGAGCGTCTTGGGCAGGCTCTGCAGCTCCTGCCGGACGTCCCTGTCGATCTCGTCACCGGTGACGTCCTCCGGGATCGGCAGCCGCTTGATCGGCTCCCGGTCCCGGTCCCGCTCGTCGCGGAACCGGCCGCCGCCACGGCGGTCGTCGCGGCCGTCACGTCCCCGGAAGCCACCACCCGGCCGGCCACCGCGGTCGTCCCTGCGCGGCCCACGGCCGCCACGGTCGTCCCGCCCCCGGAAGCCACCGCGCTCACCGCGGCTGTCGTCCCGGCGGAAACCGCCACGGTCGTCACCGCGGCTGTCGTCCCGGCGGAAGCCACCACGATCGTCCCGGCGGTCATCGCGGCGATCGTCACGGCGGTCGTCACGGCGGTCGTCCCTGCGGTAGCCACCGCGGTCGTCGTCGCGGCGGTAGGAGGGACGGTCA